>CALZMR010000001.1 GCA_945788575.1 uncultured Woeseiaceae bacterium
TTCGAAAGTGTTTACAGCCTCAAGGGCGGCATGAACGGTTGGAGTCAGGCGGGGCTGCCGGTCGTCACCGGCAAGAAGACGAAAAGCAAGAAGCACTGACGCATGGCGAATGTGACGGTCTACGGCAACGCGAGTTGCGCATACTGCGGTGCGGCGCGCATGCTGCTGACGCAGAAGGGCGTGTCGTTCGAAGACGTGCCCGTTCACACCGACACCGAGAAGCGTGCCGAGATGGAACAGCGCTCCGGACGAACATCCGTGCCGCAGATCTTCATCGGCGACCATCATGTTGGCGGTTTCGACGAACTCTGCGCGCTCGACAAGAGCGGCGAACTGGAAAAACTGCTCGCGGCAAACTGATTGCGCGAGCCTCATCGATAACAGGAAACACCAATGGCAGAACAGGACACCGCTGAGAAGCGTCTAGCAATCATCAAGATCTACGTGAAGGACTTCTCCTTAGAGTCGCCTCAGGCACCGGAGATATTTCAGGCCAAGGAGTGGGCTCCGCAGACCAATCTGAACCTCAGAAGCTCACACACGTCCGCCGGCGAAAATATGCACGAGGTCGTGCTGACGCTAACCGTGGAAGCGAAAGACAAGGACGGCGAAAACGTGCTGTTTCTCGTCGAGCTGCAGCAGGCCGGCCTGTTCGACATCCGCAATTACACACAGGAAGAATTCGGCGCCCTCGTCGGCAGCTTCTGCCCGAACATTCTGTTCCCTTACGCTCGTGAGACCATCGCAAGCATGGTCCAGAAGGCCGGCTTTCCGGAGTTCGTGCTGCAGCCGATCAACTTCGACGCGCTGTATATGCAGTCTGTGGCCGAGCAGGCTCAGGCCGCGGGTGCCGGAGCGAATGGTGGCGATGCCAACGGCGGTGAGACGAACGGCGGGGAGACAAACAAATAGCGGGCTCCGCCTCTCGGGCGATAGCCGTACTCGGGGCCGGCTCCTGGGGCACCGCGCTCGCGCTGCAATTCGCGCGTAGCGGGCGCGACGTTCGAATCTGGGGGCGCGACTGCAAGCAACTCGAGACGATCGCGCGCGAAGGCGTCAACGAACGCTACCTCCCGGGTGTCGCGTTCCCATCGAATCTGCACGCCGTAACGGAGATGGCCGACTGCGTCGACGGTGTCCGCGACGTGCTGATCTCCGTGCCGAGCCATGGTCTTCGGGAAACCCTGGTTGCCGTACAGCCATTGCTGACGGACGACGCGCGGGTCTGCTGGGCGACCAAGGGTTTCGAACTGCATACCGGCCGCCTCCCGCACCAGGTCGTTGCCGAAGTGCTGGGCGCGGACCGGCCGGTCGCGGTGCTGTCCGGTCCGACGTTTGCGGCGGAGGTGGGCGCCGGATTGCCTACCGCCATGACGGTCGCCGCGAACGACGAAACTTTCGCCAGGGACCTTGCCGTTGCGCTATCCGGCGACAACTTCCGCGCATACACGTCGGACGACATGATCGGCGTCGAAGTCGGCGGCGCGGTCAAGAATGTGCTTGCCATCGGTGCAGGCATGTCCGACGGGCTCGGCTTCGGCGCCAATACACGCATTGCTTTGATCAACCGCGGGCTCGTCGAGATGACCCGGCTCGGGGTGGCGCTCGGCGCAAGGCAGGAAACCTTCATGGGCCTTGCCGGCATGGGCGACCTGGTGTTGACCTGCACCGACAATCTGTCTCGCAACCGGCGCATGGGTCTTGCGATCGCCAGCGGCAAGACCGTCGAGGAGGCCAAACAGGAGATCCAGCAGGTGGTCGAGGGTGTCATGGCCGCGGAAGCGGTGATGGAGGTCGCCAACGAGCTCGGCATCGAAATGCCGATCTGTCATCAGGTGTACCGAATCCTCTATGAAGACGCTTCGCCACGCGAAGCGGTCGGCATGCTGATGCGTCGCCAGCTTCGTTCCGAAACGGAGCCCGCGAAGGAATCGAGTGCCTAGGACGCTTCGATGTCGGTTCTGGTTCGCGTGGCGCAGCTTCCACTCTGACGCCGAACTCGTAGCCGGCCACGGAGGCTGACGATGTCGCGGCCGGTCGCGATCGTTACCGGAAGCAGTCGGGGGATCGGTGCGGCGACCGCGATGCTGCTCGCGCAGCGCGGTTACGACCTCTGCATCAACTATCAATCCAACGATGACGCGGCGGAGCGGGTTTCCCGCTCGGCTGCAGAGGCGGGCGCACGCGCGATCGTCGTGCAGGCGGACGTATCCAGCGAATCGGACGTCGCGCGATTGTTCGATACCGTCGACAAGGAACTCGGGGCCGTTAGTGCTCTCGTAAACAACGCCGGCATCCTCGACGTGCAGATGCCGGTCGAGGACATGGACCCCGAGCGCATCATGCGCGTCCTGCGCATCAACGTATTGAGCACCTTTCTGTGTTCACAGGCAGCATTCAAGAGGATGGCCAGGAAGCATGGCGGCAGCGGTGGGTCCATCGTCAACGTGTCGTCGATGGCCTCCCGGCTCGGGGCTGCATTCGAGTACGTCGACTACGCCGCCTCCAAGGGTGCGATCGATGCATTTACCGTCGGCTTCGGGAAGGAAGCAGCGCCTGAAGGCATCCGCGTGAACGGTGTGCGCCCCGGGCTCATTCGTACCGACATTCACGCCAGCGGCGGCATGCCGGATCGAGTCGATCGTCTCGGTGGTGCCTCGCCACTCGGGCGTGGCGGCGAGCCGGAGGAGGTTGCTGCGGCTATCGCCTGGCTGCTGTCCGACGAAGCGTCCTATGTCATCGGGTCCATGATCGACGTGGCCGGCGGCTTCTAGTCGTCGATGGCCTGATACATGAGCACTCGAAAACGGTGTCTGAGCTCGATGCCCCAGGGGTAGTGTTGCGTGTACAAGAGTGCGACGAGTTCTTCTTCGGGATCGGCCCAGTAGTAGGTGTTGTAGAAGCCGTCCCAGCGGACCAGGCCCGGTGAGCCGGGAAGGCCGGTGGCGGCAGGCCCGTCTTCCACCTCGAAAGCCAGCGACCATGACCTTCCCTGGTAACGACTAACCCCGAGCCGTTCGGTCTGGTTCGTCGTCATGAGTTCCACGGTCTTTCGACTCAGGATGCGGCGGCCATCGAGCGTGCCACCATTGAGCACCATCTGCAGGAATCGCGAGTAGTCCCGCAACGTCGATGTCAGCCCCGCACCGCCGGACAGCAGCCGGGCGTCTTCGTCGTACGGGTAGTCGATACCGAAGGTGATGTGGCCGTCACGGATGACGCCGTCCGGCACGCGCTCGAGGTTGCCGTCTGCGTCATGTCGATACACGGCCGACAACCTGTCCAGCTTGGTTGCCGGTACGCGGAAGTGTGTGTCGAGCATATCGAGCGGCAAGAACAGTCTCTCGGTCAGAAACTCGTCGAGCGGTTGGCCCGAGACGACCTCGATGAGGCGACCGAGTACATCGTTACTCAGGCTATACGACCAGCGGGTGCCAGGCTCGTAGAGAAGCGGTGTCCCCGCCAAACGGCGAACGTTCTCCTCGAGCGTAATGCCGTTGTCGCCGCCGACGCCGTCGCTGACGCCGGCCGACTCGTAGTGCGAATTCAGCGCGTCATTTACGAATCCGTAGGACATCCCGGAAGTGTGCGTGAGCAGATGCCGGATCGTGATCGGCTGCCTCGCGGCAACGAGAGTCTCGCCGCCCTCTGTAACGATCTCCATCTCGCGATCGAGTTCCGGCAGATAATGGCTGATCGGATCGTCGAGCAGGAAGCGGCCCTCTTCGTAGAGCATCAGAACTGCGGTCGCCGTGATCGCCTTGGTCATCGAGCCGATGCGGAACAGGTCGTCTGTCTGCATCGGGCGGGCCGCTTCGCGATCGGCCATGCCGAAAGCCTCCAGCCACGCGACGTCGCCGTTGCGGATGATGATGGCGGCGGCCCCCGCAATCTCACCATCGTCGATGGCCGCCTGAATGGCGCCGCCGATCCGCTCGAGGCGCTCGTCGGACATGCCGGCGAGCGGCGGCGAACTGATCGGTAATTCCCGCGCGGCGGCGCTCGCCGCGATCAGCGTCGCGACAGCGATCAGTGCCGCAGCTCGATGCCATCCGATTCTCATGCCGTCCTCACCCTGCCGTGTCGTCTGCGGGCGATTTACAGCTTATCAAACGATCTCTGCTGCTTAATCGCCGCCGGCATAGTCGTTCTGGCGCCAGGCCTCGTAGACCACCACCGCCGCCGAGTTCGAAAGATTCAGGCTGCGGTTGCCCGCTCGCATCGGCAATCTCAGCCGTTGCTCCGGCGGTAAGGACTCCAGCACTTCGCCGGGAAGACCGCGGGTTTCGGGCCCGAACAGGAGGGCGTCGCCGGGCCTGAAGTCAGGTGTGTCGAAGCGCGTTCTGCCGCGTGTGCTCAGTGCGAATACCCGTGGCTGTCCGAGCGCGGTCAGACAGGCGTCGAGAGTCTCATGGGTCCTGACCTCGGCGAACTCCCGATAATCCAGACCTGCGCGGCGGAGTCTCTTGTCGTCGAGTTCGAATCCCAGTGGCTCCACGAGATGCAGCTCGCAGCCCGTGTTCGCACACAAGCGCATGATGTTGCCGGTGTTGGGCGGAATTTCGGGCTCGAAGAGGATGACGGCGAACATCCGGCCATCATCGCCCGCATGGCGGGCTCCAACAAGGGCGGTTAGAATCCCCGCTCGATGTCCGCCTCCGAAAGATACACAGCCCTCGCGACCGAACTCTGCGGCGTGCCGATGAGTTCGCCGATCGTGCTGCTGTCTGGCTGCGTCGGTTTCGGCGAGGAATACACCCGGGTCGAAGGCTTTTCGAATCGCGACGTGGGCGCGGTGGTGCTCAAGGGCACGACCGGGGATATGCGGCTCGGCAACCCGCCGCATCGCGTATTCGAAACCCCGATGGGCATGCTCAATGCGATCGGGTTGCAGAATCCCGGTGTCGACAAGGTCGTCGACGACATTTTGCCCGGGCTGGATTTCGACGAGACGCGCTTCTTCGCCAACGTGTCGGGATCGACGATCGAAGAGTACGAGCGGGTAACCGAACGCTTCGAGGACTCACCGATCGACGCCATCGAGATCAACATCTCCTGCCCGAACGTCAAGGAAGGCGGCGTGGCATTCGGTAACGACCCGGAGATGTCCGCGCGCGTCGTCGCGGCCTGCCGCGCGAAGACATCGAAACCGATCATCACCAAGCTCTCGCCCAATCAGACTGACATTGGCGAGAACGCACGGCTGTGCATCGAGGCCGGAACCGACGGGTTCGCGGTCATAAACACACTGATGGGCATGGCCGTCGACGTCGAGAAGCGCGAGCCGGTTATCGGCAACCGGCAGGGTGGCCTCTCCGGCCCGGCGATCAAGCCGATCGCGTTGCTCAAAGTGCATCAGGTCTATCAGGTGGCGAAGAACCACAACGCGCCGATCATCGGCCAGGGCGGTATCCAGGGCGGTATCACGACGCCGACCGACGCACTCGAGTTCATCATCGCCGGCGCTTCGGCTGTCGGTATAGGGACGGCGCTGTTCTATGATCCGTTGATCTGCAGGAAGATCAACGAAGGCATCGCCGACTATCTACAGCGTCACGAGATCCCATCCGTCGGTGAACTCGTCGGGTCGCTCGGCTGAAATTGCGGCTTTAGAAGTGGGATAATGTTGCGACGGTAGTCACCGTGGGCTGGCGCTCATGCCGGATGAGGCAGACAACGGCCAGACTGATCACCTCGTTTACACCTTTGGTGATTTCAGCCTGGAGACGGCCCGCGGGGTACTCAGCCGCGGCGGCGAGGTGTTGCCCATTCGGCCGAAAGCGTGGTCGGTGCTCCTACACTTTCTCCGGCATCGCGGCGAACTCGTTCGCCGATCCGATCTGATCGAGGCGGTCTGGAAGAACACAGCCGTAACGGACGACTCGATCACCCAGTGCATCGTCGAAATCCGCCGTGTCCTTGGCGACGCGGATCACACGATGATCCGAACGGTACCTCGGCGCGGTTTCGTCTTCGAGATGCCGGTAACGGAGCGTCACGCAATGAACGCCGAACCTCCGCCTCTCGCGAAGGCGGGTGGTGACTCGAGCCGCTGGCGCTGGATCGCAGCTGCGATGCTGATTTTCGTAGTCGTCGCAGGCCTGTGGACCGTGCTCCGTGATGCCGATCCGCCGACATCACAGCCTCCTGAAGTCACGGCCTCAATCGCCGTGCTGGCGTTCACTGACATGACGGCGGACGGCGACCGGCAATACTTCGGCGACGGGATCGCGGAGGAGATTCTGAATCACCTTGCGCAGATTCCAGAACTTCGCGTCATCTCGCGCTCGTCGTCGTTCCTGTTCCGGGACGATCCGGATATCCCCGTGATTGCCGACGAACTCGGTGTGGATTTCATTCTCGAAGGCAGTGTCCGCGGTGCGGGGGACGACCTGCGCGTTACGGCGCAGTTAATCAACGCCGAAACGAACGCCCACGTGTGGGCCGAGTCTTATGACCACCAGACGTCACTCGAAAACCTGATCGCCGTGCAGAACGAGATCGCGGCCAGCGTCACGGCCGCAATAGGTGTAGAGACCGGTGCGTTATTGAGACCGACGCCGGAGGAAGACCTGCAGATCGATCCGGAGGCGATGGACGACTATCTCCAGGGCCTTTTCTACATCCGAAAGATTCAAACCGTCGGAGGGTCCGAGGAGGACTTCGACATGGCACGCGAGCGGCTGAACGCCGCAATCGATAAAGAGCCCTCCTGGGCACTGCCGCACGCCGCTATCGGGACGGCGCTGCACTTTCTTGCCACAAGCGATTATGTGGAACCAGATCGGACGTCAGCAATGTTCGAAGACTCTCGTGAATATCTGCTCGAGGCTATCCGCCTGGATCCGGAGCATGGACCCGCCTATGGCTCGCTCGCCTTTATCGCCCACTCTCATGATCTGGATTTCGCGCGCGCTGAGGCACTGTACGCCAAGGCGGCGGCGCTGGGTCATCGGCGGTACTGGGGGCGGGCGATAATGATGCGCGCACAGGGGCGTTTTGAAGAAGCTATCGATCACTACCAGCAGGCCGCTCTGGACGACCCGCTGTCCAATGGTGTGGCCTGGCAGCTGGCAGACGCCCTGAGGTGCGTTGGTCGCTATGAGGAATCGGCCCGGCATATCGACCGTCTGCTGGAACAGAGCCCCGACAGCCTGTTTCTCCTGGAGTATCGGGCGACGCTCAGCATTCGGATGGGTGACGAGGCCGGCGCCAGACGGATTATCGACGAACACGGCGTTGACGAGTGGCCGATGCTCTTTGGGCCTGTCAGAGCCTTGCTGGGGATGCGCGAAGAAGCCGAAGCCGCTCTGGCAGAGATCGAATCCCACGCGTACTGGAACCCGCGTGTCCATACGATTACCGCCGTTGCCATCGGCGAGTACGAGCGGGCGCTCGATTATCTCGAGCGCGTTGCGGAGGAGCAGCCTTTGTTCCTTGGCGTCTCACAGTGCCCGGACGACATCGGCCCGCTCGCCGATAATTCTCGCTTCAGGACAATACTGGAGGGTGTCGGCATACCGGTGAATGCTGGGACCGGGACTCACTAGTGGCGGGACGATTTCATGACGACCGGTCTTCGAACGCACACTGATGTTGAGCGAAGGCTGCAGACGGAAATGCCCGCCCCCAGCCCCTTGTCATGTGACAGACACCGTCCGTGGCGTCTGTCATTCCTGTTGAAAGTGACAGCTCAATCAGCTGCCGGAAAGTGGAGCGCCAGCTGGATCGTCGAGCATTCCCCCGGCAGCGCGGGGATGTCGGCGGACGACTGTGCGAACCCGCCAGCGTCACCAAGGAACGGCAGAACGCAGCCACCGAGATACGAGCTCATCTGATCCGCCAGCGTCTGCCCGGTCTGTGCGGGCCCGTGGCTGTGCAGCGCGAGGATCACTTGCGCACCGGACGGGTTGGTCAGCGGCGTGACGAAGAACGGCGGCGCGCCACCGATCTCGACGAGTTCTGCCCAGCCGGACGTACTGGTCTCACCGGCCTGCAGATGCCCGGTAATCGTCGTCCTGTTGCCGTTAACGACGTGGCCTCCGGCGTAGTGGAAGTCGAAGCGAACGCCCGGCCTGCCGATGTCGACGGCAGGATTGCAGGCACCAGGGACCAGACAGGCCTCGGGGTTGTCGAAGAACATGATCCACAGAGTCACGACATGTCCGGCTGTGAGTCCCGTGGTCTTGAACTGGGCGGTGAGACCGTTCGGGGAGCGGATCAGCCGCGTATCGCCGGCGACGGGGGCTCCGAATGTCCAAAACGGCGGTGATGAGGATACGTGGTCCGAGGCCACGGCGGCTCCGGAACTCAGGAAGGCGAGGCCAGAGGCCGCAACGAGGACGAACAGGCGTTTGATTGTTTTCATGATGGTTCTCCATGGGTTTGACAAGCCTGTCCAAGCGTGGGGAAAACGCCTCCCGGCGTAAGGAAAGAGCCACGAAGAAACTACGAAGAAACTACGAATCCGGCCCGGCGATCAAGCCGATCGCGTTGCTCAAAGTGCATCAGGTCTATCAGGTGGCGAAGAACCACAACGCGCCGATCATCGGCCAGGGCGGTATCGCGGTATCACGACGCCGACCGACGCACTCGAGTTCATCATCGCCGGCGCTTCGGCTGTCGGTATAGGGACGGCGCTGTTCTATGACCCGCTGATCTGCAAGAGGATCAATAATGGAATCGCAGAGTACCTGCAGCGCCATGGCATCGAGTCGGTCTCCGAACTTGTTGGTTCGTTGGCCTGGATACCGGCCAATTTGCCACCGTCGCCGTGTCGATTACTCTGTAAATTCAACCCAGATCTCGCCGGCCATCTTGTTGTACCAACTGATCTCGAAGAATACGCGCTCATCGTCTGAGCCGATCCTGATAAACGCGCTGCACCTTCGTACGTCGGCTGCTTCATCGTAAGAAACTTCAAAGTGTGTGTGAATGGATACACTTGTATCCAATTCCTGAAATGCCGGGATGTCTGCTATCAGGCGTTCGGTTAGCACAACAACATCGCCGCTATTGCACCGCGGCACGGCGCCGGCAAAGCCGGGGGTTGTGATGTAGATGAGGCCAAGCGCGAAGAAGGCCAGAATGGCTATCCCGCCCTTCTTGAAAATGGATTCCTGTGGATGCTCTTTGGCTTTCTCGATCAGGCGCGACCGATTGATCAGATAGGCAGGAAAGCCGACGATCCAAAGGCCGAGGGTTACCGCAGCCCACGCTCCTGCGGACATGTTGAATAACCCGCCTTCTCCCTCGATCTTGCCAATCTTGTTTGCCGTCGCGTCCCAATACACCCACATCGATGTGGCGCAGATAACAAGAATCCAAATCCAGAATTCCATATCGACCTCCCCGGAAGTTCTGTGTCCTATGACAGCATCGTGGTTGCTGTCCGGGTTGGCGTCAACCAGGCGCGGTCTCAACCTGGCGCGGTCTCAGCCTGTCGTGGAATCAGCGTCATCGCCCGTAAGACGGGCTCCTACAGGGTGCGGGTCATGAAACGGCTAAACGGGTCCGGGCCGTAGTCGGCGAAGGGGCCGCAGAATTCGAAGCCGAATTTCTCGTACAGTCGATGCGCTGCCTCAAAGGGCTCGCCGGATCCGGTCTCGAGGCTCAAACGCCGATAGCCGCGCTCTTCGGCGACTTCGAGCACTTTGTCCATAAGACGACTGGCGACGCCTTTACCGAGATGGGCGTCGGCTGTCCGCATGGACTTGATTTCGGCGTGTGTCTTGTCGAGTTCTTTTAGGGCGCCGCAGCCGAGCAACTCGTCGCCATCCCATGCTGTCCAGAACGTGATGTCCGGTGCCCGCAGGCCGTCGATGTCGAGCGCATGAACGCTCTCGGGGGGCGTATTGTCGCGCATGCCGGCGAGATGGGCTTCGAGCAATGCGCGAACGGGCCCGCGACCGGGATCATCGACGACGATATTCATCGAAGACATGGTGGCGGACAGCGCGGTCAGTCGAGGTGCAGCGCCTTCATCTTGCGCGCCAGGGTGTTGCGACCCCAGCCGAGCAGCTTCGCCGCTTCCTGTCGATGGCCGTTGGTGCGGCTCATGGCGATTCGGATCAGCGTCTTCTCGAATTCCGGCACGGCGCTGTCGAGCAGCGGCTTATCTTCGCTCGACAATTGCGTCTCTGCCCACGCGGCGAGGCTGCGCGTCCAGTCCTGGGCGGCCTCCTGAGCGTCGCGATCGCCACCGAGGTCCGGCGGAATATCATCGACGGTAATCACGGTGCCGGGCGCGGTCACCGTCAGCCGCCGGGCAGCATTAACGATCTGTCGAACATTGCCCGGCCACTCATAGGCCTTGAGCGCTTGCATCGCCTCGCTGTCGATCGTTTTCGCCGGCGTCTTGAGCTCGTTCGCCGCCTCGGCGAAGTAGTGGCTGAGGAGTAGCGGGATGTCTTCGCGGCGATGCCTCAGTGGTGGCGTATTGATGCGAATGACGTTCAGGCGGTGGTAGAGATCTTCGCGGAAGCGGCCTTCGGCCACCGCGCGGGCGAGGTCCTGGTTCGGTGCCGCAATGACGCGGACGTCGACTCGGATGGAACCCTGGCCACCGACGCGGTAGAACTCGCTTTCCGCCAGAACTCGCAGAAGACGCGTCTGTAGCGCCGGCGACATATCGCCGATCTCGTCCAGAAACAGCGTGCCACCGTCGGCTTGCTCGAATCGGCCGATCCGCCGCGCTTCGGCGCCGGTGAATGCGCCTTTCTCATGGCCGAAGAGCTCGGATTCGAGCAGCTCGGCGGCAATCGCCGACGTGTTCAGCGCGATGAACGGTTTGTCGGCGCGTGGTGAGTGTTCGTGCAGCGCCTGGGCAACGAGTTCCTTGCCGGTTCCCGATTCGCCCGTGATGAGAACGGTCATGCTCGACCCGGAGAGCCTGCCGATGGACCGGAATACCTCCTGCATTGCGGGCGCCTGGCCGATCATCGACGTCAGCGCGCCGTTCGCCGCGGTGGTTTCGCTGGCCCCGTTCGTCTTCCGCGCGGCGCGGCGCACGAGTTCGACAGCCTCATCGATATCGAATGGCTTGGGCAGATACTCGAACGCCCCGCCCTTGTAGGCCGCAACCGCATTCTCGAGGTCCGAATGCGCCGTGATGACGATTATCGGCAGGTCTGGCTTGGATTCGTGCAGGCGCTCCAGCAACGCTATCCCGCTCATGCCCGGCATGCGTACGTCCGTGATCAGCACATCCGGTTCGGCATCCGAGATAGCCGACAGCAGGTGTTCTGCCCGCTCGAAGCTTCGGGTGCCAATGTCGGCCTGCGCAAGCGCCTGTTCCAACACCCAGCGGACGGATTGATCGTCATCGACGATCCACGCTTGCAGTTTCTTCCCGGTCATGAGCTTGCTCCCTGGTCGAGAGGAATGCGTACATAGAAGACAGTTTGGCCCGGCCGAGACTTGAACTCGATGAGGCCGCCGTGCCGGCTAATGAGCTCCTGCGCCGCCGGGAGTCCCAAGCCGGTGCCGTCCGGGCGGCTCGTGACCAGCGGATAGAAAATCGAGTCTTGCAGATCGACGGGAATGCCCGGGCCATCATCCTCGATTTCGATTGTCGCGATGACGCGGTGCCGGACATCGCCGATCGTGAAGTTCGTGTCGGCGCGCGTGCGGATCGTGATCGTGCCCATGCGTTCCAATGCGGCCCGCGCGTTTTTGACGAGATTCAATAGCGCCTGCACCATCTGATCGCGATCCAGCAGCAGAGTCGGCAGGCCCGCATCGTATTCGCGGCGCACGGTGACGTGGGAATCGTCTTCGGCCCCAATGATCCGGATTACATACTCGAGGATCTCATGAATGTTGACGGCCTCTTTGTTCGGCGGCCCGCCCGGGCCGAGCAGCGTGTCGACAAGATTCGCCAGCCGGTCAGTCTCGCTGATAACGACCTTCGTGTATTCGCGCAGCGCGTCTTCGGGTAGCTGGCGCTCTAGCAGCTGTGCCGCGCCGCGGATGCCGCCAAGCGGATTCTTAATTTCGTGAGCGAGCTGGCGAATCATCTGCCGGCCCGCGCCATGCTGAATGAGAAGCGCATGCTCTCGATTGATGCGCGTGCGGCGCGTGACGTCGGTCATCTCGATTAACAGGGCAGCTTCGTCATGAGTGAACGGCGAAACCCTGCAATCGACGACGCGTTCGTCAGGATGCACGTCGGTCGGCGGAAAGTGGAGCACGTTCGCGTAATTGTCGCCGGTCTCGGCCACGCGGTTCAGGATGTCGGCGAACTCGGGTTCGTCGCCGATCAGGCGCAATAGCGACTCGCCGGGTGCGCGCCGCTGGCTAATGCCGAGCAGATTCTCCGCAGCCGGGTTTATCGCTGCAATGAGGAGCGACCTGTCTAGAAGGACGACGCCCGTCGACAGGCTGTCGAGAATTCCACTGGGATCGAATTTCCAAAGACCGTCGCCGGACTCGCCGCGACGATTCGAGGTCAGAAATTTACGGTGCTCTGTTGCACGTAGAACCGGTTCGGCCGGCTCCGAATCATGAGCGTGCCGGCTTCGTTCAGGATCTCCACCTGAATATTGTGCACCCCGCGATAGACTTCCTCGATCTGAAAGCTCGATCTCGTCACCACTCGCGGGTTGCCGTCGAAGTACACGCGCATCTGATGGCCCGCCTGCAGCGCCGGCGACAGCGCCACCGATACGTTCAGGACGCCCTCGATATTCCATAGCGTCTCTTCGGCACCGGGAGATGCGATCTCGATGCTGTCGTACCGGAATGCCTGCTGGTCGTCGGCCGACTCTTCTTCAGCGGAATCGTCGCCGGCCTGAGGAAAGCGGCGAACGGTCGTGGTGTTGGCGTCGGGGAGTACGATCTGTTCTGCGCCCGGCTCGGGCCGGTCGGAATAGTGGACGACACCGTTCTCGTCAACCCAGCGATAGGCCTGGGCGGCGACCGCCGTTGCAGCCAACAGGCCGACGACGAGCAAAATAGGGCGCTTGTCCATGGACTTAGCATAACAATCCCGAGCGGGTTTAAGCCAGCGACCGGGCGGCTAAAACTGCCGCCCGGTTCACACTTTTGGCTTTTTTACAGGCTGTAATACATATCGAATTCAACAGGATGGGTCGTCATCCGCAGGCGGGAGACGTTTTCCATCTTGAGGTCGATATACGCGTCGATCAGGTCGTCCGAGAATACGTCGCCAGCCTTCAGGAACTCACGATCCTGATCGAGAGCGGCGAGCGCCTCTTCGAGCGAGAACGCGACGAGCTGCAGCTCCTTCTCTTCCTCCGGCGGCAGATCGTAGAGATCCTTGTCCATGGCGTCGCCCGGATGGATCTTGTTCTGGATGCCGTCGAGGCCGGCCATCATCAGTGCTGCGAACGCGAGATAGGGATTCGCCATCGAATCCGGGAAGCGCACTTCGATGCGGCGCGCCTTCGGATTGGCGACGTACGGAATACGAATCGACGCAGACCGGTTGCGTGCGGAGTACGCGAGGATCGTCGGCGCCTCGAATCCCGGGACGAGTCGCTTGTAGCTGTTGGTCGCAGGATTCGTGAACGCGTTGATGGCCTTGGCGTGCTTGATGACACCGCCGATATAGAACAGGGCCGTGTCCGACAGGCCGCCATAGCCGTCGCCCGAGAACAGGTTCTCGCCGTCTTTGGTCAGAGACTGGTGGACGTGCATGCCGTTGCCGTTGTCGTTAACCAGCGGTTTGGGCATGAAGGTCGCCGTCTTGCCATAAGCGTGTGCGACGTTGTGGACGACGTACTTCAGAATCTGGACCTCGTCGGCCTTGCGAACCAGCGTATTGAATAGCGCGCCGATCTCGCACTGCCCCGCGGTCGCGACTTCGTGGTGATGAACCTCGGTCTCGACGCCCATGTCTTCGAGCGCCAGACACATCGCCGAGCGGATGTCGTGCAGCGAATCAACCGGAGGCACGGGGAAGTAGCCGCCCTTGACGGTCGGGCGATGGCCCGTGTTGCCTTCTTCCAGGCTGCGGTTGGTGTTCCAGGCGCCTTCGTCGGAGTCGACCTTGTAGAACGCGCCCTGCATGCTGTCATCCCAGGAGACGCTGTCGAAGACGAAGAATTCGTTCTCGGGTCCGAAGAATGCCGCGTCGGCGATTCCCGTGGACTTCAGATAAGCCTCCGCACGCCCGGCGAGCGAGCGCGGGCAGCGGTCGTAGCCCTGCATCGTCGCCGGCTCGACAACGTTGCATCGCAGATTGAGCGTGGCCTCGTCGGCGAACAGGTCGAGAACGCTCGACGCGGGATCCGGCATCAGGATCATGTCGGACTCATTGATTCCCTTCCAGCCGGAGATCGACGAGCCATCGAACATCTTGCCATCTTCAAAAAGGTCTTCGTCGACGGTATGGGAAGGAACGGTTACGTGCTGTTCCTTACCTTTCGTATCGGTGAAACGAAAGTCGACAAACTTAACCTCATTTTCTTTGATGAGGGCGAGTACGTCTGCGGGCTTCATTGGGCTTCCTCCACTGGCAAAAACAAAAAAGACGACCCAGCGATCATCGCCGGGCGAATGACCTCACTATTGCACGATGTGTGCCAAAATGGTGCTAGGCATAAGTGTCTGTTTTAATTGATATTCGGCTGGCCGCCCTGCAAGCATTTGCGCTATTTTGGTGCAGGCCGCACTCTGCGCGCCTCAATATAGTGCATTTCGTTGGCGCGTGCACCCGTTTGCGCACGGGCCGGCACGATGGGGTTTCTCGAGCCGGGCGACTCCTCTACGATCAGCCTGGCAGGCGCAGCCGGCGGCGGCGCACATCAATGACAAATCAGAGGATAAGGCCCATGCAGATCAGAGCTCTCGCTGTAGCGATGACGATCCTGACAAGCACCGCGATCGCTGAGGAGGGGATGTGGACGATCGATAACTTCCCTGCCGATCGCATACAGGAGCGCTACGACGTGACGATCGGCGAGGACTGGCTTCGATCGGCACAGCTCGCAACGACTCGGCTCGAGAACGGCTGCACGGGCTCCTTCGCTTCTCCCGATGGCCTGATCCTGACCAACAATCACTGCACCTGGAGCTGTATACGCAATCTGTCCAGCGCCGAACGCAATCTGTCGGACGAGGGCTTCATGGCCGCCGCCCGTGAAGACGAGCTGCGCTGCCCGGGCCAGCAGATCTCGGTGCTCGTCGATTTCGACGAAGTGACCGACGAGATTGCCGACGCAACACACGGCCTCGACGACGCCGCGGCCAACGAGGCGCGAAAAGCGAGACTCACCGAGCTGGAAGCGGCCTGCGAGGAAGCTTCGGACGGAGAGTTCAGCTGTGAGGCCGTAAAGCTCTATAACGGCGGTCAGTACTTTATCTACCAGTACAAACGCTATGACGACGTCCGGCTCGTCTTCGCGCCGGAACTCGACATCGCGGCATTCGGCGGCGACCCGGACAACTTCAATTTCCCGCGCTGGTGCCTCGATATGTCGTTCCTGCGCGCCTACGAAGACGGAGAGCCGGCCGACACGCCTAACTACCTGCAATGGCGACAAGCCGGCCCGCAGGCAGGCGAACCGGTATTCGTCAGCGGACACCCCGGTTCGACAGACAGATCGTTGACGATGTCGCAGCTGCGGATGTTGCGTGACCTGTCTTATCCGAACTGGTTGTTGCGCTATTCCGAATTGCGCGGGCGGATGCTGGCATGGGCGAACACCAGTGACGAGGCGGCGCGCATTGTCCAGCAAAGCATCCTGGGCATAGAGAACGGGATCAAGGTGCGCCGCAACCAGCTCTCTGCGCTGCAGAATGACGCCATGATGGCGGAGAAAGAGCGCCAGGAGCGCGCGCTGCGTGAGGCGGTGGAGGCGGACCCGGAGCTGAGGTCGGCCTACGGGGGCGCCTGGGATCTGATCGACGGCGCCATTGCCGTGCATCGAAATATGTACGAGGAATACTTGTTCATCGAGGATCTCGCCGGCTTACAGGGGGATCTGTTTACGTACGCGAGATTGATTGTTCGCGGCACCGGGGAGATCGAGCTGCCGAACAGTGAGCGCATGCGCGACTACACCGACGCCGCGCTGCCCCAGCTCGAGCAGTTCCTGCTGGCGGAGCGCCCGATCAGCAGAGAGTACGACAGGCTGCGGCTGTCCTTCTCGCTCGACAAGATGCGAGAGTGGCTCGGGCCGGATAGCCGATATGTTCACCGGATACTCGGATCGGAGTCGCCCGACACATTGGCAGCGAACCTGGTCGACAACACGGGGCTCGACGATCCCGAATTCCGCGAGACCCTCTGGCGTGGCGGACGGTCTGCCGTGTTGGCGAGCGACGACCCAATGATCCGGCTCGCCCTTGCCATAGAGGGTGACGCCCGCGCTCTCAGAACGCGGTTCGAAGACGAAGTCGAAGCGCCCCTCACCCGAGGCGAGGAGATGATCGCCGATGCGCGCTTCCGGATTTACGGCACAGACATATATCCCGACGCCACATTCACCTTGCGAATCACTTACGGCGCTGTCGAAGGCTGGGAAGAGCGTGGCGAAGCGGTGGAGCCCTTTACCCGAACAAGTCGTCTGTTCGAACGCGCGACTGGAGAGCGGCCGTTCATGTTGCCGCCGACCTGGCAGCGCACGCGGGAGGACCTCGACGCCGAAACCCCGTTCAATTTCGTCGCGACGACAGACATCACGGGCGGCAACTCGGGCAGCCCGATCATGGCGGCGGATGGCTCGCTGGTGGGCCTCGCGTTCGACGGCAACATCCACTCGATCGCCGGCGCCTACTGGTTCGATGAGTCGATCAATCGAACGGTCGGTGTGAACACCGCGATAATGCTGGAAGCCCTCGAGGTCGTGTATGGGGCGGATCATCTCGTCGAGGAGTTGTCCATTTCTGAATGACCATCGCGGAGTAAGCGTTGGCGCGGCTTGTACGCCTGTCGGAAGGCTGACAAGTACCCTATACTGCGCGGGTTTTCAGCGAGTGACCTTATTGATGGGCGCCAAGGACGCACAGCCTTTCCTGTCGTTTCAGGATCTGATTCTCAGACTTCAGCAGTACTGGGCCGAGCGCGGCTGCGTGATCCTTCAGCCTTACGACAAGGAGATGGGTGCCGGCACGTTCCATCCGGCGACGTTCCTGAGGTCGATTGGCCCCGAGCCCTGGAGCGCGGCCTACGTGCAGCCGAGCCGGCGGCCGACGGACGGCCGTTACGGCGACAATCCGTTCAGGCTGCAGCACTACTATCAGTATCAAGTCGTCATTAAGCCGTCGCCGTTAGATCTCCAGGACATGTACCTGGATTCGCTGCGAGCAATCGGTATCGACCCTAACGTTCACGACATACGTTTTGTCGAAGACAACTGGGAGTCGCCGACGCTCGGCGCCTGGGGCCTTGGCTGGGAGGTGTGGCTGAACGGCATGGAGGTCACGCAGTTCACGTACTTCCAGCAAGTCGGCGGTCTCGAATGCCGGCCCGTCACGGGCGAAATTACCTACGGCATCGAACGTCTCGCCATGTATCTGCAGAACGTCGAGAGCATCTTTGACCTGGTCTGGACCGACGGGCCGCTAGGGCGCATCACTTACGGCGACGTCTACCATCAGAATGAAGTCGAGCAATCGAAGTACAACTTCGAGGAGGCCGACGTCGACGACCTCTTCCACGCCTTCGATCACGCCGAGCAGGAATGCGAGCGCCTAATCGCCGCGGGGCTCGCGTTGCCGGCCTACGAACAGATGCTGGCCGCATCGCACCTGTTCAATCTTCTCGACGCACGCCAGGCGATATCGGTCAGCGAGCGCCAGCGCTTCATCCTGCGCGTGCGCACGATGGCCCGCTCCGTGGCTGAGGCCTACTACGCATCGCGCGAAGCGCTGGGTTTCCCAATGGTCACTAGCGTCGCGAGCGCCGACAACGGAGCATCGGCTGCATGACGGCCGCAGATTTTCTGGTAGAAATCGGCACCGAAGAGTTGCCGCCGAAAGCGCTGCGATCGCTGATGGACGCTTTTGCCGTCAATGTCGTGTCCGGACTTGACGAGGCGCGCCTCGCACACGCGGACGCAAAAGCCTTCGCGAGCCCGCGGCGACTAGCGGTGTGGGTGCAGCAGCTGCAGTCCAGGCAGGACGACCAAACGACGACCCAGAAGGGGCCGCCGGTCAAGGTTGCCTTCGACACCGACGGCAAGCCGACGCCGGCGGCGATGGCGTTCGCGAAGAAGTGCGGCGTCGAGCTGGACGCGCTCAGCCGGCAAACGACCGACAAGGGCGAGTGGCTTACCTGCGAAATCAGCGAGGCCGGCAAGTCGGCGGCGGAGCTGGTTCCGGGTGTCGTCGAAAATGCGCTTGCCGCTCTGCCGATACCTCGGCGAATGCGCTGGGGCGCCGGCGATGCAGAGTTCGTGCGCCCGGTCCACTGGATCGTACTGCTGCACGGAAGCAAAGTGATCAAGACGACGATCTTCGGAATCGCGTCCGGCAAGAAGTCACAGGGTCACCGGTTTCACGGCAAGAAATCGATTGCCATCAAGACGCCCGCCGATTACGAAGAAGCGCTCGAGAAAGACGGACATGTCATTGCGGACTTCGACCGTCGCCGCCAGCTTGTAAGTGACGGCGTGGAGGCGGAGGCGAAGAAGGCGGGTGGAATTATTGTCGATGGCGACTCGCTGTACGACGAAGTCGCGGCACTCGTCGAGTGGCCGGTGCCGCTAACGGGTGCGTTCGACGAGAAATTTCTGGAGCTGCCACGCGAAGTCGTCGTTTCCACGCTTACCGGACACCAGCGCTACTTCCCGGTCGCAGGCGGTGACGGCAAGCTGCTACCGAGCTTCGTCACGGTCGCCAATATCGAAAGCAAGGATCCGGACCAGGTCCGGGACGGTAACGAACGCGTTATTCGTCCTCGGCTGGCCGACGCCGCTTTCTTCTGGGACAGCGATCGAGCAAGGCCGCTTGCGACACGCATCGATTCTCTGCGCGAAGTCGTCTATCAACGAGGACTCGGCAGCCTGCACGACAAGGCATCCCGCGTCGCGCGTCTGGCGGTTGGCATCGCAGAAGCGCTCGATGTCGACGTCGCCGCTGTGGAGCGCGCGGCGATGCTCGCGAAGTGCGACCTGCTCACCGGTATGGTCGGCGAGTTTCCCGACCTACAGGGCACGATGGGCCAGTATTACGCGGCGCAGGACGGGGAGCCGCCTGAGGTTGTCGCCGCAATCGGCGAACATTACATGCCGCGCTTCGCGGGCGACGAGCTGCCGGCAACGGATGCCGGACGCGTCATTGCTATCGCCGACAAACTGGATACCCTCGCCGGCATCTTCGCGATAGGCAAACAGCCATCCGGCAGTCGCGACCCGTTCGGCCTGCGCCGTGCGGCGCTCGGCGTAATACGGATTCTCGTGGAGTGCGGCCTCGACATCGACTTGAGCGCCACTATCCGGGCAGCCGCTGAAGCCCAGCCGTCGTCGAAGCTCAGCGCGGAAGATATCGGCGAGGCGCTATCGCACTTCATGACCGATCGCCTAAAGCCGTACTTCCTCGATCGCGACGAATCGCTCGACGTGACCACCTTCGATGCCGTGCTTGCAAGAAGCCCGGCGTCGCTCGTCGACTTCGCAAACCGGCTCGAGGCGGTGCAGTTATTTATCGCCCTGGACGAGGCCGAGAGCCTGGCCGCGGCCAACAAGCGCATCGCCAATATCCTGAAGAAGTCGGATCACGACGCCGGCCGCGGCGTAAAGCAGAAGCTGCTCAAAGACGAGGCGGAGCAGGCACTGTATGCGGCGCTCGGCGACGCCAGCGAGACCGTGAAGCCCATGCTCGAGGAGCGCCGCTACGCGGATGCGCTGCGTACGCTTGCCTCGCTCAAGGCGCCCGTCGACCGGTTCTTCGACGAGGTGCTCGTAATGACCGACGACGAAGCGCAGAAGAACAATCGTTTGGCGCTTTTAGGCGAGCTTCGCAACCTGTTCCTCGACGTTGCCGACATTTCACGTCTATCAATCGCCTGAACGATGGCCTCGCGCGAGCTCATCATTCTCGACCGCGATGGCGTGATTAATCGCGATTCGAAAGCCTTCGTGAAATCGGCCGACGAGTGGCAGCCGCTGCCGGGCAGTATCGACGCTATCGCCCGGCTTTCGAAGGCCGGCTTCGTACTCGCCGTCGCATCAAATCAGTCCGGTTTGGCGCGCGGTCTATTCGATTCCGCCGCGCTCGACGAGATGCACGCCAAGCTGCAGAGCCTCGTAACGGCCGCTGGTGGCGCCGTCGACTACATCACGGTGTGTCCGCACGGGCCCGATGACGATTGCGACTGCCGCAAGCCTAAACCGGGGCTGCTCGAACGCGTTGGTCGCCACTTCGGCACGACCCTCAACGAAGCTTTCGTCATCGGCGACTCGCTTCGCGACCTGCAGGCGGGCTCGGCTGTTGGCGCGACACCGATCCTCGTGCGCACCGGTAACGGTCGCACAACGGAGGCCGCGCTGAGCGGCTCGCTCGCTTCGATTGACGTATTCGACGACCTTGCCGCGGCCGCCGATTACTTGCTCGAGGGGCGCTGATGCTGCTGGTGCGCTCTCTGCTGTTCAACGCCTTCGGGTTCCTGACCATTGTCGTATTCGCCACGGTCGTTCTTCTGGCGTTCTGGGCGCCGTTTCGATTCCATTGGTGGATGTGCGTGACGTACTGCCGCTTGGCGCTGTGGGGCGCGCGGGTCATCTGCGGAATTCGGATAAAGGTCGAGGGCGCGGAGAACATTCCCGACGAACCGAGCGTAATCATGATCAAGCACACCTCCACGCTCGAGACGCTGTGGCAGGTGACGGCGTTCCCGCAGACGGCGTGGGTCATCAAGCGCGAGATTCTCTTTGCGCCGTTCTTTGGCTGGGCGATCGGGCTCGCGCTGCGGCCGATCGCCATCAATCGCGGTGGCCGCGCCGCGGCTGTTAAACAAGTCATTCGCAAAGGACGTGACAGGCTGGCTAAAGGTGTCTGGGTCACTATCTTTCCAGAGGGCACCCGCATGCCGCCGGGTGAAACCCGACGCTACGGCGTTAGTGGCGCGGCGTTGGCCGCGAAAGCCGAGTGTCGGATCGTGCCGGTTGCCCACAACTCCGGCGATCTCTGGCGACGACGTTCTTTCGTCAAGCGACCGGGGCTGGTTACGTTCTCCATCGGCCCGCCTATCGATGCGACCACGCAATCGCCGAAGGAAACGAACGTAATCGTGCAGGACTGGGTCGAGACGAAGATGCTCGAGATATCCAGCGTCTATCAAGAGAAAAAGGCGGCCGAAGCGGCGGAGCAATAGAAAAAGGGCGCCTGCGAAGGCGCCCTTTCTGGTCCAGCCTTAGTCGGCTCACCAAATCTTGACGCGTTCCTCGGGTGGGAGAAAAAGCGCGTGCTCTTCAGTGACATCGAACGCCTCGTAGAACTCCGGCACATTGCGCACGGCCCCGTTCGCACGATACATCGACGGCGCATGCGGATTCGTCATGATCTGCTGACGTAGCGCCTCGTCGCGGTACTTGTTCCGCCAGACCTGCGCCCAGCCGAGCAGAACCCTCTGTGTGCCCGTGAATCCATCGATAACCGGCGGCTCTTCGCCGTCCAGCGACATCTGGTAGGCGAGCATGCCGATAGAGATACCGCCGAGGTCACCGATGTTTTCGCCGAGCGTGAATTCGCCGTTGACGTTCAGGTCCTCAAACGGCGCGTACGCGGAGTATTGATCGACGAGCTGTGACGTTCGGCGTTCGAACTCCTCGAGGTCTTCGTCCGTCCACCAGTTGCGCAGAACGCCGTCACCGTCGAAGTCGCTGCCCGAGTCGTCGAAGCCATGGCCGATCTCATGACCGATAACCGCTCCGATCGCGCCGTAGTTGACGGCGTCATCCGCATCCAGGTTGAAGAACGGTGGCTGCAGAATGGCGGCCGGGAACACGATCTCGTTCAATGGCGGGCTGTAGTAGGCATTGACCGTTTGTGGCGTCATGCCCCACTCGGTGCGATCTACTTCGCCGCCCTGACGCTCGACGTCACGATCGTAATCGGCGATCGCGGCGCGCTCCATGTTGCCAAAGTAATCGTCGGCGTGAATCTCGAGCGCTGAGTAATCGCGCCACTCGTCCGGATAACCGATTTTCGGCGTGAACTTGGACAGCTTATCCAGCGCCTGTGCGCGCGTCTCTTCCGTCATCCATTCGAGATTGGTGATGCTGTACTCGTAGGCGAGGATCAGATTCTGTACCAGCTCCAGCATCCGCTCTTTCGCCTCGGGCGGGAAATGCCGTGCGACGTAGACCTTGCCGACGACCTCGCCGAGCGTGCCGTTAACCGCGCTCACCGCGCGGCGCCACATCGGCTGCTGTTCTTCGGTGCCGCTAAGGACCTGGCCGTAGAAAGCGAAGTTCTGCTGATCCAGCTCGGCCGTAAGCCGGCTGGCAGTATTGTTTAGCGCCGACCAGCGCAGGTAGGTCTGCCAGGTCTCGATGTCGGTATCCTGGACGATGGCGTCCAGCGACCGGATGTAATCCGTCATATAAACGATGAGGCCGTCGATGTCGCCGATGCGCGCCTCGGAAAGCCAGCCGTCCCAATTAAAGTTGGGCATGAGCTCGGCAAGCTCGTCGAGCGCGACCTTGTTGTAATTCGCGACCGCGTCTCTCGTATCTTCCTTGGCCATGTTGATGTCAGCGAGCCGAGTCTCCAGCGCCATGATGGTCTGCGCTGCCTCGGCGCCGCCCTCGAAGCCGGCGATATCGAACATCGCTTCGATGTGCGCAAGGTACTGCTCGCGAACCTCGATCGACGACTCGTCTTCGAGGAAGTAGTACTCGCGGTCCGGCAGGCCGAGACCGCTCTGGAAAATGTACACGCCGTAGTGCGTCGGGATCTTGAGGTCGGGGAACTGACTCACGCCAATCGGCGAATCGAGCCCGCGACGGATCGCGCCAGCGAAGTAGACGGCCAGATCGTCGTGGTTCTCGATGGCCGCGATGCGCTCGAGTTCCGGCTGCAGCGGGTCTACGCCAAGCGCATTGCGCGTCTCCATGTCCATGTAGGACTCGTAGAGATCGCCGACCTTCTGTTCGTCCGAGCCCTCGGGGAAGTCGCCCGTAGACGACTCCTCGATGATTGCCCGCACGTGCTCCTGCGACTCGTCACGCAGAATACCGAAACCGCCGTATGCCGCTTTGTCGCTCGGAATCTCTGTGCGGTCGATCCAGCCGCCATTCATATAGCGGAAGAAGTCGTCGCCCGGGTGCACGCTCGTGTCCATGTTCTCGATCACGAGCCCCGACATCAGCGTTGCTTCCTCGCTGACCGCATCGGCCGTTGTCTCTGCGGTTTGCTGGCCGCATGCTGCCAACGCCGTCGCCATGACGGCGGCAATAAGTCGTCGTTTCACGTCTTTCCCCTCGTTCCAGCCCGGATGGGCCGCTCAGTTGTCCTCGCCTTCCGGAAGGAAGACTTCATCACCCGGCGCATCGCCGAGCTCACGGAGTTCTTTGCGCTGCTCTTCCGTGATCACGTAGAAGGTGCCGATCCTGCAACCGCGGATCGTGTCGAACCTTGCGCGCAGCCATGTCGTGTCGCGCCGCTCATCCATCATATTTTCGGTGAACGTCTGCCGGAGCTCACGGCACTCGCTAATGAACTCGGCCAGATAGTCGCCCCTGCGTGTCGGTATCGTCACGAAGTAGTCGTTGATGTAGGTATAGCTCAGCTGGTTGCTCCGCCGGATTCGATCAACCTCTTCGAGATCGTTCGCGGCAACGTAGTCCCGTACTGCCTCGATCTCCTGTGGATTGTAGCCCGTCACGCAGCCCGTGAGCGCAAGCGCTGTAAGCAATAGTGCTGTCTTCTTCATGGCAGGTTTCCCCTCGTTACGGTTCCTGCGTTTGGATTGGACCTGAATTATCGTCAGTGGTTTCAGGTTCTTCGGGCGGCAAGCGATGAATCGCGATGATCCGGCAATCCCGGATCGTGTCGATGCCGGCGCGTATTCTGCCCGGACTTCCGCGGAAGTCCGGAAAGTGGGTTCGAGTATAGGCCTCGACCAGCGCCGGACAATCGTTTTCTGTCTCGAGTAGATACCAGTCCGTGCCGACTCTTGTCGTCGCGTACCGGGTGTTGGCCCGATAGATTCGTATCGCCCCGGTGACGCGAATGGATGGGACAGATTCGAGCTCCATTTCGCGGATGAGAGCGGCCGTTTCCTCCGGATCACCCGACACTGTCTCGGTGGCCCCACAGCCGCCGAGGGTCGCGAAACCGGCCAGTAAGGCGGAGCAGATTCCAACCCCAGGCGTCATCGACTTCATTCTTCCGGCGCGCCGTTTTCGACAGCTTCCTCCAACGGCGGCAGCACGTAGATTGCGCTGATTCGGCATCCGCGCAGCGTGTCGGCCCGAGTTCTCAGGCGGCCCCGCATTCGTCGCTCGTCTATCATGTCTGAATGGGGTGTCCCGGCCATGAGCGGCCGGCACAAGCTCTTGGTTTCCAGCAGGAAGCGTCCGGCGTTTGTTTCCAGGATCGCGTAGCGCATATTGATCGGCTCGTAGCGGAGTGGCTCGGCGTAACGTACGTAGTTCAAGCTCTCGAGCTGTAAAGCCTGAATATAGGCGTGCGTTTCTGCAATTCGCGGATCGACCTCGTATTCGTCGATCGGTTCGTTTGTCGCGCAGGACGACAAGAGAATGGCAATAATCGAGAAAACTGCGAGCCGCGCGAGCACCGCCGGTTACTCCTCTCCGTTGGTTGGCACCGGCTGGGAGTCGTCGGTGCCGCCAGCTAATGCGTTGAGGTTGTAGATCGCCGCTATTCTGCAGTTTCGAATGTAGTCGACGCCGGGAACGAGCCGCCGAGCCAGGGCGCCGCTCGAGGACTGCCGGCCAATGAACTCCACGCCCTCATCATTTCCCCGGACCGTTAGAGCTCGGCATGGCCGGTCCGTTTCCAGTAAGTACCGGCCATCGTCTGTCTGGATTTCGGCGAACCACTCATTGCTGCCAAGGACCTGCATGGTCCCGCGCAAATAGATCCAATCCATGGGGCGCGCATTGTTCTCCGCTAGAAACGATCGTGTCGCGGCGGCTTGTTCGCTGGCTGCCGCTTCGGTGTCGGTCGAGGAAGCTGTCTGCGGCTGCGTCGCACACCCACACAGAACGGCGAGTACGACTAATGCGAATGTCAGATTCATGCGCTTAACGCTCCTCCGCGTACAAGGCCTCTATCCACTTTACGACGTTCGGGTGATCTTCGCACCAGCGCTCGACGTCGGCGCGCATCTGCGCGGGCATCCGCTCCCGATCGAGGCGGACCGACTCGGCCTTGCCGCCTCCGTAGCCGTCAGGCTGTAGCCAGGGGCCGCACAGCGCGGCGAACGTGTAATCCGTGTAGTTTCTGTCGCCACCGAGTATCGACGTGCGGCCGTCGGCCAGTTGCGTCTCTACGCCATCGAGCAAATCGGCAATGCGCTCAGTCGACCTCTGGTAGCTCGACTGTGAAATGCGGAATGAGCGTCGAATGAGGAATACCTGAATCGGAAACAGGACCCTGAGTGACCAGCGCTGCCACAGCGGGACGGCGGGATCGTTGGCGCCCCAGGCGTGCAGCGTAAGCGCTCGATGGTCGAGTATGTGGTAGTAAATCCAGACCTGCAGGCTGGCGCCGAACCTGTCGAGCCTCCTCTCGAACTCCAGACGCTCGGGTGTGGGCTCGAGGTGGGCGGTGGTATCCGGATTGCTGGCCGAGTAAGCACCCCACAGATACCGCAGGATCTCGGCGGAGTTGCCGATTTGCGAGCGGACCGCCCCGGTCTTCATCCTGAGGCGCGGCACGGTACGGCCGGTGTAGAACGCGCCGAGCGTGCCGCCGGCGGGCAGCTCGACGTACTCGATACCTGCAACGTCCATGTTCCAGCGAACCTTCTCGACGAAGTGGCTGATCGGGATCGTTTCCAGGACGACTTGCGGCGCCGTGTCGGGCAGCACGAACGTGCTGAGGGAAATCGCCCACCGCCAGAGCAGCATGATGATGACGATCAGCGCAGCCGTCAGCGCAGACCAGCCAAATGCCGCGACGACGATCGGCAGCAGGAATAGTGCGATCGCGTGAACGAGCGCGCGCTTGTTGATCATCAAACGTCGAGGTTGGCGACGGTAAGCGCGTTCTTCTCGATGAAATCGCGGCGCGGCTCCACCTGATCGCCCATCAGCGTCGTGAATATCTCGTCGGCCTTCACGGCGTCCTCGATGCGAACCTGCATGAGCCGCCGCGTCTCCGGGTTGACGGTCGTATCCCAAAGCTGGTCCGGATTCATCTCACCGAGGCCTTTGTAGCGCTGAATGCTCTGACCCCGGCGGGCTTCGTTCATCAGCCAGCCGACCGCCTCGGCGAACGATTCAATCGCGTTCTCGCGCTCGCCACGGCGAATGAAGGCGGTCTCGTCGAGCAGGCCGTCGAGCTTCCCTGCCAGCTCGATGATGTGGCGATACTCATTGGTGTCGAAGAACTCGCGCGGCAGATAGCGCGTTGCGCCGATCCCATGCTGGACGCGAGTGATGCCGATGCGTACGCCTTCGCCGTCCTCGTCGCCTCGATCCAGCGTCGCTGAGTAGCTGCCACCGTTGCCGTTGGTTGCGCGATCGCCCGACGCCTTCGGCAACGCCGCCGACAGCGCCTCCGACCACTCGGCCAGCGCATCGAGGTCTTCGGTCGTCGCGCTCGTGACCTCGGGCAGCGCAGCGATAGTGCGCAGTACGGATTCGTCATAGCGTGTCGAGAGCCGTCTGACGATGTTCTCGACGGCAATGTATTCCTTGGCGAGGGTCTCCAGTGCAGCGCCGGACAGCGCCGGCGCGTCCTTGGTGACGTGCAGCTCGGCATTGTCGAGCGCGGCGTTCAACAGGTAAGCATTGAGCTCGGTATCGTCTTTGACGTAGACCTCCTGCTTGCCGCGCTTGATCTTGTACAAAGGCGGTTGCGCGATGTACACGTGACCGCGCTCGATGAGCTCCGGCATCTGCCTGTAGAAAAACGTCAGCAGCAACGTGCGAATGTGGGACCCGTCGACGTCGGCGTCGGTCATGATGATGATGCGGTGATAGCGGAGCTTGTCCGGGTCGAAATCCTCACGACCGATACCGGTACCCAGCGCCGTGATGAGCGTGCCGACCTCGGCGGACGACAGCATCTTGTCGAAGCGCGCTTTCTCGACGTTTAGGATTTTGCCCTTGAGCGGCAGGATCGCCTGAGTGCGGCGGTCGCGGCCCTGCTTGGCTGAGCCGCCGGCCGAGTCACCCTCGACCAGGAACAGCTCCGAGAGCGCCGGATCCTTTTCCTGACAATCGGCAAGCTTGCCGGGCAGGCCAGCAATATCGAGGGCGCCCTTACGGCGCGTCATCTCGCGCGCCTTCCGCGCTGCTTCGCGCGCCCGCGCGGCGTCGATGATCTTCGAGACAATGGCCTTTGCTTCCGCCGGCTGCTCGAGCAGGAACTCTTCCAGCCGGCCGGCCATCGTGTGCTCGACGATGCCTTTAATTTCAGATGAAACCAATTTGTCCTTGGTCTGGGACGAGAACTTGGGATCCGGAACCTTTACCGATAACACGGCCGTCAGGCCTTCGCGCGCATCGTCGCCGGATGGCGTGAACTTGTCCTTGCGGCTCGACAGCTCTTTTTCGATGTAGGTGTTAAGCGTTCGGGTCAGTGCGGTTCTAAAGCCGGCCAGGTGGGTGCCGCCGTCGCGCTGCGGGATGTTGTTCGTGTAGCAGAACATGTTCTCCTGGTAGCCGTCATTCCATTGCAGCGCGGCCTCGACGCCCACGTCGTCCTTCATCGCCGTGAAATGGAAAACGGTCTGATGGATCGGCGTCTTGTTGCGATTAAGGTGCTCGACGAAAGCCCGGATGCCACCCTCGTATTCGAATATGTCTTCGCGCTCGTCGCGCTCGTCGACCAGGTGGATGCGAACGCCGGAGTTCAGGAAGGACAGCTCGCGAAGCCGGCGCGCGAGGATGTCATAGTGAAATTCGATATTCGTAAATGTCCTGGCGCTCGGCTTGAAGCGGAGCGTCGTGCCGGTCCGGTCAGTGTCGCCGGCGATGGCCAGCGGTGCCTGCGGCTCTCCGTGAACGTATTCCTGCTGGTGGGTCTTTCCATCTCGATGAATCGTGAGCACGAGGTGTTCGGACAGAGCATTCACCACCGACACGCCGACCCCGTGCAGACCGCCGGATACCTTGTAGGAGTTGTCGTCGAACTTACCGCCCGCGTGAAGGACGGTCATGATGACCTCGGCCGCCGAGCGGCCCTCTTCGGGGTGTATGTCGACCGGGACGCCTCGGCCGTCGTCGGAAATAGTGACCGACTCATCCGCGTGAATCGTGACCGTAATGACGTCGCAGTGGCCGGCCAGGGCCTCGTCGATGGAGTTGTCGACGACCTCGAAAACCATATGATGCAGACCGGTGCCGTCATCGGTGTCGCCGATGTACATTCCCGGCCGTTTGCGCACGGCCTCAAGGCCTTTTAAGACCTTGATATTACTGGAAGTATATTCTGTTTCGTCGGTCATTCAGGTTTCCCGGGCGTTAACCGGAGCATTGTACCAAAATGAGCCACGTAAAGGGCTCTGAAAGCCTTTATTTGCAAGGGTTTTTGGCTAGATCGAGGCATGCTTTTGCGGGCCCGCATTGCGCGGTTCCAAAGTCCGCACGAGGCCCGCCCAAGAGCCGCGACCGGAGCTGCGGCCGCGATGGACGCCGAACCAGGAAACCTCGCCTCGCCTGCCGAATTCGAGCGGCCTGGCAGCGGCTGTCAGACCCGAGTCAGGCGGCCGTGTTCCACGTGAAACGTGGCCGGGCTCTCGGGAAACTCGAGCACGTTCGGCTCCAGTGCCGTCGCGATGACCTGTGAGCCCAGGGCAAAGACCTGCAACAAGAGGCGACTCAGCGAGTCCTGGTCCAGCTCTGCCGCTGGGTCGTCGAGCAGCAACATCAAAGGCCGCTCGAGCGCGCTTTGGACGACCTCCGTCGCGCCGAGGATCATCGATGACGCAAGAAGCTTTTGCTGGCCCCGCGACACAAGACGTCTGGCCTGCCGATCGTCGTAGACCAGCCGGATATCGGCCCGGTGCGGCCCGGCCCCCGTCGCCCCCTGGGTGAGGTCCCTCTCGCGCGCGTCGGCGATTGCCTCCGCCAGACTCTTTCCCTCAGTCCAGCCGCTTCGGTACTCGAACCCGACCGGCGCCCCAAGTAACGCCTCCCCCTGCTCTTCAAGGCTGGACGTGCAAAGGTCCAGAATCGACCGACGAACCCGGTCTACCTTCTCTCCCAGCGAGACGAACTCCGTGTCCCACGCCGCAAGCCCGCGGCCGCCATCTCTGAGCGCCGCATTGCGCTGCTTCAGCGCCCGGCGAAACTGCCGCCACAGGCCCAGAAACTCGTGTTCCACGTGAAACGCGATCCAGTCGAGATAGCGCCGGCGCCCTTCCGGGCCGCCGCTCACGAGACTGTGAACCTCCGGATCAATGACCTGCAGAGGGAGCGCCTCGGCCAGCGCAGCGGATCCAAGGCCAGCTTCACCGTCGACGCGGATCTCCAGCCCCTCGCTGCTGTTACCCACACCGATGCTCCGCAGCCGCCCGCCATTCTCGGCCTTGCCGAACAGCGTGAACGATCCTTCCCCGTGCCGAATCAGCGACGCAGTGGGCGCACTCCGAAACGACTTGCCCCGACCCAAATACGCCAATGCCTCGAGCAAACTCGTCTTGCCCGAGGCGTTGGCGCCATAGATCAAATTGAATTGTCGATCCGCCTCGAACTCGACGCTCTCGAGACAGCGAAAGTTCTCCGCCCGAAACAGCTGGATAGGCACAGCGGGGGCGGTGTGCGCCTAGAGACGCATCGGCATGACAACGAACTTGTTGTCGTCGTTCTCCGGCTCACGCACGAGACAGCTGGAATTCGAATCGACGACAGACAGGGTCACCGTCTCACCGTCAACCGCTCCAATGGCGTCCAGAAGGTAATTCACGTTGAAGCCGATCTCGATGTCGTCTCCGCTGTACTCCACCTCGACCTCTTCCTCGGCCTCCTCCTGCTCAGGATTGTGTGCCTGCAGCACAACCCCCGAGTCTCGGATGATTAGTCTGATTCCACGATACTTCTCGTTCGACAGAATGGCGGTGCGCTGCAGCGCGCTTCTGATGACACCCTTGTCCGCCGTCAGTTGATTGCTGGATTCCTGCGGAATGACCCGCTCGTACTCCGGGAAACGTCCGTCGATTAGCTTCGAAGTGAAGCGAATTCCGTCTAACTGTATGCGAACGTGATTTGCGCCGAGCTGGATATCCAAGTCCCCTTCGCCACCCATGAGCCGAGACAATTCCAGCACGCCCTTCCTCGGCACGATAACTTGCTGCTCAGAAAGGTCACCGCCGTCCAACTCCGCCTGAGACAACGCCAGACGGTGACCATCCGTCGCCACCGCCCGAAGAAATTTCCCGCCGGTCTCCAGCAGCATGCCATTGAGGTAGTAACGAACGTCCTGCTGCGCCATCGAAAAGTGCGTCTTCTCGATAAGCCGGGCCACGATATTTTGCGGCACCGTGATCGTTTGCTCGGCCTTGATGTCCTCCACCGTCGGAAACTCCGCGGCGGGCAGCGTCGTCAATGAGAACTTCGATCGCCCGGAGCGAACGATGAGCTTCTCCCCCGTCAACGAAACACCGACGCTCGCCCCGTCAGGCAGCGCCTTACAGATATCAAGAAGCTTCCGCCCTGACACAGTGATTTCTCCGCCGGTTTCTACGTCAACCTCAGCGTGAGCCACCAGCTCGACTTCCAAATCCGTCGCCGTAATTGACAGCTCACCGCCACGCGCAACGAGCAACACGTTGGAGAGAATCGGCATCGTCTGCCTGCGTTCAACAACCCCGATTACAGCCTGCAGCGGCTTGACGAGCACGTCACGCTCAGCGCTCAATTTCATACGTTCCACCTGTTAATAAATATTGGAATAATTACTTTATTATTATTATTAAGCGACCCAAGTCCTGTGCATAACTTTTTTAATTCTTTTAAAAACAATATCTTATGCTTGATTTCGGTGGTCCCTAACCGCTTGGGCAATGGTCCACCACCTGTGTGCGACCTGTGGATAAGAAACTGCGTGGGAACTGTACCCAGCTTATCCACATCATCCTGTCAGAGTTCTCAACAAATTCAAATAGTCGTCATCGACCCGCTTTTCCGTCTCGCGCAGACCCTCTATCCGGCGGCACCCGTGCAAAACCGTGGTGTGGTCCCGGCCGCCAAATGCGTCGCCGATCTCGGGAAGGCTGTGGTTTGTCAGTTCCTTGGCAAGGGCCATGGCAAATTGCCTCGGCCTCGCGATTGACCGGCTTCGTTTCTTCGACAACAGGTCCGCAACCCGGATCTTGAAGTAGTCTGCCACGGTCTTCTGGATGTTCTCGATCGACACCAGTCGCTCCTGTAAGGCCAGCAGATCTCTGAGCGCCTCTTTGGCAAAGTCGAGATTGATCGGCCGGCCGGTGAACCGGGAGTTTGCGATCACCCGACGCAGAGCACCCTCCAGCTCGCGGACATTCGAGCGAATGCGCTTCGCTATGAAGAACGCAACCTCTTCCGGAAGCTCGACTTTATCCGCACTCGCTTTGCTCATCAAAATCGCCACGGAGGTCTCGAGCTCCGGCGGCTCGATGGCAACCGTCAGCCCCCAGCCGAAGCGTGATTTCAAGCGCTCCTCGAGGCCGTTGACCTCCTTGGGGTAACGGTCGCAGGTCAGCACGATCTGACGCTGGCCCTCCAGAAGGGCGTTGAAGGTGTGGAAAAACTCCTCCTGCGATCGCTCCTTGCCGGCAAAAAACTGGATATCGTCGATCAACAGGGCGTCGAGGGAACGGTAGGTACGCTTGAACTCGGAAATCCGATTATGTTGCAGGCCCCGGACCATATCGCCGACGAAGCGCTCGGAGTGCACGTAAGCGACCCGGGCACCGGGCTTCTCGGCCAGGATGGCGTTGCCCACGGCATGCATCAGGTGGGTTTTACCGAGGCCCACACCGCCGTAAATGAACAAAGGATTGTAGGACGTGCCCGGATTCTGGCCGACCTGTATGGCCGCGGCTCGAGCAAGCTGATTGCTCTTGCCCTCAACGAAGCTGGCGAACGTAAACGACGGGCTGAGCCGCGACGCAATCGATGGTGAGGCGGCGGCCTTCGACCGGGCGACGGACGGAGCGGGTGCTGCAACGGCCGGCTTGTCCCGGGATCCGACCTCCACGACCACCTCGGTCTTGGATCCATCCACGAGCTCGAGGATCCGCTCTATGTAGTGTTCCTGCAGCCAATCGACCACAAACCGATTCGGCGCCAGCAGCCTAAGCTGCCCCTCATCTTCGATCGCCTGCAGCGGCCGGATCCAGGTATTGAATTGCTGCTCTGGAAGCTCCGCTTTCAGGTCGCGGATGCAACGGTTCCAGAGCGTTGTTTCGGCCGGCAAGAGGGTCCCCCTAAGACTCATCATGGCAGATAACAGCGCATGAAGACGGGGCAGTCTATACTCGTTTGCGGCTGCTCGCCACAGCCCGTCCGGGCGACGCCGAAATCGCCGCAAACCCTTAAGTTGACGCGGTCTATTGACTCGGCTGGGGGTGCCGCGTACCCTTGCCGCCCTTTCGACGTGCAGGGCATTTTTCGCCCTCCGCAGACCCTGGGTTTTAGGCACATGAAACGTACGTATCAGCCAAGTACACTGAAGCGCGCCCGCACGCACGGTTTCCGTGCCCGCATGGCTACCAAAGCCGGCCGCCTCGTACTCAAGCGCCGCCGCGCCAAAGGCCGCGCTAAGCTCACGCCGTAATTTTAGACGGCGGCTTCCTCCGCTTCCCCTGAACACCTTGGTACCGAGCGTCTTCAACCGGTTCGGGAAACGTAGCCGCCTGCTCGACGCGAACGCATTCTCGCGCGTCTTCGACAAAGCGACCCGCAGCCGCGACAACTGGTTTACGGTGCTCTGCCGGCGAAACGACCTCGACGTCGCCAGGCTCGGCCTCGCGATATCGAAGAAGCACAGTCGAAAGGCCACGGAGAGAAACCGGATCAAGCGTGTGGTCCGTGAGTCGTTCCGGCATCATCAGGATCAGCTCACGGGACTCGACATCGTCGTTATGAACAAGAGTCAGACAGACGGTGCCACCAACGACGCGTTGTTTGATAGTCTCTCGGGCCACTGGTCGCGCTGCGCTCGGGCCGCCAGCAACGGACAAGACGCATAAGCATGGACAATCAACGACTCATCATCTGGGGCCTCTTCGGCATCATGGCCTACTGGACCTGGCAGGCCTGGCAGCAGTACTACGCGCCGCCGCCAGCGGACCCCGAGATCGTTGAGACCGCCCCTCTTGACGAAATCGTCGACGGGCTGCCGGGCATCGGTGAGACGGCAACCGAAAGTGAAGGCGGCGACGCGCTTCCGTCGGTGGAAGGTTCGTCCAGCCCCGAGGCCATCGAACAGGCGGCTGACACCGAAGCGGAGACGATCGTCGTTACGACCGACGTCTTCCGCATCGAGATAAGCACCCGCGGCGGCACTCTGATCGCTGCGACGATGCTGAATTATCCGCAAGACAAGGACGACCCGGATACGCTCGTACAGCTAATGTCGACCGATTCGGACGACCTCGGGCGGATCAACAGCTTTCTACGAGCGGTGGGCGATCGCGAAGCACCGGACCACACGACGATCTGGCAGACCGGTCGAACCGACTATGATCTCGGCAATGACGATGAGCTGGTCGTTTCGCTTCAGTGGGCCGGTGAAGACGGCACATCCGTCGAGAAACGCTTCATCTTCACGCGCGGCAGCTATGCCATCCGGCTCGAGCACGTCCTTACCAACAATGCCGATACCGCGTGGGGCGGTGATCAGGTCACGCAGATTCAGCGGCGCTCCTATGAGCAAGAGCGGTCGATGTTCGATGTCGATTCCTACTCATTCGACGGAGCACAGATATTCGACGGCGAGGGCGCCGACAAACTCAAGCGCGGCGACCTGATCGACGACGGTCCGTTCGAGGTGACGTCGGACGCCGGTTGGTACGCGTCGATTGAACATCATTTCCTGAGCGCGATCGTTCCGGAGCAGGGTGTCCGAAATCGGTATCACATTCGAGTGAGCGACAGTCTGCTCACCGCCAGCGTCCTCGAGGCAAAATCGGCAGCTCCCGGTGAGACCATCGTCTTTGAACGAACTCTGTTCATAGGGCCCAAGCTCCAGGAGCAGCTCAACGAGATTCATCCGAAACTCAAATTGACTGTCGACTACGGGTTTCTGACGCTGCTGTCACAGCCGATGTTCTGGCTGCTGTCATGGATCTATTCGTTCGTCGGCAACTGGGGCCTCGCGATCATCGGAACGACGATCGTCATCAAACTTGTCTTCTACAAGTTGACCGAGTCGAGCGGCCGGTCGATGGCCAAGATGCGCGAGATTCAGCCGCGCATGAAAGCGTTGCAGGACCGTTACAAGGACGATCGCCAGGCGCTGTCGCAGGCGATGATGGATCTCTACAAGCGCGAGAAAGTGAATCCGGCGGCAGGCTGTTTGCCGATCCTGATACAGATGCCTTTCTTCCTCGCTTTCTATTGGGTGCTGGTCGAATCCGTCGAGATGCGCCAGGCGCCGTTCGCGCTGTGGCTCACCGATCTGTCGTCGCGCGATCCGTTCTTCATCCTGCCCCTGATCATGGGCGCGGCGATGCTGTTCCAGCAAAAGCTCAATCCGGCGCCGGCGGATCCGGTGCAGGCGCGGGTCATGCAGATCATGCCGATCATGTTCACGGCAATGTTCGCGTTCTTCCCGTCAGGGCTGGTGCTCTACTGGGTCACGAACACGCTTCTGTCGATTGCGCAGCAGTGGAAGATCAATAAGGTGGTCCACGCAGAGACAACCGCCAAGAAGCAGGGCAAGAAGAAGAAGCCAAAGGCCAAAGACGAGTAGGCTCGCCGGCAGCAGCGATTCGAGCGTTGCCAGCAACGGCGTGTAGATGTTCATCTTGCGTACTCCGTACCGATAACCGTGAGTCCGTTATCGACGAGCGCTCGAGCGCACGCCGGAGGATGGGCTGATCTCCGCAAGATCATTTGCTGATTTCCTTACAAATCAGTTAGTTATTGCGCTTCTATACAGACAAGCCCGGAATTGATTGAAGGCCTCGCCGCCGTTGGACACAGCAATCTGACCTTCCTGGCTGCTCGAAACTCCGTTGCGCAGCCAGCTGAATCGTACGGACACTATCGAGTCCGCCTTCAGAACCTGAGCCAACTCGACGCCCTGTTCACCGCGAAGCTCGTAAACAGTATCGGCCGTCTCAGCCGGAGTGTGCTCCAGCAAATACACACGGCCGTCAACAGTCAGCCGCGCCTCGGTTTCATCGGCGATTCGGCCGATTCCCTGGTGGTAGCTAAGCCGGACGACGTTGAACCACGGCTGCTGGCGCGGGTCATCGGGATTCGTCGCGGCCAGGTTACGCGAATGACGGTGCTGGATCTGAAGCGACGATGTGCGAGACGCCACGACGACCAGAGAGAACGACGTTCCGAGGGAACAAAGGCCGTTCTGATCCGAATACCGCCAAATGCCGCCCAGGTCCGACAACAGGCCCGCCTCATAGTCACGGAACATCTGCAGCAACCAATCAATGCTCCGGGCGCGCGTGTGGACAGGAATAAACCGGCTGCAGTGTCCTATCGAATTGTCCTCGCCGAGAAAGAACAGGTATTCGATGTTCGTTCGAAGTCTCGCTCGACAATGCGGATAACGGTTGTCGATCCGCAGCGAGTCGAATTGCGGCTCGCCTTTGAAGACCTCGGTGATGGCGATCGCCGCCGGGAGATAGTCAGCATCGCCGCGTTCGATGCTCAGCACCGTGGCCGTGAAGACGATGGGAGCGGCGTCGTAGATGACGTCCATAGTGGAAACGCCGCATGAGCAGGCCAGCGCCGACTCGACGGGGGCCGAAAGCAGGGCGAGTAACAGGGCAATCCGATAACGAAGCATTTCAGTCTCCCGATAATGCTTCCCGCCACGATCATTCTGCCATACCTGGCGCCGACCGTGGTTCAGCTGTCGGCTAGCGCGGTCCGGACCTTCGCCTCGCTGTGCAGCGTGCGATGCACCGGACAGCGGTCGGCGATCTCCAGCATTCGCTGGCGCTGCTCGTCCGTCAGGTCGCCGTCGAGCTCGAGCACACGCTGGAACTCGTCGATCTTGCCGTCCTTCGTTTCGCAATCGACGCAGTCCTCGGCGTGTACCTTGCCGTGACGGACCCGCACGGTCGCGGATCGAAGGCCGATCTTCTTGAAGTTGGCGTACATCCTGAGCGTCATCGTCGTGCACGAAGCGAGAGCGGCTGAAAGCAGGTCGTAGGGGCTCGGCCCGAGATCGGATCCGCCGACACTGCCCGGTTCGTCCGCAACCAGCGCGTGGTTTCCGGACTGAACTTCTGTCCGGAAGCCATCGACGAAGGTACGGGCAACAACCTCGTCTGCGGCCGCGACGAGCGCCGGAGGCGCTTCGGCTTCAGGAAGGAAATGCCCGGCCCATGCCGCAAGCACCTGGCCCGCGTAACGCGCCTCCGATTCGCGACTCAGCAGATGGTCCGCCTTGTCGAGGCTGACGAAACTCTTCGGGTGTTTCGCGGCTGCAAACAGCGCACTCGCGTTGTCGATCTCGACGATGTCATCAAGCGGCGCGTGCATGACGAGCAGCGCCTTCCTGAGCGAGCCGATCGACGAGGGAAGGTCGTGCCTCTGGAGGTCCTCCAGGAATTGCTGCTTGACGCGAAACGGCCGGCCGCCGAGGCGCACTTCGGCTTGTCCCTTCTCAGCGAGCGTCTCCTCGTGGTCACTGAACATGTGTGCTACGTGAGTCGGATCTGCCGGCGAGCCGATCGTCGCGACAGCAACGGCGCTCGGGATTTCTGGCGCTGCCTGCAGAATGGCGGTGCCACCCAGCGAGTGGCCAAGCAGAATCTTCGGCGCTTCGTGATGTTCGTCGAGGAAGCGGCAGGCGGATATCAGGTCGCGAACGTTCGACGAGAAATTGGTATCGGCAAACTCGCCCTCGCTTTGGCCGAGCCCGGTGAAATCGAAGCGCAGAACGGCAATGCCGGCCTCGGTCAGCGAGCGCGTGATGTGGGTTGCGGCCTTGAGATTCTTCGAGCACGTGAAGCAGTGCGCGAACAAGGCATAGGCTCGCGGCTCGGTAGACGGGGTATCGAGAATTCCCGACAGGGTATGACCATCCTCGTTCAGGAATTCGACGCGTTGATTCTGCATGGCGGCTCCGGCTGTGTTTCCATTGGCAGTATGACCGGGTCAACCGACACAATTGTTTCAGTCGCGACGCCACCCGGTCGAGGCGGCGTCGGGATCGTGCGTGTGTCGGGCGGTCTCGCCGGGTCAATCGCCCGGACGATGACCGGCAGTCTACCGGAGCCGCGGCACGCGACGCTTTCGACCTTCCGCGGCGCGGACGGTCAGCCGATCGACCAGGGGCTTGCCCTCTACTTCCCGGGACCCGAGTCCTTTACCGGTGAGGACGTGCTGGAGTTGCATGGTCATGGCGGGCCGGTGATTCTGGGTCTGTTGGTAGACAGGGCCACGGAGCTTGGGGCACGCCGGGCGGAGCCGGGCGAATTCTCCAGGCGCGCATTCCTGAATGACAAGCTGGATCTGGCTCAAGCCGAGGCCATCGCCGATCTGATCGCGAGCGGCACGGCGCAGGCCGCTCGCGCCGCCGTGCGTTCCCTGAACGGCGCGTTCTCCGAGGCCGTGCATCGTCTCGTGGACAAATTGACGGAGGTCCGCGTCTACGTCGAAGCCGCGATCGACTTTCCCGAAGAGGAGGTCGACTTTCTCTCGGACGAGGCCCTCAGCGAACGCCTGGACGACTGCGGTCAGGCGTTCGCGGATTTGCTCGCGAACGCCAGCGTCGGCCGGGTGCTGCGCGACGGCTACCAGATTGTCCTGGTGGGGCAGCCCAATGCGGGCAAGTCGAGCCTCATGAACCGGCTCAGCGGCGAGGACACGGCGATCGTGACTGAAATCGCCGGCACCACCCGCGACATTCTGCGCGAGCGGATCGATATCGACGGCCTCGCCGTCGAGCTCGTGGATACGGCCGGTCTGCGAGAAGACCCCGGCGTCATCGAGATGGAGGGCATTCGCAGAGCGCGTGAGGCAATGGCCAATGCAGACGCGGTGCTTTGGGTTCAGGACGCAAGCGAGATCGAATCCGGGATACCGCAATTGCCGGAAGGTATCCCTGTGCTTATCGCGCGTAACAAGATCGACGTGGCGGAGTCCCGCGACAACTTCGACGACCATACCATCGAGATTTCGGCGAAGACCGGCGAGGGCATCGGCGAGCTGCGTGAACGCATTCGCCGCCTGGCCGGATATCGCGACCTGGGCGAAGGGGCGTATACGGCCCGGCAACGACACGTTGATGCGATCGATCGAGCGGCGCGCCGTTTTGCGACCGGACGAGCGGCGCTAACGGAGTCCCGCGCGGGCGAGCTGCTGGCCGAAGAGCTTCGCTTGTCACAGCAGGCACTGGGAGAGATCACGGGCGAAGTAAGTTCCGACGATCTGCTGGGGGAGATTTTCTCTTCATTCTGCATCGGGAAATAGGAAGGCCTCGTTTCGACGCCCAGGAAACTTCCTACTTGATCGGAGCTTTCCCGGGAGCACCGCTGCGCAGCGAAGTGAACGCGATAATCGTCGAAGCGCCGTATCTTTAGCGACCGGACAAGAGTCGTAGCCAACGACACAGTTCACAGTCGAACGGGTGCGAGACTGTCATCCTCCGCAAAACCTCAGCAGAGCATCAGGCGGTCCTGGCCGTCGTCATACATTATCAATCCACACGCAGGTCTTCGCAGGTCTTGAATCGGCGGCGCGAAGACCTATGTGAACTCTGGCTGCGACAGCGATCGAACAGTGCGAGTGGAGTTATCGCGGGCCGCAGGATGTTGCTGGTCCAAACGATATCGGCTCCACTACTTTCGCTGGCGCATTCATCTTCGGTTCATGCAGCAAGTGCATCCTTCGCAAACCCATGAAGTTTGGGCAAAACCCACGGGAGATCATTATGTTACGTTCACTTGGTTTGATTTCACTACTGGCGCTGGCAGCGCCGGCTATGGCTGACGGACTCAGCTACAACTACCTCGAGGCAGGCTATCTGGAGGTTGACGTCGACGACTCGTTCATCGATGTCGACGGAGACGGCTTCAGCATCGGTGGCTCGTTCGAAGTTGGCGACTCCACGTATGTCTTCGCTGACTACGCGTCGGCCGACCTCGATCTTGGCGTCGACCTCGACCAGCTTCGCGTCGGTGTGGGGCTGCACGGACCCATCGGCGACAATGTCGACCTTTTCGGCACGCTGTCATACATCTCCGTGGAAGCGAGCGCGCTTGGAATCTCCGTAGACGATGATGGCTTCGGAGCATCGGTAGGTGTCCGTGCGCTGATCAGTGACGCACTGGAACTGTCCGCCAGCCTCAACTACGACGACCTCAGCGACTCCGGCGACGATACGACGGTCGGAGGCGCAGCGTGGTTCAACTTGAGTGATAACTTCGCCCTCGGCGTGCAGGCCGATTTCGGCGATGACATCAGCACTTACGGTGTTGGTGCGAGAGTCTACTTCGGTAACTAGTCGCCAATCGCAAAAGACGGCTCCGTGATCGAGTGTTCGGTCACGGGGCCGTATTTTTGAACTGACTCACGGATTTGCTCGGCATCGCCCAGCAGCACGAAGACCAGGTCGCCTTCTTTCGGATAGACCGCGTCGATCACCGCAGCCACGGACTCGGGCGTGACCGCGGAAATGGCGTCACCGTAACCGTCGATGTAATCGCTGCCGAGTCCGTAGAACTCGAGCTGCGCAAACTGATCGGCAAGCTGCGAGGCCGTCTCCAGGTTGTCCGGGAACTGTCCCAGAATATAGTTGCGGGCAGACCGCACCATTTCCTCTCCGATGCCTTCGGCATGCAGCGTCGCGAGCACACCCAGCGCCATGTCGATGGCCTCGACGGTCGTCGACGTCTCCGTATACGAGCTGATGCCGACCGACCCAGGCTGCAGGTTTCTCGACAATCGCGAACCTGCGCCATAGGTCAGGCCCGACTCTACGCGTAACGCTGTATTCAACATCGACGTAAATCGCCCGCCGAAAACCGTATTAGCGAGATTGAGATCCGCACGCTGCGGGAAGCTTCGCGCGACACCGAGGTTGCCGATCCAAAAGTACGTTTGCGTGGCGCCCGGTTTGTCGATCAGCAAGACCCGCGTCCCCTCTTGCGGCTCCGCGGCAGCGACCGTTGGCAGCTCGCCTGTCGCCTGCCGCCACTCGCCGAATGCTGCTTCGAGGCTCACGCGCATTCCGGCGGGATCAAAGTCGCCGGAGACGGCAACGATCATCCGGTCCGCTCCGATATGTTGCTCGTAGTAGTCGAGCACGTCGGAATGCTCGATCGCCTCGAGCGACGATTCGCTGCCGTTGATGGAGGACGCGTACGGATGATCGCCGAACAGAAACGCCTCGGCGTAGATCGGCATCAACTGACCCGGGTCCGAGTCCTTGGCCGCCAGAATGAAATTAGCCTGTCGTCCGCGAAGTCGCTCGAACTCGGCGGCGTCGAGCGTCGGCCGGATGAGCATGTCTGCGACGAGCTCGACCATCAGATCCGCGTCGCGGCTCAGGAAATTTCCCCAGACATTGATGCTCTCCTGATTCGCACGGGCCGACAGCCGGCCGCCAACCGCGGCGACGGCTTCGGCGAACTCGGCGGAATCGCGGTCACCGGCGCCTTTCTCCAACAGCGAAGCCAGCAGGCTCGATACGCCTTCCTTGCCGTCGGGGTCTGCAAGCGCGCCGCCGCGCAGCAGGATGTCCACCGCGATCAGGGGCACGTCATCCTTCTCGTTGAGTATCAGCACGACGCCGTTGTCGAGGACGATTCGCTCCGAGGCGGGCAGGGTCACGCCCTGCGCCTGGGCAGCGGTGGCGGCCAGGCCGCAGAAGAGCAGAACGATAGTCGTCAGCAGGCGCCTCATTCCGCATCCTCCACTGGCGCACTTTGCAGTACGCCGATCGTCGCGTTCGACAGGCGGAACACGTCGGCCGCGGCGGCCTGCAGGTCTTCCGCGGTCATCGCATCGATGGCCTCCGGCAACTCGAACAGTTTCTCGTAGCTGCCGTGGAAGACTTCGAAATCTCCAAGTTCCGATGCTTTGCCGTCGATCGTCGCCATCGACCGCCAGAAGTCCGCGAGCATGATGTTCCGCGCCTTGTCGAGTTCGGCCTCGGTAACGCCGTCGGTCGCGACCGAGTCGAGCGCAGCCATGAACAGAGCTTCTACTTCCGCGGGGTCGCTGCCGGGCGGCAACGTCAGATAGAAATACACCGTGCTGGGATCGAAGCCCTCGTGATGGAAACCGCCGACGTCGATCGCCGCCTCGGTTTCTTCAACGAGCAATCTGTGCAGACGAGACGAGTCGCCGCCGACGAGAATCTCGAGCAACAGGTTCATCGCAAGTGTCTCCGGGTCGCTGGCACGACCGGCGTGGAACGCAACATGCAACAGCGGCGTCTGCGCGGAGGTTTCAACCAGGATTCGCCGAACGCCAAGCTGTTCCGGCTCGACCGTCGTGACTTCCTCCGGCGGGGTCTGTGCCGGGATGCCGGAAAAAAACTCCTCGGCCAGGTTGTAGATATCCCGGGGTGTCACGTCGCCGGTGAAGACCATCAGGCAGTTGTTCGGTGCGTAGTAGGTCTGGAAGTACGACTCGAGGTCTTCGACCGTCCAGTTCTCGATATCCGACGGCCAGCCGATGACCGGAAACTGGTAAGGATGCGCCACGTAGGCGTTCGCCATCAGCTGCTCGTACAGCAAGCCCCAATTGTCATTGTCGACTCCGGAGCGCCGCTCGGAATAGACGACGCCACGCTCGCTCTCGACGACCTCGGGATCGATCTCCAGATTCTCGAGGCGGTCTGCTTCGAGCTCGAATATCGTCCGCATCGCCGACCGCGGGAACCAGTCCTGATACACGGTCACGTCGCTGGAGGTGTAAGCGTTGTTCGCTCCCCCGGCGGCCTCCATGACGCGATCGAATTCGCCCGGCTCGCGGTTGCTCGTGCCGTTGAACATCATGTGTTCGAAGAAGTGTGACAGGCCGGTGATGCCCGGGTACTCGTTTCGGCCACCGGCGCGCACGAAGTTGTACATGACCACATTCGGGATGTCGTGATCCGGCCAGACGATGATCTTCAGGCCGTTATCCAGCGTGAAGCTGCGGATCTCCTGCGGCACGTTCGGACCGCTCGGCGCGTCGAAGACGAACGGCGGCGGCTCGACGATGGCAAGCTCCGGCAGCAGCCGGTCGGCGATCATTGCCACGGCGGCGAGCACGACGAGCACGGCGAGGGAGGCGTTCAACTTCTGCCCCGTCTTGAAGACGATCGACTGCGTCTGGTCGACTTCGATGGCCTTCCTGAGGCCTGACGGCGTGATCTCGTAGGCCCAGGCGAAGATCAGCGCAAGCGGAAAACCGATGACGAATACAATGCCGACGAGCCTGCTCGTCCACCACGGCAGCTCGAGCTGAGTCTGTGCGACGACGGCGAGCCAATAAAGAAGACCCGCGGCCACGACGTAGACGAATGCAACCTTGAAGACGTTGCGGCGATCAAGCTCTGCGATGAATGGGTTGGTCATTTTGCTTATTACCCCGCGCTCAATCCTGAACGAAGCGCTTCCCCATAACAAGCGGGATCAGCCCAACAGGCCCTCGCGCCGGTAGAGCCGGGCGCACAGCCACGTGAGCAATGCGCCGGCGATGAGCGTGCTCGTTACCGAGATCGCCACATGCGTCGGATCTAGAGGTTCGTTCTTGACCATATCGACGAGCAGCATATGTTGGCTCAGGCTCGGAACGAACATGAACTCGAACCGCGGCCTTAGCGTCAGCAGACTGACTATGAGGATCGGCAGTGTCGGCGCCAGCAACACGACACTCAGCCAGGTCTGCGCCTCTTTGTAGCTCTTGGTGAAAGATGCGACCAGCGTCATTACGGCCGCACCGAGCAGGATGAAAGGTGCGAGCAGCAGGAATGCCTTGACCACAACGTCCGGCCCAAAGTTCGGTGTCATGCCGAGCTGCTCCAGGGGCATGAATCGAATGGCGACGGAGAACGAAGCGATGCTCAGCGCCAGCGACAGGGCCATGAACACACAGGCGGCGAGGATCTTGCCGAGAATCAGCTGGTCGCGGGTCACGGGCAGGGCGAGCAGTGGCTCGAGCGAGCCGCGCTCGCGCTCGCCCGCCGTCGAGTCGATGGCCAGATACATGCCGCCCATCAACAGCGCGAATATGAACAAGAAGCTCATCATGCCAAGCAGAATGCCGGAGCGCCCGGAAGGTGTGGACACGTCTACATCGTCGATGTTGAGCGGCCTAAGCACCAGCGGGTTCACGCCTCGTGCAGTAAGTCGGATCGCCGCCAGTTGCTGGCTGTAAGAATACAACGCGCCGCGCACTCTTCGGGACTCACGGTCGGCGGTCGTGTTTGCCTGATCCGAGATGACCTCGATGCGTGCCGGCATGCCACCGGAGAGCTGCTCGCCGAACTCTTCCGGAATCACGATCACAATGTCGTGTGTGCCGACTTGCACGGCGGTCATCGCGTCCTCGCGGGTCTCCGGCGCGTCGACAATCCGCATGTTGTTACTTTCGAGGAATCGAATCAGGTTCGGTGCGCGCTCGGCACCGATAACGGGCACGTCGAGCGTCTTCTCCACGTCCGCGAGCGAGCGCTCGATCGACAGATTGATGACGAATGCAAACAGGAGCGGACCGAACAGCGGGCCCATGAGTATGGCTGAGGCAAGCGTCCGCCGATCGCGGAAATTGTCCAGAACCTCTTTGGCGAACACAATGAGCAGCGTACGCATCAGTCCTGCTCCACCATGGAGATCGCTTCGACGAACGCGTCCTCGAGATCGTCGCAGCCCGTTCTCTCGCGGATGCCGTCAGCGGAGTCATCCAGCGCGACCTGGCCGTGCGCGATGATCACGATGTCGTCGCAGAGTGCAGCGACTTCCTGCATGACATGACTCGAAAACAGAACACAGCGTCCGGCGTCTTTCAGCTTCAGGATCAGCTCCCGAAGCGAGCGAATTGCCATGACATCCAGGCCGTTCGACGGTTCGTCCAGGATAACGTTCTGCGGATCGTGAACGAGCGAGCGGGCAAGAGAGACTTTGGTGCGCTGGCCCTGTGAGAACCCCTTCGTGCGGCGATCGGCGAACTCGCGTATTTCGAGGAGCTCGATGATGTTGTCTACCTTCTCGTCGATCTCGGCGCCACCAAGCCCGCAGAGCTTCGCGAAGTACGCGATGTTCTCGCGCGCCGTCAGGTGCGGGTAGAGCCCCGAGCCGTGAGGCAGCGCGCCGGTGCGGCGCCGCGCCTCCAGGCTCGACGCGACGACATCGTGCCCGTCAATGCTGGCCGAGCCGTCGTCCGGCTTCAGCACGGTATACAGGACTCTGAGCGTCGTCGACTTGCCGGCGCCGTTGGGGCCCAGCAAGCCGGTGATCTTGCCGTCCGGCGCATCGAAGCTGACTCCGCGGACGGCTTTGACCTCGCCGAAGGATTTGTGGATGCCGTCGACTTTGATCATGGCCTCGGTCCCGAGAAGTCGAGAAAGAACGGCATGACGAAGCTCGACTCGAAGCACGCCGCGTCGCCGTCGGCGAGTTCCCGATTCGCGACGAAGCGCTCGATAACACGCGGCATGCAGCCGACGCCGAGCTGGCCGTGGCCCTGTCGCTCGCCGGTGAGCAGCCAGGCGCGTTGCAGATTGCGGGCGGCCAGGTCGGCGTACTCCGGAGGCGTGATGGGGTCGGCGTCCCCGGACAGCAGCAGCGTCGGTATGTCGGTGGCCAGCGGCTGGTGGAAATCGTTGTCGATCGGCCCGACCGGCCACTCGGAACAAATCACCTCGAGCGCGTCTACCTGCACGACGCCCATGTAAGTTGCCTCGAGTGCGGCACGATCGACCCCGAAGTCGTCGTACCACGGGGCATCCTCCGTGCACATGATCGCGTTGTGCATGCCGAGCGCGAGCGCGTCGGACAAGCTCATCATCGTCATCAGATACTGAGCGGCCAGCGGCTGGTAGTTACCACCGTGAGCCTCGGAGACGAGCAGCGGAATCATCGCGACGGTGTTCGGATCGTAGGCGAGCAATCGGAGCGCACCAGCGAGCTGGTCGCGCCCGAACTCGAAGTTCTCCGTCTTGCCCGTCGTTGGGTTCGGCACGCTCACGTCCTCGGGCCGCGTCGTCAGTCGATTCTTAAGATCGTCAAACGCGTCAGCGATATCCGGGAAGCGTTCGGCGCAGGCTTCGTCGGCCTCGCAGCGGGCGAAGATATTGTCCAGTGCGCGCTGAGCCTCGATCGCGATCTCGGGGCCGAGCGGCAGCCCGGGCGGCACGACGCCATCGAGCACGATTGTGCGGGTCGAATCCGGGAAGCGCCGGGCGAAGTGCTGCGCCACACGAGTGCCGTACGAAACGCCGTAAAGATTCAGCTCGGCATAGCCGAGCGCTTCGCGCACGGCCTCGAGGTCGCGGACCGCGACAGTTGTCGTGAAGAACTGTGGATCGTGTGGCAGGGAGTCGAGGCATTCGAGCGTGAGCTCACGCATTCTCTCCAGCGAGTAATCGTCCTGATAAAGCACGTCGTCGACCTCGCAGTCGAGGCGCGCGGACTCACCCGTGCCCCGCTGGTCCACGAGCAGGATGTCGCGATTGCGGCGCAGTGGTTCGAAGGCGTGTGAATACAAGGTATAGAACTGCACGGCGCCCTGTCCCGGGCCGCCAGCGAACACGGCAACAGGATCCGGTTCCGGCTTCAGATTCAGAGCCGGCACGACGGCGACTCGGAGTTCGATCATGGGCGAGTCGGGATCGTCCGGATTCTCCGGCCGTTCGAGGGCGCCACAGCGCGCCTTCATGCTCGGGAAGGCCGGTCCAGCGCTGATTCGGCAGGGCTCGAGATCCAGGGCCACCGCAGACACCGGGGCGAGTGCGGCGACCGCCGCTAATAGCAGAGCGCTGTATCGAAGCATGGATGTCCGTGGACGCGCGACAGAGGCCGCTATCCTGACGATTGCCGCAAGCCATGTAAAGCCGACGCACGCGGTTGCAAGGCACGGAATTTGCACCGGTTTATGGCACCGGTGAAGGCGAGAGACTACAATTCGCGACCCTGTCACACAGCCTGCACAAATGTCGGATCGTTATGACGTCATCGTGATCGGCGGCGGTCACGCCGGAACGGAAGCCTCGCTGGCTGCCGCGCGCGCTGGTGCCCGAACGCTTTTGATTACGCAAAGCGTCGAGACCCTCGGCCAGATGAGCTGCAATCCCGCGATCGGCGGCATCGGCAAGGGCCACCTGACCAAAGAGGTCGATGCGCTCGGTGGAGCGATGGCAAGGGCCATCGATCGCGCCGGCATCCAGTTCCGCACCCTCAACGCGAGCAAGGGCCCGGCGGTGAGGGCGACCCGTGCGCAGGCAGACCGCGCGCTGTATCGCGCCGCGATCCGAGAGACCCTGGAAGGCCAGGCCGGCCTGGCCATCGTCGAGCAGACCGTCGAGGACCTGATCGTCGAGGGTGAGACCGTGATGGGCGTTGTCGCCTCAGGCGGTGAGCGCTTCCTGGGCCGCAGCGTCGTCCTGACAGTAGGCACGTTTCTCGGCGGCCGCATTCTCATCGGGCAAACCGAGAAAGCCGGAGGCCGGGTCGGCGACCCGCCGTCGAATCTGCTGGCCGATCGGCTGCGGGAGCTGCCGTTCCGCGTCGCGAGGCTCAAGACCGGCACACCGCCGCGTCTCGATGGAAACACTCTGAATTACTCGGCGATGACCGAGCAGCCGGGCGACTCGCCGGCGCCGGTATTCTCATTTACGGGGCGCCGCGAGCAGCACCCGCGGCAGGTGTCCTGCTACATCACGAAGACCAGCGAGCGAACGCACGACATCATTCGTGCGCGCCTCGACGAGTCGCCGATGTACTCCGGCCTCATTGAAGGCGTCGGTCCGCGCTATTGCCCGTCCGTCGAAGACAAGGTCGTGCGCTTCGCCGATCGCGATTCGCACCAGATCTTCGTCGAGCCCGAAGGGCTCACCACCAGCGTCGTCTACCCGAACGGCATCTCGACGAGCCTGCCTTACGAGACGCAGCTCGAGTTCGTCCGTTCGATCCCCGGCTTCGAAAACGCGGACATCACCCAGCCGGGTTACGCCATCGAATACGACTACTTCGATCCCCGCGATCTCGAGCCGACCCTGGAGACGAGATTCGTGAAGGGTTTGTACTTCGCGGGCCAGATCAACGGCACCACCGGCTACGAAGAGGCGGCGGCGCAGGGTCTCATCGCCGGCTTGAACGCGGCGCGCCAGGCTGGCGGCCGCGACGGCTGGTATCCGCGCCGGCACGAGGCGTACATCGGCGTGCTGATCGACGACCTCATTACGCGCGGGGTCAGCGAGCCGTATCGGATGTTCACCAGCCGGGCCGAGTACCGCCTCACACTGCGCGAGGACAACGCCGATAGACGTCTGACGCCCATCGGTCGCGATCTCGGCCTCGTCGATGACACTCGCTGGGAGCTATACGAGCGCAAGGAGCTGCTCGCCGCCACCGAACAGGCCCGCCTGGCGGGGCTTATGCTGACGCCCGCGTCGCTGCCGGAGGCGGAGCGTGAGAGTTTGGGGCTGACCCGCGAATCGACCGCGGCCGCGCTACTTCGCCGCCCGGAACTCAATTACGAGACGATAGCAGCAGTTGTCGGCGCCTTGCCCGACGATGGGCTTGTTTTCGACGAACTTCGCGAGCAGATCGTGCTCCGGCTAGAGGTTGACGCCAAGTATGCGGGCTACATCGAGCGCCAGCAGCGCGAGATCGCGAAGCAGGAGAAGCAGGAGTCGCTCGAACTGCCCGGCGACCTTGACTACTCCGGCGTCGACGGCCTGTCGAACGAGGCTCGCCAGCGGCTGCTCGCGGCGCGGCCGCGCACACTGGGCCAGGCAGCGCGACTGGAAGGCATGACGCCGTCGGCCGTGTCGCTGATACTGATCCACCTGAAGAAACGCCGGCTACAACTCTCCGCCTGATACCGCAGCGGCGAGACAATACCCGCAATACCCTTTACCCTTCCTGCGGGCGCCCAGGACGGACGGAGACGCCTTGGCTCAGTATGTTTTGCGAAGACTGTTGGCGGCGATACCGACGCTGTTCGTCGTTATTGCGGTCGCTTTCATGCTCATCCGGTTCACGCCGGGCGGCCCCTTCGACGAAGAGCGCGTCGTTCCGCCGGACGTCGAGCGGGCGCTCATCGAGGCGTATAACCTCGACGATCCGCTTGTCGTTCAGTTCTTCGATTACCTCGGCGGGCTCGTGCGCGGTGATCTCGGCCCGTCGTTTCGTTTCGAGGGCCGAGTTGGCGACCTGATTGTCGCGGCCTTGCCGTACTCGCTGACGATCGGCCTGCTCGCCATGCTGCTCGCGCTCAGTGTCGGTATCGCTGTCGGAAGCTGGGCGGCGATCAGGAAGAACAGTCTGCTCGACCGGGTCGTGATGGCCTTCGCAATGACGGGCATCTCGATACCGATCTTCGTCATCGCGCCACTGCTGGTGCTGGTCTTTGCCGTGCGGCTCGGCTGGTTGCCCGCGGCCTGGAGTTCGTCCGGCGGGACTGCGTGGCTCGTGCTGCCGGTGTTGGCGCTGGCGCTGCCGCAGATCGCCTACATTGCCAGAATGACCCGTGCGAGCATGATCGACGTACTTGCCAGCGGATACATACGCACGGCACGCGCGCAGGGGCTGACCACCGCCGAGATTCTTCGTTACCACGCGCTAAAGCCGGCGATGCTGCCGGTGCTGTCTTATCTCGGGCCGGCGATCGCGGCGATCCTGACGGGGTCGATCGTGATCGAGACGATCTTCGCCATCCCGGGGCTCGGCCAATTGTTCGTGAGCGGCGCCGACGCGCGGGACTACACGCTCGTGCTCGGGGTGGTCGCTTTTTACGCGACGCTGGTCATGGCGCTCAACCTTGTCGTCGACATCCTCTACGGGTTTCTCGATCCGAGGATCCGCTACCGATGAGACTGCTCGCCGGCATCAACAGAACGGTGGTCGTTAGCGGCGGAATACTTCTCGCCGTTACGCTCGCGTCCATGGTGCTGCCCTGGCTGAGCCCGAACGATTTCGCGACCCAGGACCTGGATCAGAGGCTTGCGGAGCCGGCGGCTCGCGCGATGCACTGGTTCGGTACCGACAACGTGGGCCGTGATCTCCTCGTCCGCAGCATGCAGGGCATACGCGTCACGCTGCTCGTCGCCATCGTCGCCAGCCTGGTAAGTCTCGTCATCGGCGTGGCATGGGGCGCCGTAGCCGGTTACGTCGGTGGCCGGGTCGACGCGTTCATGATGCGCGCCGTCGACGGACTGTATGCGGTGCCGTTTCTGTTCTTCGTCATCCTGCTCATGGTCGTCTTCGACAACAGCTTCCTGCTGATCTTCGTCGCCATCGGGGCAATCAACTGGCTGGACATGGCACGCATCGTTCGCGGCCAGACGCTGAGTCTTCGCGAGCGCGAGTTCGTGAAAGCGGCGAGGCTGATGGGCGTTTCGACCAGCGGCATAATCCTGCGGCACATCGCCCCCAATCTGCTCGGCGTGGTGATCGTGTATCTGACGCTGACGATACCGCAGGCGATCCTCGTCGAGTCTTTTCTGAGCTTCCTCGGTCTCGGCGTGCAGGAGCCGAGCACGTCGCTGGGCTCTCTCGTTGACGATGGCATGCAGTATGTCGGAACGGCCAGCTGGCTCATTCTGTTTCCGGCGGCACTGCTCGCGATCATCCTGATGTGTTTCAACTTCCTGGGCGACGGGCTGCGCGACCAGCTCGACGTTAGGCAGCAGGAATGACGCTGCTCAGCGTGACAGACCTGAGCGTTCGCTTTAGCGACGCACTGGCGGTCGACGGCCTCAGCCTCCAGATCGAGTCCGGCGAAGCGCTTGGCCTGGTCGGCGAGTCCGGTTCGGGTAAGACGCAGACCGCGCTCGCACTGATGGGCTTGTCGCCATCGAACGCCATCGTGACCGGCAGCGTGCGTATCGATGGCAACGAAATCATCGACGTCGACGAGTCGGCGATCAGGCCGCTCAGAGCCGTGCGGGTGGGGATGGTCTTCCAGGACCCGGCCGACGCGCTCAATCCCTGTCTGCGTATTGGCGATCAGCTCGCGAGGATTCTGATCAGTCACGGCCTCGCCGATGCCGCGGCGGCACGCCGCTCCGCGATCGAAGCGTTGGCGCGCGTCGGATTGCCGGACCCGGAACGACAAAGCCGCGCCTGGCCGCATCAGCTCTCGGGCGGCATGCGCCAGCGGGCCATGATTGCGGCGGCACTCATCGCGAAGCCGGACCTTCTGATCGCCGACGAGCCGACCACGGCGCTCGACGTCACCGTGCAGGCCCAGATTCTAGCGCTGCTCGACGACATCCGTGAGGACACGGCTTTGTTGCTGATCACCCACGATATGGGCGTCGTCGCGGGGCACTGTCAGCGCATGATCGTGCTCGATGGCGGCAAGCCGGTCGAAGAAGGGCCGGTGGAGGCCGTGTACTCCGCGCCCGAGCACCCCCGCACGCAGGCTTTGCTGGCCGCTACCCGGCTCAAAGCCGCGCCGCCGCCCCTCACGGATAGCGTCCCGGCCCTGCAAGCCGAACAAACCACGGTTGCCTACGGCCGCCGTAACCGGCTCGAGGCCGTTAAGTCCGCCGATTTGGTCGTAAATATCGGCGAAACAGTCGCTATCGTCGGGGAATCTGGTTGCGGCAAGTCGACGTTGGCGGCGGCGCTCACGGGTCTCGTGGTCCCAGAGGCCGGTCGCGTCGTCTTCATGGGCCAGCCGCTGGCGGCCGATATCACCGACCGCCCGGCAGCGGTACGCAAGGGGATGCAGCTGATCTTTCAGGATCCGGCCGGCTCGTTGAATCCTCAAATGCGGGTTCGGGACATCGTCGCCGAGCCACTCCGGGTGCACGCGCCCGGGCTGAGCACGACGGAGCGCCGGGCGAGCGTAAGCGCGGCTCTGGCCGACATGGGTCTCGACGAGCAGCTTGAAGACCGATTCCCGCACGAACTGTCGGGAGGGCAGGCACAGCGCGTCGCGATCGCTCGGGCGCTGGTGCTGGAGCCGCAGGTGATGGTCTGCGATGAGGCAGTCGCGGCGCTGGACGGTACCGTGCGCGAACGAATTCTCGATGCGCTGCAGGCCGTCCAAAAGAAGACCGGCCTGTCGATCGTATTCATCTCGCACGACCTGGGCGTCGTGCGCGCGATCAGTCACCGGGTTGCGGTCATGTATCTCGGGAGCTTCGTTGAAGTCGGCGAAACGTCAGCCTTGTTCGACGCGCCGAGGCATCCTTACACGAAGGCCTTGCTCGACGCGGTGCCCATCGCGGACCCGGCCGCAGAACGGCCGATGGTCATCCTTGGCGGGGAAGTGCCGTCGCCATTGAGCCCGCCTGCTGGCTGCGCCTTTCACCCGCGCTGTGCGTACGCCGTCGATCGCTGCCGCAGCGAAGAACCGGAGCAAAGAGACGTAGGTGGCAGGCAGGTTGCCTGCCACCGTTCAGAAGAATTGGAGCTCTAAGCGCGTGCCTGCAGGTCGTTACATTCCCGGCAGCGGGATCGGCATAGGTGCGCCGTTAACGGTCAGCAGTCCCTGCTTGTAGCGCGCTTCCATGACGTAGTTGTCCCCGTCATGCCGGAGGATGCCCATCGCAACCGCCATATTGGCGTCCGGATTCATGGCGGTCACCATCTCATAGAGCGTCGCCGGGATGGTGAGGTCGGCCGATGCTTCCATGTCCAGCAGCACCGACGTCCAGACGAAGTTGTTCGGATCCGACTCGCCAACCGTGACTTCGAACTTCGAGAGCAAGGTTCCCTGTGGCAGGCTGACGTCCAGCCGGTCGATCCGGAACGTTAGTCCGGCAGCTACCATACCGATGAGGTCACGCTCCATCGACGCGAACGCCATCATCGGGTCCGGATTGCCCTGCGCTGCCTCAAGCGCCTCCACTACATTGCCCAGCGATTCCGCGTCGAAGCCCTCGAGCGCCATCTCCAGATTCCAGCGGATGTCGCCGAGCGGCATGCCGGCCATGGCCATATCCATGCTGACGTCGGAATTGACCCGATCGCCGTCGAGCTCAGTCTTGCCCTCGACGTTGATCGGTCCCATCGACACGGTCTGGAAGCTTTCGGTGACGGTCATCGACGCTAGTGAAAACGCCATATCGCCCGTCGAGAAGCCGTACTCGGTCATCGTCGTGTCGGCCTTGATCTCTATCACGCCCATTTCCATGCTGCTGCCGTCAGCCGGGTTCGTGAACGTGAACGAGTCCATTCCACCGTCGATCTCGATGCGGCCGCTGCTCGGATTGGCATCCACGCGCAGATCGGCGGCGCCCCAGCGGAAATCCTCGTAGGAGCCGGAGTCGAGGAAATAATGCGACGAGATGCCCCCGCCAAGACCGACGTTCGAGTAGACCACGCCCGGGATCTCGAAAGATTCGCCGTCCTGCGTCTCGACGGTCATGGTTGAGACGGCACGGCCCAGCCCCGGCATGAGCGAGCCTTCCTCTCGCGTCACCGAGGTGACCGGAATAAGGCCGTGGTCCAGGCTGGTGTTGATCACGAGCGCGGGTCCGGCGTCGCCGGTGTTGAGCCCCAGCGCTTCACGGATAGTCGCGCCGGGCCCGGTCTGGCCGAGTTCGACGCGGTGCACGCCCTCCGAGGAAAACCAGCCGCGGTCGAATCGCTCGGTCGTTACAATGACCTCCTGATTCTCTCTGGCCGCCCATTCGAGCTGTTCCTCGACACTCGATTCCGCCATGCGGCCAACGATGCCGGGCGAGATAAGCACGACGAGTGCAAGAATAACCAGTAACGCAATAACGCCTTTTTTCACGATGGGGCCCCCAAGCTGACTGTCGTGACCCCGCAATGCTAGCAAACCGCGCCCCCAAAACGGCGACTCACGTCTAGAAACTGTCTCAAAGTCGTTCACAAGCACGCTGTGCGGATGCGAAATACCTTGAGCCAGGTTCTGGAATTTATGGTCGAGTGGCTCTAACATAGCGCCACTCTCGCGGCCGGCTATCCCGGCCAACGCAACGTCCACAGATTCCACATGGTTACCAAGATGAAATTCGCATGGCCTCTGGCAGCGCTAATTATTCTGTCCTTGCATACCGCTGACGACGCCCTTGCAGAGGGTGATCCCGAAAGCGGTCAGGTGCTTGCCTACACATGTCTTGGATGCCACGGCATCGAGGGCTATCGCAACGCCTACCCGTCCTATCGTGTGCCGAAGCTCGGCGGTCAAAAGGCGGCCTATCTGGTCGCTGCCGTACAGGGCTATCGGGACGGCACACGGGCGCATCCGACGATGCAGGCTCAGGCGAATAGCCTGACCGATCAGGACATCGAAGATATCGCCGCCTACCTGGCGACGCTCGGTGCTGAAACCGTCGAGGCCGGCGGCAGTGAGGGCATCAGTCTCGAGGTTGCAGCGACCTGCGTGGCTTGTCACGGTCAGAACGGCATCGGCGTGTCGCCGCTGTGGCCGACGCTTGCCGGGCAGCACGAGGAGTATCTCGTCGCCGCGCTGAATCAGTACCGCGACGGTACGCGCAAGGACCCGGTCATGACACAGATGGCTGCGGCGTTGTCGGACGCGGATGTGGCAATGCTCGCGCGTTATTACTCGAGCCTCGACGGTCTCGAGACCACCGAGCCCGAGTAGAAAGAGAGACCGTTGACGGAGCCTGTCGCGAGTATTCTGAGGCTCGATGACGGCATCGCTGCGATCGATACCGAATATATGCGCCCCCACATGGACGCAAGCCACCTGATCGTCGAGGGCGATCGCGCCGCGTTCGTGGACACCGGTGTAAACAGCGGCGTGCCGCTGCTCCTCGATGCGCTCAGGCGGACGGACCGGGATCCCGGTGACGTGGACTATGTCTTTCTGACCCACGTCCATCTCGATCATGCCGGCGGCGCCGGCCTGCTGATGCAACATTTACCGAACGCCCGCTGCGTACTGCATCCTCGCGGCGCCCCGCACATGATCGATCCGAGCAAGCTCATTGCCGGTACCGAAGCGGTCTACGGCAAAGACCAGGCGCAGGCCATGTACGGCACGATCCTCCCGATCGACGCGGAGCGGGTGGTCGTTGCCGAAGACGAAGATCGTTTCGACCTCAACGGCCGCGAGTTGCAGGCCCTTCACACCGAAGGGCACGCCAGGCATCACTACGTTCTTACTGATCCCGCGTCGCGGGGCCTGTTCACCGGCGACAGCTTCGGAATCTCCTATCGTGATTTCGACACGGCAGCCGGCGAGTTCATCTACCCGACGACGACGCCGATCGATTTCGATCCGGTCGAGGCGCACAAGTCCATCGACCGAATCATGGGCTGCGAACCTGAGCGCTTGTACCTCACCCATTACAGTCAGGTTACCGACCTCGATCGTCTTGCCGATGACATGCACAACGATATCGATGCGTTAGTCGCGCTCGCCGAGAGCCTGGAAAACAGCGAGGAAAGGCTGTCGTCAATCGAGGCAGGTATGTTCGCGCACTGGTGGACCCGACTGCAGGAACACGGCTACGCCGGCGGTCGCGACGAGGCATGGGCAGTCGTCGAGATGGACGTCAAACTGAATTCGATGGGCCTCGACGTCTGGCTGACGCGTCGCGCCAAAGCCGCCGCCAACTAGCACTACGGAGCACATCGTGGACCCATTTCGCGCATTCAGGATCGATGAGCAGGACGGCAAGATCGTCGCGGGCTTTCAGCGCCTCTCCGTCGACGAGCTTACCGAGGGCAACGTCGTCGTCCGCGTCAGCCACTCGACGATCAACTACAAGGACGCGCTGGCGGCCACCGGCGCCGGCAGGATCCTACGCAAGTTCCCGCTGAACGGCGGCATCGATCTCGCGGGCGTGGTCGTGAGCTCCGAGGACGAGGAGTTTCAGCCGGGGGCCGTCGTGCTCGTAAACGGTTGCGGGCTGTCCGAGACCGTCGACGGCGGTTACTCCGAATACGCTCGGATCGACAGCGGAAGCCTGGTGCCGGTACCGGAAGGCCTGACGCCCGCCGAGGCGATGCAGATTGGCACCGCCGGTTACACGGCGGCACTCGCGATCCACCGCATGGAACAAAACGGCCAGCGCCCCGAGAACGGGCCGGTCGTCGTGACCGGAGCGACAGGAGGCGTAGGCAGCCTGGCGATCGACATGCTGGCGGGACGCGGCTACGAGGTTGCGGCCCTCACCGGAAAGGCCGAGGAAGGCGAGTATCTGCGCGAGATCGGTGCGCGGCAAATCCTGCTCCGAGACGAACTGAACGTCGGCAAGCGGCCGCTGGAGAAAGCGCTGTGGGCGGGCGGCATCGACAACCTGGGGGGTGACTATCTCGCATGGTTGCTGCGCACGACCGACTACGGCGGCAATGTGGCGAGCATCGGTCTGGCCTCGAGCCCGAAACTGGAGACGACGGTGATCCCGTTCATTCTCCGCGCGGTATGCCTGTTGGGCATTAACTCGGTGGACACGCCGCGCGACCTGCGGCTCGCCGTATGGAAGCGTATTGCGGGCGACCTGCGTCCGAGCCATCTCGACCGCATCGGCCATACGACCATTTCGTTCGACGAATTGCCGGGCGCGTTCCAGGCGTATCTCGACGGCAGCGTGACCGGGCGTGTCGTCGTAGAGATCGGCAAGACGTCTGTCGGGGAGGCATAGATGGAGCTCAATAAGGAAGAACTCGATACCCTGACCGGGGCCTTGCGTCACAGAAAGAAGCGCAGAGTGTTCTTTTGGGTGACGACAGTTCTCGCGATCGGCCTCTACGCGATGCTCACCTACGCAGTCGAACCACTCGAGTTCGAGAAATTCGAGTTCGCGGAAGGTTTACTCCTCGGGGCAATCGTAGCGACGTGTCTTGCATGGCAGGTGGGCTGGACCGACAGAGAAAGAGAAGACGAACTGATCAAAATAATACTCCGCTTCGTCAATCACGATTCAGAGGCCATGGAACAGCTTTCCGCAAAGCACGGGCTTGGAAACATCGAGGTCTGATCATCACCCCTGCGCACCCCTGCGCAGGGCTGTCGCAGACAGACCATGGAGACAGCGATGACGCTGAGCGACGAGGAGATCAAGTTTCTGACGAAGACGCTACGCCGCAGATAGCGCCGCGACTATCTGATCTCGTGGGTCTTTTCGGCCTTCTTCATGGGCATGTTCCTGGCTGCGCTAACGGCAACTGGAGTCCAGCAAACACCGGACCCGGTCATGATGGTCTTGATGGCGCTCTTTCTGGGTCTGGGTCTGGCAAGCTCAGGATTTGCCTGGATCGACTGGGCTCGCGAGTCGCGGCGACGGAAGTTGCTCGCGGTAACGCTGCGATTCATCAATAACGACCCCGAAGTGCTGCAACAGCTTTCCGCAAAGCACGGCTTAGGCGATCTCAGCGCATGATTCCGATGGAGAGGCGCCGGGCACTTCCCGTATACAGCCTCCGGGCACCGAGCAACTCAACCAGGTTCGACCTCGTTTCCCGAACTCTGACGCGGCCGCGCAGGCAAAGAAGGTCGTAGTGGCCGGAGTCTCTCGCGGCCAAAATAACAAGAAACCGAGACCTCGACCCGCCTTCCCGGGTTCTGACGCGGCCGCGCAGCGGGCGGCGCAGAACGTCTGCGTAGGCGTAGTAGTCTGTTGCGGCCGCAAAGCGGCCGGCAACAGCAGTACGTCAACGAAGCCACCAACCCATTTGGGAATGGAGCATGCGGTGCGATAGAATCCCGCCCCCGCCGGATTTTAATCTCGATTAAAACCGGTCAGATCCAGTTTCTTTAAGGATTGTCCATGAGTGCAGGAGCACGTTTCCGAGCCGCACTCGAGGCGGAGCGTCCGCTTCAGATAGTCGGCACCATCAATGCCTATACCGCCTTGCTCGCAGAGCGCGCGGACCACAAGGCCATTTATCTCTCCGGCGCGGGCGTCGCCAATGCCTCGTTTGGCCTGCCGGATCTCGCAATGACGACGCTGAACGACGTCTGTGAGGACATCCGCCGCATTTCTTCCGCTACCGACCTGCCGCTTCTTGTCGATGCCGACACGGGTTGGGGCAGCGCGTTCATGATCTCCCGCACGATCCGCGAGATGATCTGGGCGGGTGCCGCCGGCTGCCACCTGGAGGATCAGGTCGCCGTGAAGCGTTGCGGCCACCGGCCCGGCAAGGCGCTGGTCGACAAGGACGAGATGTGCGACCGGCTGAAGGCGGCGGTCGATGGCCGGATTGACGACGACTTCGTGATCATGGCGCGCACCGACGCGCATGCCGTCGAGGGACAACAGGCTGCTCTCGATCGCGCCGCCGCTTACGTCGAGGCCGGAGCCGATATGATCTTTGCCGAGGCGCTGACGACGCTGGACGAGTACCGGCAGTTCACCGACTCCATCAACGCACCGGTGCTCGCCAATCTGACGGAATTCGGCAAGACGCCGCTGTTTACGACCGAGGAGCTGGCGGACGCTGGCGTGTCAATGACGCTGTATCCGTTGAGTGCGTTCCGCGCAATGTCGAAGGCGGCGCTCGACGTTTACACGACGATCAGGGACGAAGGCACGCAAAAGGCTGTCGTCGACTCGATGCAGACGCGCGACGAGCTATACGACGTGCTCGACTACAAAGCATACGAAGACAAACTCGACGCGCTGTTCGCCGAGCAAGGATTGAAGACAGGAAAGAACTAGACTCCATCTGGGAGGAGAGAAATATATGGCCGCGAAAAAGACGGGTGGATTAGCCGGCATCAGTGCCGGAACGACACATTTGTGCACGGTCGGCAAGGAAGGCGCGGGACTGACGTACTGCGGCTACGATATTTACGATCTTGCCGACAACGCATCGTTCGAGGAGGTTGCGTACCTGTTGCTGCGAGGCGAACTGCCGACGCAGTCGCAGCTCGACGAGTACGTCGCGAAGATCAAGAGTAAGCGCGGTCTGCCGGACGCGCTCAAAGTCGTCCTCGAGATGGTGCCCGGAGACGCGCATCCGATGGACGTGCTTCGCACGGGCGTGTCCTTCCTCGGCAACATCGAGCCCGAGGGTGATTTCTCCAACCAGCTCGACACGGCCGACCGGCTGGTCGCCTGCCTGCCATCGATGCTGATCTACTGGCACCGCTTCCACACTGACGGCACGCGCATCGATACGGAAACCGACGACGACAGCGTCGCCGGGCACTTCCTGCACATGCTGCACGGCAAAGCGCCGAGTGAGATGCATCGCAAGTCGCTCGACACGACGCTGATCCTCTACGCGGAACACGAATTCAATGCGTCGACGTTTGCTGGGCGAGTCATCACCGCGACGCTCTCGGATATGCACTCCGCGGTTGCCGGCGCGATCGGCGCACTGCGCGGCCCGCTTCACGGCGGCGCCAACGAGGCGGCCATGGAGCTGATCTCGCGTTTCGACTCGCCGGAAGCGGCCGATGCGGGCGTGCGCGAAATGCTCGCGAACAAAGCGCTGATCATGGGCTTCGGGCACCGCGTGTATACAACGTCCGATCCGCGAAACGCCGTGAACAAGAAAATGTCGAAGGCGCTGGCCGACGAAGTCGGGGACACGGTTCTGTATCCGGTCTCCGAGGTCGTCGAGAAGATCATGTGGGACGAGAAGAAGCTGTTCGCGAACGCGGACTTTTACGCCGCCACGGTCTATCACTTCATGGGCATACCCACGCACCTGTTCACGCCGATCTTCGTCTGCTCGCGCATCACGGGGTGGGCCGCGCATGTCATGGAACAGCGCGCGGACAACAAGCTCATCCGGCCGGCGGCTGAATACATCGGCCCAGCCCTCAAAGCGTGGACGCCCATCGAAGAGCGCGGCTGACGCCTCACTAACGCACCTGTCGGGCCCGGCTCTTGCCGGGCCCGCACTCAAACACTCACCGGAAAACATTCATGTCCAACGTCGATATCCGCTCGGCTAAACGCGCCGACTGGGACCAGGTTCTCGTCGACATCGCCGACTACGTCTGCGATTACGAAGTCACCTCCGATCTCGCCTACGAGACTGCGCACAACTGCCTGCTCGATACGCTGGCCTGCGGCTTTCAGGCACTCGACTATCCGGCCTGCACGAAGTTGCTGGGCCCGGTAGTGCCCGGGGCGACGCTACCGGGCGGCGCGCGAGTTCCCGGTACGTCCTACGAACTCGAACCCGTAATGGCCGCGTTCAACATAGGAGCGATGAATCGCTGGCTCGACTTCAACGACACCTGGCTCGCCGCGGAGTGGGGACACCCGTCCGACAACCTGGGCGGCATTCTCGCCGTTGCCGATTATCTTAGCCGCCAGGCCCGCGCCGAAGGACGAGACCCGCTGAGCATGCAGGACGTGCTGACGGCGATGATCAAGGCGCACGAAATCCAGGGCGTGCTCGCGCTCGAGAACAGCTACAACCGCGTCGGCCTGGATCACGTGCTGCTCGTTCGGGTGGCGTCAACGGCTGTCGTGGCACGCATGTTCGGCGGCGACCGGGAGACCGTGCGCAACGCCGTGTCCAACGCCTGGATCGACGGCTGCTCGCTCAGAACCTATCGTCATGCGCCGAACACCGGCTCGCGCAAGAGCTGGGCGGCCGGCGATGCCACCAGCCGCGCCGTGCGCCTCGCGCTGATCGCGATGACCGGCGAGATGGGCTATCCGTCGGCGCTCAGCGCGACGACCTGGGGCTACTACGATGTCCTGTTCAAGGGCAATGAGTTCAAGCTCAGCCAGCCCTACGGCAGCTACGTAATGGAGAACGTGCTGTTCAAGATTTCCTTCCCGGCGGAATTCCATTCGCAGACGGCGGTCGAAGCTGCCATGGTGCTGCACGAGTCGGTCAAAGATCGCATCGACGAAATCGACAAGATCGTCATCGAGACCCAGGAAGCCGGGGTACGCATCATCGACAAGACCGGGCCGCTCGATAATCCGGCCGACCGCGATCACTGCATCCAGTACATGGTCGCGGTTCCGCTGATCTTCGGGCGGCTCACGGCAGCGGACTACGAAGACGAGATCGCCGCCGATCCGCGCATCGACGCCCTCCGCGAGAAGATGACGGTGTGCGAGAACGTACGCTATACGAAGGACTACTTCGATCCCGAGCTTCGCTACATCGGCAATGCCGTGCAGGTATTCTTCAAGGACGGCTCGAGCAGCGACCGCGTCCAGATTCACGCGCCGATCGGCCATCGGGAGCGCCGAGAGGAGGGCATTCCGGTTCTGCTTCGCAAATTCGTCGACAGCGTATCGCCGAAACTCGCGGCGGCACAGTGGTCGGAGCTCGAGACGCTTGCCAACGATCGCGACAAACTTGCGGCGACCGCGGTAGACGACTTCATGGCGCTGCTCGTAGCCTAAGGCTTGGGCTCAATACCAGGAGAAAGATAATGACTCGATTCGTTTTCCCACTGCTGGCCCTCTTTGCGGCGGCAACGGCGCAGGCAGAAGTGACGCAGAGGGTCGCCAACAACGGCAACCTGGTTATGGAAGATGTGCCCGAGATTCCCGCGGACATCGTGGATAGCCTGAACCGCTACCAGAATGTGCGTTCGGGCGGTTTTCAAGCGTGGACGGATGACGGTGAAGGCCTGTTTATCTCGACGCGCTTCGCCGACACCTCACAACTGCATCGCGTCGACATGCCCGGCGGCGCGCGGCATCAGCTGACCTTCTTCGCGGAGCCGATCGGGGGCGTTGAACGACAGCCCGGGGGATCGACGATTCTGTTCACGCGTGACGCCGGCGGCAGCGAGTTTTCGCAGGTCTTCACACTCGACCCCGCGACCGGCGATGCGGTCATGCTGACCGACGGCGAGTCGCGCAACGGTGCGATGGAGTGGGACCGGCAGGGCCGCCGATTCGCCTATCAGAGCACTGCCCGCAACGGCGCATCAAATGACATCTGGGTAATGAGCCCGGACGCACCCGGCGAGGCGGAGGTCATACTCGAGTCGCCGGACGGCACCTGGTGGGGACCGGTCGAGTTCAACGAGTCGGGCAGCCGCGTTCTCGCTCTCAACTACGTGAGCATTGCGGATTCGCGTGTTCACCTCGTGGATCTGGACTCGGGCGCCAATACGCTTCTGACTGGCGGGCCCGACGCGCCGAGCGTCAACTACGGCGTCGCCTTCGACGATGCCGGAGACGGCTTCTGGCTGATCACCAATCAGGGCGGCGAGTTCGAGCAACTGGCGTGGCAGTCCCTCGAGCCCGGAGCCGAAGCGGAGATCATCACCAACGATATCCCGTGGAATGTCGATGACGTTCAGGTCAGCCATGACCGCCGCCGGATGATCTTCATCGTCAACGAGAACGGCCGCTCCGCCGTATACCTTTTCAATCCCCGCACCCGCGAATATCGGCGGGTCGACAATATTCCGACCGGTCTCGTCGGCAGTGCGGAATTCAGCCCCGACGACACGCGTATCGCAATGACCATCAACACGGCATCGTCGCCGAGCGACACCTACGTCTTACACCTCGGCGACGACCCGCTCGAGCACGGCGGGCTGGTCCGCTGGACAATGAGTGAAGTCGGCGGTCTCGACACCACGGCGTTCCGTCAACCCGAGTTGATCGACTTCCCGACTTTTGACGAGGTCGACGGAGAAAGCCGCCGCATCCCCGCGTGGATCTACAAACCGGCTGGCGAAGGCCCGTTCCCGGTCGTCGTCTCGATCCACGGTGGGCCCGAAGGTCAGGCGCGGCCGCTCTTCTCGAGTACCTATCAGATGTGGCTGGCGCGGCTCGGCGTCGCCGTTGTCGTTCCCAACGTGCGCGGCTCAGCCGGTTATGGCAAGACCTACGTGGGGCTGGACAACGGCTATCAGCGTGAAGACTCCGTGAAGGACATCGGCGCGCTGCTCGACTGGATCGAGACGCAGCCGGATCTGGACGCCGATCGCGTCGCTGTATTCGGCGGCAGCTACGGCGGCTACATGGTGCTGGCCAGCGCCGTGCACTACAGCGACCGGCTCCGCGCCGCCGTCGACATCGTCGGCATCAGCAACTTCGTTACCTTCCTGGAGAACACCCAGGACTATCGCCGCGACCTGCGCCGCGTCGAGTACGGCGACGAGCGTGACCCGGACATGCGCGCCCACCTCGAACGCATCAGCCCGCTGAACAACGTGGATCAGATCGCAGTACCGATGTTCGTCGTGCAGGGTGAGAACGATCCTCGCGTACCCGTGACTGAGGCTATCCAGATGGTTCAGGCGCTGCGCGAGCAGGGCAATACGGTGTGGTACATGAACGCGCTGAACGAGGGTCACGGTTATCGCAAGAAAGAGAACCGCGACATCTACCAGCAGGCGACAGTCATGTTCCTGGAACAGCACCTTCTGAATTGATACGCAGGCGCGGCCCTTGCCGCGCCCGGGTCGACATCGCGTGAATACCAGCAGGATCGAAAAAGCACTGGGTGAACTGGGCGGGGCATACGATGCCGAGTGCCCGGCACGCTTCGCGACGCTGTTGAGCGAACTCGAGCGATGGGCCGCGCGGATCAATCTCACCGCGATTCGCGACTCGTCGAAGATGGTGTCGCTGCACCTGCTCGACAGCCTGGTCGCGAGGCCCTTGCTGCACGGCAGACGCGTGCTCGATGTCGGGACGGGCGCCGGTTTCCCAGGGCTGCCGCTCGCCATCGCCGAGCCCGAGCGGGAATTCACACTGCTCGACAGCAACAACAGGAAGATTATGTTCGTTCAACATGTCGCTGGCCTGCTGGGGCTCGACAACGTCGAGGCCGTCAAGGCACGCATCGAAGACTATGCACCCGGGCACCGCTTTGATACCGTGATTGCCCGGGCAGTCGCGACCGTGCCGAGGCTGCTGGAGATCGCCGGACATCACGTAGGAGAGGACGGGGTGTTCGTCGCGCTGAAAGGGCGCGACCCGACAGAAGAATTAGAGTCCCTGCCCGCCGATTGGGGATACGAGGTCAGGCCGCTGGACGTGCCCGGTCTCGAGCAAGGCTCGCGTAGTGCCGTAGTGCTGCGCCGAGGGCGGGCAACCAGGGAATAACGACGTATGACACGCATCATTGCCGTAGCAAATCAGAAAGGCGGGGTCGGGAAGACGACGACCTGCGTCAATCTTGCGGCGTCGCTCGCGGCGACGCAGCGCCGCGTGTTGCTCGTCGACATGGATCCGCAGGGTAATGCCACGATGGGCTGTGGCGTCGATAAGTCGAACGTCGAGTATTCCGCGTGCGATGTGCTTCTCGGCGAAGCGACGGCCGCGGACACGATCGTATCTCCGCCTGAGGGCGGCTTCGCCGTACTGCCCGGCAATGACGATCTGACGCTCGCCGAGGTGACGCTCCTGCAGGAAATCGGCCGGGAGATGAAGCTCAGGAAGGCGCTGGAGCCGGTCGTCGGCCTTTACGACTTCGTGCTCATCGACTGCCCGCCTTCGATCAACATGCTGACCATAAACGCCCTGACGGCCGCGGACGGCGTGCTGATTCCGATGCAGTGCGAGTACTACGCGCTCGAGGGTTTGAGCGCGCTGCTGGACACGATCGGAAAGGTGCGCGATACGGTGAACCCGAATCTCGTCGTGTACGGAATTCTCAGGACCATGTTCGACCCGCGTATCAATCTGTCGAACGAGGTCTCGATGCAGCTCATCGAGCACTTCGATAAGACGGTCTTCCGAACCGTTATTCCGAGGAACATCCGGCTCGCCGAGGCGCCCAGTTTCGGCCGCCCGGTTCTGCTGCACGATCGCTCCTCGCGCGGGGCCATCTCCTACCTCGCGCTCGCCGGCGAGGTGCTGCGCCGTGAGGACGCACGTGTCGCGCAGGCCGTATAGAATGTGCCGCCCCTGCGTATGGATGATCGGTCGATGAATGCGAGAAAGAAACGACTCGGGCGCGGACTCGACGCGCTGTTGTCGAAGCCCGTAGCGGATTCGGCAATCGTCAGCGGTGACGAGCCCTCGACCGGTGACGAGACGTTGAAGCACGTGCCGCTGGATCTGTTACAGCGCGGCCGCTACCAGCCTCGCCTCGATATGCGTCAGGAATCCCTCGAGGATCTGGCCAACTCGATACGGCAGCAAGGTGTCCTGCAGCCGATCGTCGTCCGGCCGGTCGGCAAGAAAGGCAAGTCCACGAGCTACGAGATCATCGCGGGCGAGCGCATACAGGAGTTCGACCTCACCCATGCCGAGGCCGCGACGGCCGTCGGCCGTTCGCGAGCCGCGGTCAGCAATTTGCTCCGGCTGCAGGATCTCGCCGACAAGGTGAAGCCGCTCGTCGAGGAGCGCAAACTGGACATGGGCCATGCCCGCGCGCTGCTAGGTATCAGCAATTCCGTACAGCAACTCGATGCAGCCAGACAGGTGGTTCGCAAGGGGCTGTCGGTGCGGGAGACCGAAAGGCTCGTCAAGCGCATGCTCGAGCCCAAATCGCCGGCCGCTTCGAAGGCCGGGTCCTCATCGGCCAACGGGGACATTCGGCGCCTCGAGATCGACGTGTCCGAGAAACTCGGTGCCAAGGTGCGTGTGCAGCACACGGCGAAGGGCTCTGGCAAGCTCGTCATTGAGTATCACTCGCTGGACGAGCTTGACGGGATCCTCGGCCACATTAAGTAGCCGCAAGTGACAGGCGGGATTCGCGGTTCCGAAGCTGAGATCTCGGTGTTCATGACGAACTGACGGATACAACAATGCCAATCCCGGAAGACACCAAGGAACTAACCAACCTGTTCCTAAAACTGTGTGCTCGCGATCCGTGCTCCTGGGCGTCCTCGCAAATAGACGAGGGAATACCGCAACTGCATCGCTACCTGTTCCTGCGGCAGGCATGGCAAAACGTCGTGTCGGATGACGATACGGATTGGATGGACGCCTATATGCGTCACGCGAAGTCACATCCCGACGAGCCATTCTCCGGAATCGGTCTTGCGCTGGAGGCCTGCATCGAAGGCGGCGCCGATCGAA
>CALZMR010000002.1 GCA_945788575.1 uncultured Woeseiaceae bacterium
TGATCGAGTAAGGCGGCTGCCGGTCGATCGTATCGGCTCGCCAATTGACGGCGCCCGACTCGGCGTCGAGAGACACCAGGTGACCGTCCAGCGTGCCCACGAATACGCTGTCACCCCACACGGCCACGCCGCGATTGACAACGTCGCAGCAGGCGTACTGGCCCCACTCGCGCGGAACCTCCGGATCGTATCGCCAGAGTTCCTCGCCGGTCGCCGCATCGAGTGCGTAGACGATGCTCCACGAGCCCGTCACGTACATCCGGCCGTCGACGACGATCGGCGTCGCCTCGATGCCGCGTTGAGTCGGTATATCGAAGAACCACGCGAGTCCGAGATCGCCGACGTTGGCAACGTTGATTTCGTCGAGAGGGCTGAAGCGCTGCTCAGAGTAGGTGCGTCCGTGCGACAGCCAGTTCGCGGGTTCGTCGGCGGCCGCGATCAGCCTGGTGTCGGTGACACCCGCATCAGGCGTTGACTCGGAACTGCAGGCTGCGACAAAGAGCGCGAGGGCAAGGAGACTACGGCGAAGGCTCATGTGGAGATTTCCGTCTTGCGGCCGCAAAGGCCGGGAGGGAGCTTGACGCTCCGATTAGGGAAAATAATACGCAGCCCGGTCACCGGCTGCCATCCAGAGCGCCCTAATGCGTCTGAGCGAGACCTACTACGTAGTTCTTGCCGTAGCTCTTGGCGCATCTGGGGCAGGTCGTGTAGAAAAACCAGGTTGCCTCAAGCGTCTTGCCGGCGTCCTCGGCGCCGGCCTTCATTTCGTCACACCAATGGCGCGCATTCTTGAACGGCCCCTCGAACACACTGGTGTCGAAGTCTCCGCTGACCCGGACGGTTTCACAATTCGGCACTTCGTGAGTCACGGCGAACAGATGTTCCGCGCGCCATGGGGACAACTCGCGGCTCATGACGACAAAGTCTTTGTCCGGAAGTGCGTTGGCGTCCTCGATAGCGGCGAATGCCTTCTTGAATACCGCGCCCATGTTCAGCGGGATGTGCGCGATGCTGCGAGTTCGAGCGCGCACGAAGAGCTTATCTTTGAAGTGCAGATCCTGACCGTCCCAGTTCTCGGGATGGAATCGCGGGCAGCAGTGCGTCGGGTTATCGCTGCTGTCGTAGTCGGGCAATGCATTGATTTCCATGAGTTCCACCTTCTCTCATTGAATATGCAGTATGCAATCGCCGGCCAGGCTGGGAAATACGGTGTTGTGCGTAATCCGCAGGCTGCCTCGGGCCTATGGTCTGGCGGATTCTCCGTCCACCACGCGGGCAGCGACGAGCGAACGACCCTCTGGGGGAGCGTTGAGGAATTCGCGGTCCACAAGGACCGGGTGAACAGATATTCTGGCGCGCGGCCGGCGTCGGACCCCCTCGGCTATCTGGAAGCGAGGCGAGGCCAGCTTGCTCGAGACTCCTTCGCTAGAGCGCGTCCCCCTGCGGACCGCGGTCGACGGTGAGCGTGTACGTACCCAGTGAGTTCTCGTCGTAGCCATTGGCGACCACGAACAGCACACCGTCACTCGGGACCGTGACCGTTAGCCGCGAGTCGGTTCCATTGCTCCCACCGCCGGAATCGTCGTCCTGTCCGAGCAGGTCTCCGTCGAGCGTGTAGACGTACAGATACGTGTCGAAGTTCGGAGACGTCAATAGAAAGCTGAGTGTCTCGTTGGCACGCACCGTGATGGTATGTATCGCGAAGTGGGAGTCGTCCTCCAGAGTGTCGTTGGCGCGGCTGAGTGCTCCGGTAACTACGTCACCGTGGTCGAGGTCGTCACCCAGCGACGCAGCTAAAGCGTCGCCGCTGAAGCCGCCGCCACCACCGCCGCCATTGCTGGCACCGCCGCCGCCTCGGCGAACGGTCACGGTGTAAGGCCCGCTCGCAGCTTCGCCATAGGCGTTCGCCACGATCGTGTACATGCCCGTCGCGGGAGCCGTGACCGATACGCGTGAGTCCGTTCCGCCACCAGAGTCGTCATCTTCGCCTATTTTATTGCCGTCGGAATCGAGGATCATGAGGTAGGTATCGAAGGCGCTCGACTGCATCGTGATCTCGAGCGACTCGCCGGACTGCGCCTGAATGAAGTGCATTTCATAAGGCGTGTTGTCGCCCATTCTGTCGCTCGACGAGGTGAGCGTGCCCTGCAGCACATCGCTGCCAACCGCGCCGCCACCGACATTGCCGCCGCCACCGCCCCCGCGTCGTATGTTTATCGTGTAGGCGCCGCTGGCGTCCTCTCCATAGCTGTTCGCAAAGACCGCGTAAGCGCCGCTCGTTGCAGCTGTAAACGAGATCCGTGAGTTGGTACCGCCGCCGGAGTCATCGTCCTCGGCGACCGCGTTGCCCATTGGGTCCAGCACGATCAGGTAAGTGTCAAACGCCGACGACTGCATGGTGATCTCGATGGTCTCACCGGACTGAGCCTGAACGTCGTGAATTGCATAGGGTGAATTGTCGTCCAGGCGGTCGTTGGCCGCGGACAGCGTGCCGTACAGTACGTCTCCGCCCCCGGAGCTGCCGGTTGGTGGCGTGTAACCACCGGCCTGGCCACCGCCGACCTGGCCGCCACCACGGCGCACCGACATTGTGTAGTCACCGTACGCGTCCGGTTCGTAGCTGTTGACGACGAGCGAGTACTCGCCAGTTGTAGGTATCGTGACCGATACCCGCGAATTCGTGCCGCCGGCGGAATCGTCGTCCTGGCCGACGAGCTCGCCATTGACGTCGAGGATGTAGACGATCGTGTCGAATGCATCCGATGCGACAGTGACTTCGATCTGCTCGCCGGCATTCGCGTCGATGAAGTGGACTTCGAATCTCGAGTTGTCATCGAGCGTCTCGCTGAGATTTGTCAGCGCTCCCGTAAATACCTGGGCCTGACCGCCTCCCTGACCTTCCGGGAGTTCGCGCAACATGACGATCTCGTAATTGCCGTACTCGCCCTGACTGTAGGTATTGGCGACGATCGTGTACGGCCCGGTTCGTGGCAGAGTCACTGTCAGCGCCGCGTTGTAGCCGATCCCACTGTCATCGTCACGCCCAATCTCGACACCGCCTGAATCGTCATAAACGATGAGATACGGATCGAACGCGTCCGACCAAAAGAGAATTGTCCATTCCTCCCCGGCCTGGCCATGAACGGTATGCGGTACGTAATAGCTGCCGTCGTCGAAGGTGTCGGCAGTATTGTCGAGCCGCCCGGGAATCTCTTCGACCCTGCGGTCGCGCCGTGGCACTGTCTCATGGTCCTCGAGCAATTCGAGGCCATTGATGGCGAGCTGCGATGCGGGATTCAGGAGCAGTGCCGCGCGGTAAGCGCCTGCCGCTTCCAACCGAGCGGCAGGCGTGTTGAGCTTGCGTCGGGCATCGCCCAGGTTGGCGAGGATAAGTGCATCGTCCGGTGCGATATCCCGGGCCTGCTCGTAGGCGCGAATGGCGTCTTCGTACTGATACACCTGGATCTCGTAGAACACACCGAGGTCGTTCCACGCGCTGGACAGATTCGACATTTCCGCGTGCAGCCGCAGGTGGCGCTCGGCCTGCTCATAGTCCTCGAGTTCCGTATAGACATTGCCGAGACCCATGTGCGCGGCGCTGTATTCGTCGTTGTTCGCGAGCGCTCGCTCGTAAGCCGCGATCGCTTCGGTATAGCGCTCCTGCGCGGCGTAAACGTCGGCGAGGTTGCGCCATGGGATCGGGCTGTCCGGAACTAGTTCGGCTGTTCGCGAGTAGGCTTCAGCCGCCTCGTCGTAACGTTCCTGAAACTCATACAGCAGGCCGAGACCGTTGTAAGCAGACTCGTAGTCGGCATCGATGCGTTGTGCCTGTTTGTAATCCTCTTCCGCTTCGCCGAGATCGCCGTAAAAGCGATAGAAATCGCCGCGGTCGACGTACAGGCTCGGGCTATTCGGCATGCGGATCATTGCCTCGGCGTAGATGCTCTCGGCGATTTCCTCACGATCCGCGTAAACCCAGCGTTCCATGATGAAGTTGGCGATGGAGGGCGCGGCCGCCTCGGCGTCGATATCCAGTGCACGATGCCACGCGGCCATCGCCGCTTCGAAGTCATCGGTCAGCGCATGCACTTCACCGATGTCGACCTGCAGGAAGGGGTTGTTCGGCGCCACGCCAGCCGCTCTTTCGTAGAAGGCGAGCGCTGTATCGTATTCAAACTGGTACTGTGCGACGAATCCCTGGAAGCGAACGGGTTCCGCCCAATTGGGCGCAAGTTCGACCGACCCGGCGAGCGCCTCCGCTGCCAGTTCAGGCTGACTGTTGTGATAGTAGGCGTAGCCCAGCGCGTTCAGCGAGAATGCTGACTGAGGGGTTACGTCCTTTAGGAGTTCAATAGCCTCTTCGTACTCACCTTTGACGACCGCCGCCCATCCTCGCAGAAAGCCCGCCTGGCTACGCATCGTCGGGTAGCTTATATAGGTTGCGCCGCGAAGCGCGAGCGCAGCGTCCATCGCATCGGCCGCCGCGGAAATGTCATTGTGCGGCACGTTCCAGATCGAGTCACCGTCGCCACTGGAGTCGGTCCGCATCTCGCCGCTAAGGTGAGTCGAAAAGAGTTCCTGGACCTGCACCTCGAGAGCTACGGCGAGCTGCTGGCCGAGCTGAGTGAAATACGATGACGGGACGCGATTTCGGAGCGTCTCATAGAGTTCGACGGCTCCGCCGCCTCCAACGAGTTCGCCGGAATTGAGTTTGTCCTCGAACTGCTGGATCGCTGCGCGTTGCTCCGCGTTTAGTGACTCGAGCCGGGCTTCACGCTCTTCCGGCGCGAGTCCTCTATCCGCACCGTATTGTGGCGTTTCCGATCGTGCCGGTACGAGCTGCTGGAGCGTGTCCCAGGTGACGGAGGGCGATACCGTCGACAGAACGCGCCCTGGGTCACCGGTCAGCACGGGCGTCTGATCGTTCGTCCGGCGTCTGACCTGCTGCGTGACGTAGAGGTTGATTTCCGTCGCTTCGACGACCCCATCCTCCACGATCAGTCCGTCGGCCGCGCCGAGAAGTCCGTCCAGCAAATAGTAAGTGAAGACGCCGTGACCGAGATCGGCATCCTCTTCGGAAAGCTGGTTCGCCCCGGAGGACACGAAACGGAATACGTTCGACCAGGTGCCGGCGAGCTTGGCGGCTGTTACTTGTGCGCCCTCGAGCCCGCTATTCATACTGCCAGAGCGGCAGGCGTCGGTCAGGATGATCACCTGTGCGCCCTTGTCGACGATCACCTCCATGATGTCTTGTACGGTCTGCACCGGAATCGTCCCGCCCATGCCAATGTAGAGCTGGTTGCCGGGAGCATCGTAGGCCAGCAGGCGACCTCGATTCTGATCCCCGCCGATATTTTCTACGTCGCCGTGTCCGGCGAAGTAGAAGATGATCTCGTCGCCGGGCTGCGCCTGATCGCGGAGCGTGAGCAGCTCTTGCATAATTACGCCCGCTGTCGCTTCCTCGTCTCTAAGCAGCCTTGCGTACTCCGTAGGCCCGCCTGCGGGGCTACGGAGAAAGGCGTATACCATCTCCGCGTCGTCGTCAGCGAACTGCAGCTGCTGCGAACTCGGTAAGTTGGCGTACTGCGAGATACCCACCACGAGCGCGCGGCGAGTGCCGGAAATCGTGTGCGCGGAGGAAGTCGCCGCTCCGAGGCCGCGGGTGTTGTCCCGTTCCTGAGCGGATGCGTGATCGACCGGTGCCAGCGCAATTGCCGCGGCGAGTCCTATGCACATAAACGTTCGAGACAGCATTGAGAATACCCCTCTTCGATCAGTTACGACAGGGCGAAGGCTGGCCGACATGACGTCGCCGTGCCTTAATCTGATTCTAGCCCTTTTGTCCATTACTGTTCAGGAACCAGTCGAACAGTTACCACGGAACTTCGGGGGTCCCGCACCCCGAGTTCCTCGAGAATCTCCTGCGCGCCGGTAACGTTGCCGACGCCGTCAACCTGGATGCTGATGATCCTGTCCGGCGAGTCCGGTTCCACGGTCAATAGCACGAACGGTATCTCGCGTTCGACGAGCGTCGAGCCCAGTTCGCGACCGTACGCATCGGGGTCCTCGACCGCGTGGATATTCTCTTCGCGCGTCCCGCGTACGATATCGATCTCACCGTACGACATGATGGTTTGCGGGCCAGCGGGGACGTCCGGGTTATTCAGGACCATCACTATGATTGCCACGAAGGCGACGCTGGCGGCGAGCAACATCCCAGGATTCTGCGGAGACCAGAATGAGCGCTTAGTCGATGGTCTCCGCGTCGAAAGTTCTATAACCGTCGAGTCTTTGTCCGCAGTTTCGTTGCTCTCCAGACGCGCAAGCAGTTTTTGCTTCGCGGCATCAAGCGCCTCGTCGTCGATAGCCACGGCCGTATGTTCGGCGTGCGCCTCGAGAGTCGCCCGGATCAGGCGCGCGTCCTCATCGCCTTCACTATTCTTACCGGTGAGCGTGTCGACCCAAGCGTCGTCCGTGATGTTCGATCGCTCGTCCGTCATGTCGTTGCCCTCAGCCGCTCCGGTAGATAGTCGAGGCAAAGTTCACGGAGCAGCGTCTGGAATTTCTTCCGGCACTGTCTGAGGAACTCGCGAGTAGCTCCATGGCTTCTCCCCAGGAATTCAGCCATCTCCTCACCACTGAATCCTTCGACGGCCATCTGAATCGCGGTACCCGAATCGTGGTCGTCGTCGAAGAACGCTCTTAGCGCGCGCTGGAAGCATTCCAGGAAGCCGAGCTCCCCTTCGTCGAAACCCAGCTTGTCTGCGATTCTCTCGATAATGGCGGTATCCTCCCCGTCATTTCGGCCAGCGAGCTCGGATTCACGAACTTCGGGCCGCTTGGCTCGCAAGTGGTCGACGAATCGGTTGTGCAGGGAGCGATACAAGTACGCCCTTGCGCTCTTGATCTCGGCCTTCGATTCACTCAGCGAATTAACCACGTTAACGAACACATCCTGTACGATGTCCTCTGCGTCCTGAGTCGCAACGCGACGAAACGTCAGATAGGACACGAACTTCCTGTAATAGCGCTCGAAGAGCAGGGATATTGCCGCCTGTTGCGCGGAGCCCCCACTGGCTATTTCCTGTACGCATTCTTCGTCGTTCATTCTCTAATGCCTCGCCAGAAATCTGAGCGCAGATTGGCTGCGAGAACCGCCGAGCTGATCACAGCACGATGAATGCGTTCTACTATACTTGACGCACATCGGCGAAGATTGTCAGGGAGCTGGTCAGTCGCCGCTTAGCCATTGATTCGGGGTTTATTGTGGTTATTTATACCGATTCTAAACAAAGGCTTTGCAAAGCGTATTGAAAGCCTGATAATCGATAACAGACTCGCATAATTAAAAAGCAACTTCCAGGCACGTCGGGGATTGCAAGAACAGAGAATTTGGGGGCGCCACGATCCATTCCTTATGTAGCGCAACATTGCTGGTTGAGCCACGATTTCGTGGCCGAACCGGATTGATTGGCTTTGCCCTGACAATTTTCGTCGGACTACGTCGTAGCCGGTGAATCGGGATTTTTCGCAGCGTGTCTATATGCACTATTTCGAGGCACCAACTGACGTAGCCCGGCCATTCGTAAGTGAGGACTAGTGTCGATCGTTAGCTCTAGTACTCGTTTGTTTCAGCAAAAAAGAAAGGAGTGAACCCATCATGACTTGCAAGATTGAGTCCGGATCCATCAAGACAGGCGTTCTCGCTTGCGTTGCCGCGATTGCCATGTCGTCGTCAATGGTCGCGATGGCCGACGAGCACGAAGAGGCCAAGCCGGAAGGCGAGGTGGTAGCGGCCGGTATGGACCTGGCACTTGCCAACCAGTTGGCCGACTACGGCGATCGCAACAGCGACGCGCTGTCCCTGATCGTTGCCGCAAACATCATGAACGGTCTCGGTACCGTCGAAGAGCGCGAAGGCGAGCCGGAGTCCGAGGGCAGCGGCGAAGTCGGCGAGGATAAGCCGGAACAAGCCGGTATTCTCGATCGGGCACGCGAACTCGCTGGCGACAACGAGGAGCTGATTGCGCTGATCGAAGATGCCGAGATGGCAGGCAGCCGCGCTGGTGACGTCGCCGGTCCCGGTTGTTATCACGATCGCGTTTACTCGGGTTACACCGACATCTGGACGATCACGTTCACGCCGGGGTCGAATTACATCTCCCTCGACGGTGACGGCGATACCGATCTCGACCTTCGCGTATACGCGGGAGGCCGACTGATCTGCCAGAGCCTGAGCTACAGCGACAACGAGTTCTGCTCGTGGAACCAGTACAACGTGGGCACGGTCCGCGTCGAAGTAGACAATCTCGGCCACGTCTACAACGTGTACGATCTCTGCACCAACTAAGGCTGCAGGCACGCCGGCTGCGGACATGGTTCCGCGGCCGGCGTTTTCACCACCGAAGCTCTTTTCAGTGAGCAGTATGATGACTACTCGCAAGCTCTCCAAACTCGTCCTGATTTCGATCCTGAGCACCTCGATTGGCTTGTTGGCAGGAGGCATCGTACCGAGCGATGCGTCGGCTGCGGAGCGCAGTTCACGGCACGCGCTGATCGTCGGCGTCAGCGAATATCCGGCGCTCGAAAATCGAGATCTGAGAGGGCCATCGAACGACGCCTTGCTGGTGAGCAATATCCTGACCAACTGGGGCTTCGAGCGTGATGACATTCGAATTCTCGCCGACGGAGTCGACGGCGCCGAATTGCCGACCCGAGACGCAATCATCGAAGCGATGGACGAACTCCTCGGCGATGTGCGTGAGGGTGATTTCGTTTATCTGCACTTCTCCGGTCACGGATCGCGCCAGCCCGTCGTTTTGCGCGGTGATGCTGCGAGCGAGGAGGACGACAATTTCGACGAGATCTTCTTGCCTCGTGACATCGGACATTGGGACGACGGTATCGATTCCGTAGAGAACGCAATCGTCGACGACGAGATCAACTACTTCGTCACGAATCTACGCAACAACGGCGCATTCGTCTGGATCGTGTTCGATAGCTGCCACTCGGGCGACATGACGCGCAGCATCGTTCCCGAAGACGAACTCGACCGCGAAATCGACTTCATGGAACTCGTGCGTCCGGATCAACGTGAGAGCGCGCTCGAAGCGCTTGCAGAAGCCGAAGAAAATCGTGTCCGCTCCCGCGGGGCCCGAGAAGCCGAGAACTCATTCAGCGGCGATTCCGCGGCGCTGGACGACGATGCCGCGGGCTACGTCGCATTCTTCGCGGCACAAACAACCGAAACAACGCCGGAGCTAAGGCTCCCGCAGGGTCAGCGGCCGCGCCAGCCTCACGGAATGTTTACTTTCACGATCATGAATATTGTCCAGACCAACCCCGGTCTGACGTATCGGCAGCTCGGCGAGCAAGTGATGCTGTCGTATGAATCCATGCATCGTACGCGGCCAACGCCGCTGTTCGTCGGGACCAGCCTGGACGCATCCGTATTCGGTGTGACCGAAGGCGAAAGGGTTGAACAGTACCGAGTTGAAATCAGCGGCGGCGAAATAACTCTTCCTGCCGGCAGTTTGCACAATGTTACCGCCGGTACGATTCTCGCGGTCGTTCCACAACCCGGTGCCGATATCGCGGACGCGATCGGCTACCTGGAAGTGACGGGCGCTCAGCTTTCCGAGAGCCGTGCGGTGGCCGTCGGCTTCGATGGGTCCGACCTGCTCGACGTCGAGTCCATTCCGGACTCCGCGTTCGCTCGGCCGGTTCAGCGGCCTATTTCACTAACGATGGCGATCGCGTTGCCGGATGACGACGCGGTAGCCGAGTCGATCACCGAGGCGGTTGCTTCGGATGAAGATGGCCTCGAGAATATGATCGAATGGGTCGGTGCACAGGAACCCGCCGACCTCAGGCTGGTCGCAATGGATGGCGATCTGTGGTTCGTGCCGCCCTCAGGACAGTTGTGCACGCGCGAGTTATTGCGCTCGGGAACGGACAGCACGTGCGCAGGCGAGGGAGACATTACGCCGTCGATCGAGCTCCCGACGCGGTCCGGTGCCGGCGAACTCGTCAACAACCTTCGGGCGGTGGCCAGAGCGACCAATCTCATGAACGTGGCTCGCTCGACCTCGTCGGGAGGCATTGCAGAGGTTGTCCTTGCAATGGACGTTCGTCGAAGCGGCGAGACCGAATTCGAGGAAGTTCCGGCTGGTGTCCGGCCAGAGGTAAGACCAGGCGATTTCGTGCGCTTCCGCCTCGAGAACCGGTCCATGCGTGCCCAGGACGTCACCGTGCTTTTCGTAGACGGTCGGTGGGGGATCACGCCTTTCTTTCCCAACAGAAGCGGCGACCGAAACCGCATCGAAGCGGGGGGCAGTCTGTATATCGCGAACAATGCCGCCGGTTGGCCGGTGGAGGCGAACACGACCGGACTCGAACGCATGCTCATGATCGCGGTTCCGGCGCGCGGCGGTATGCTCGCGGATTTCAGCTATCTCGCGCAGCCGCGCTTGCTGGCGACACGCTCACTGGGCGAGGGTTCGGCGCTGCAATCGCTGCTGGATCAGGCGGGCTTTTCTGGCGGGCAGACACGCGGGCTTGGGCAGCAGGCGCGTGACGATACGACCACCCAGGTCCTCAGCTGGGTAACCGTCACACAATAACCTCAAGCTTCGTTACGAAGTGCCGGCGCTCGCCGCGGGAAGCCCGGCGAGCGTTGTACACATGTCGCACTTTCCTGAGCCATACTTAATGCAGTGGCGCTTGTCAGACACCGGCCCCGGAATGCGGGAATGGAATTAGGCGGTCTATGCAGAAAGTATCCTCCGACAAGAACGAAGACCTCCGCTACGAAGTCGATTTCGGTGATCGGGCGATCGTCGTACGTTGCGAGGGCAAAGTCTGGCCCGGACCATTCTTCGACCTGATGGCGCAAAGCGTCGACGCTTGCATTGCAGCAGGCAGACGCGGCGTGCTCGTCGATATCCGTGCCTGTCACGGAACGGCGCCGAGTACGTCGGTTAGACACGAGGTTGGCGTCGGTATTTCCGAGCTTCAGAATTCACGTGCGCCGCTGGTCGTGATGGCCGTTCTGGGTTCGGAACCGTTCGTCGACCCTGGAAGATTCGCCGAGATGGTCGCCGTACAGCACAACGCCGTGTTCCGTGTATTCACGAGCGAACCACCTGCGCACGAGTGGCTGCAAAGTCAGATCGCGATGCGCGAGACGACCGTGTCGCCGCCTCTGAATTAGCGACAGACGGAGGGGAGATAGAGCTCCGGGATGACGCCGCCGCTGCCGCAGTCCCACTGGAGGCTGCCGGACGTGGGGACCGCCGTCAGCGTGACAGTTTCTCCTGCGAGCTGAGCACTGGCGTCGTTGCCATACTGAATCGAGATGACCGCGCCCGTGACCGAGATGCCTGATACGTACTTGCCGGAGTAGTTGCCCGCCGGATCCGCGCCGGCGTCGTTGTTGTCTGCCGGGAAGGCGCCGAAGTCGTTGTAGTACTCGACCACCGCCGCCTGCATTGGCCCAGTGAGATTAAGCCCTTCGGAAACCTGAGCGCGCAGCAGGTAGGTCTGATACGCCGGCATCGCCATCGACGCCAGTATGCCGATGATCGCAACGACGATCATGAGTTCGATCAGCGTAAATCCTTGTTCGCGTTTTTGCACGTTACGTCCCCTTGATTCCGGCTAAATTCGCTTCGCTTGGCTGGGATCGTTCGTTCAGACCAACCGCGAACGTATTGCGGCACCGCATCACAGGGGATTATGAGACCAACGCACGTTTTCGACTATGTAACTCGTCACATTTCCATGGAATCATGGGCCTGGACGCTGCGTCGGCGCATGAGCCGGATCTCCGATTATTGTCCAATCTGCCTGCCAATACGCCCGGCGTAACGGTCCTCGGGAGACGCTCGAGGCACATATGAAGAACCGTTCGTGGCGTCGCGCAGCCCTCCATGAACACCAGCGGCGAAGGCCATCGGCGCATGAATCGATCGGCAAAAGAAGAGGGGGCGAATCGCCCCCTCGAGACCCGCCAGTCACCGTGCGATCAGAACGGACCGTTAACGATCGTCGGTGACAGCCAGGAAGCAGCCCAGGCGACGTCGTCTCTCACGTAGAAGACGGTGTCGTCGTGGAAAAACGACCGGTTGCGATTGATATAAGGAATCTCGATCCCGTTGACGGGCGGTGTAATCGAACCTGCACGCACGAGCGACGCCAATGCGGGCGTGGTCTTGTCATGAATCTCGAAGAGGTAGAGTCCGGAGAGATCCAGCGAGAACTGGCCGCTATCGTAGATCGTTGCCGGAATCGCGAAACGGTCAACGCCGCCAACGTCCGCCAGATAGGTGAACGCGTGTCGATCGTGGGTGGCTTCGCTGAAGGACCACCTGTCGCCAAGCACCTCCGCGCCTTGCGATACCGGTGCTGACATGTCCGAGACATCGAACAGTTCCAGTTTGATACCGCCGACATCATCGCTGCCGATTCCCAGCAGGAGGTCGTTGCTGACCGGATGCAGGAACTGCGAAAAGCCGGCCACGGTTAGTTCGCCGGCAACGAACGGGTCTGTCGGGTCGGACAGGTCAATCGCGTACAGCGGGTCGATGCGTTCGAAGGTTACCGCGAACGCCCGGTCGCCGAGGAAGCGGACCCCGAACAATTCCTCGCCGGGCTTACCGATCTCTGCTGGCCGTGTTGCATTGGGCAGTTCGGAGATTGTGTCGAGATCGGGTCGTGTAGACGACTCCCTCAGTACGAAGAGGTGGTGATCGACGAAATCGGGGTCGTTCCAATCGTACTCGGACGTGAACACGCGCAGATCCCCGCCGTGTTCGCTCATACGGAAGTCTTGCTGACCGCCACGCCAGACCTGCCCGGCAATTTCGCCTGAACCGGAATACGTCGCGCCGGTGCCAGCGAGGCGGAATTTGTGAATCCGCGTCCTGCTGCGTGTCCACGTGTCATCGAAGCGGACGTCGGTAAAGTAGATCGAATTCTCGGAGACGTAGATGCCTTGAGCGGCTTCGTTGTAGCAAGTCGTCTCGTATGCTGACGGATTGTCGATCGGAATAGCCGTGATGCTGGTGATCACCGGGTATCCCGGCTCGGTCGTCGGGATGTAGCAATTTTCCGGGTCGACAAGCGAACTCGGCACGCCGTCAATCGTGATCTTCGGTAACAGGTCCTCGAGCGTGTAGTTCGCCAGAATCGCCTGGTTGCCGGCTTGTTCCGCTGGCGTCGTCACGTTGTACGCGATGCCCGGGACTTGCGGCGAGTAACGGCTGACCAAATAGAGCGTGTTTCCGATCCGGCGGCTGTCCACGAAGGTGCCGTCCACGAGTGCGTCGAACTCGAGTTCCGGCGTGCTCGGGTCGCTGACGTCGTAGATACGCAGCCCCGTCTTCTCTGGCGCCCAGATCGCGACGTCAGCCCAGTGATCGCCGTAACTGCCGTAGAACCATGTGCTCGTAAGGGCCACCATCCGGTCGCCGGATACATACATGCCCTGCACGGACGTCGATTCGTCGAGGTCGATCGTGCCGCGCTCCACTGCCGTCCCGGAGGCGGGATCGGTTTCGAGGATACGAATCGATCGGTCGCCGGCTGGCTGCGGCGGCAGAATGCTCAAAGCCGCATTGTTTAGCGCAAAGCAGCAGTGTGTGAACAATCGAGGTGCGATGAACAACCGGCTGCCGTCGTATTTGACCGTATCGAACTCGTCGACGTTGAGCTCCTGGGTATAGGTACCGGTAAAGTTGTCGCTCGCCGGCAGCGCCCCGGTTGCCGCGAGGACGGATTCATCGCTTCGAATGGTCGTGAACCCTGCCTTGATCGATGCCTCGAGGTCGGCGGAATTGGTCACCTTCGACAGTAGCCCCTGGTCCGGTCCGCGCGGTTCCTGCGAGCTCCCCGAACCGCCGCAGGCCGCAAGCGTGCCCAGCGCGATGCAAAGAATCAGCCGTTTCATTAGGATGTCTCCATTGGTTCCCATATCAATACAGTAAGGCCGCGACCCTACAGAATCTGTACAGAATGTTGAGGGAGAATGTCGAGATTTGTAGTGCCGATACACAATTCGACAGTTTCCATACAATTCGCCAACGTGAGCCGCTGCGGTTCCTGCGAGACTGCTTTGCTGTGCGGTGCAACATAGGACGCCGAATCATGGACTCAGCCAGAATGCTTCTCGCATGCTTGCTGCTGACACTCGCTCCGCAGATCGGGCAGGCGGATGAGCCGGACGCCGAGGAATCGCGCTGGCAGTTGGGCATCGCCCTCGGTTACGGCATACGCACGAATCCGCTCGTGCTTTCAGACGAAATTCCGATCGCCGTCGATCTCGACATTGCCTGGTTCGGCGACCGGTTCTTCTTCGACAACGGGGATGTCGGTTTCACGTTTGCAGATAACGACTATGTGACGGCCAGCGTGGTTGGCCGATTCAACAGCGACCGGGTCTTTTTCGGCAAAACCGATACGGAATTCGTCACAGCGGGGCTGGACGGTACGACCCTTCCGATAGCGACGCTTCTCGAGATTCCGGACCGCGACTACGCCGGGGAGATGGGTATTGAATTGCTCGCCGGCGGGCGCTGGGGGCGCTTGCAGCTCACGGCACACCACGACGTGTCCGGGACTCACGATGGCTATGAGGTACACGCCGATTACGGCCGCGGTTTCCGCCGCCAGCGGTGGTATGTAGAGCCTTCAATCGGTCTTAGCTACAAGAGCGCGGCGCTGAATGACTACTACTGGGGCGTGCGTTCAGGTGAAGCCTCGCCAGCCCTTCCGGAGTACGAGGCCGGCGCGGGCGTGAATGTGCATGCGAGGTTCATGTTGGGCTACCAGATGACACGCAATTGGCGCTTCGCACTCGTTGCTGAAGCGGAGCGTCTCAACGACGAGGCGTTTGCCAGTCCGATTGTCGTCGACAGGACCGTGTACGGCTATTTCGCCGGCTTCGGCTATCGGTTCTAGCGCCATGAGACTACTCGTCCTCGTACTAACCCTGATGCCCGTGGTGGTCGCGTCTGCCAACGACGCGGACGTAGAACTGCAGGTGAAACCGATTCTCTGCATTACCGACGAAGTAACGCCTTCCTGCGATATGTCCTTTCTGGTGCATTGGCAGAGCGAGCAGAGCGGGTACTATTGCTTATTCAACGATTTCGGTCGCGAACCACTGAGATGCTGGAGCGACGAGCGAATGGGCGAACTCGAAGACGATCGCAACGTGCAGGAAAGTTTCAGCTACTGGATGAGCGAGGAGGGCGGTGCGTCACGTCTGGCGACAGTGACGGTCGAAGTGTTGAGAATGGACACTGACGACCGCAGGCGCAGGCGCAGGACGCGACACGTCTGGGACCTGCTTTGAAGACACCGTCCGTGGACATCCTGCTTGTCGAGGACGATCGCAGGCTCGCTGAACTGACGGCGCAGTACTTTCTGCAAAACGGATTGACCGTGGCCATCGAGTCCCGGGGCGATCATGCGCTCGGCCGGTTCGGCGAGGAGCGTCCGCGAGTCGTGCTTCTCGACCTCAATCTACCGGGCAAGGATGGTCTCGAGGTCTGTCGTGAGCTTCGAGAGATCTTCGATGGGCCGATTCTGATGTTCACGGCAAGGGACTCCGACATCGATCAGGTGATCGGTCTGGAGGCGGGCGCCGACGACTACGTGAGCAAGCCGGTCGACCCGATGGTGCTGCTGGCGCGCACGCGCGCACTGCTGCGGCGAGTCGAGGCTCGTCCAGCCGCCGAAGAAGCCCGGCCCGACGTGATACTGGGCCGGCTACGCGTCAGCGAAGTTTCGCAGCAAGTCTGGCTCGGCGATGAGCGTATCGAAATGACCACCCAGGAGTTCGAACTGCTGGCGCTGCTGGCGCGACATGCCGGCAAAGTATTCAGCCGCGAAGACATCTTCCTGAAGCTGCGCGGCATCGACTATGACGGGCTCGACCGATCGATCGATGGGCGCATCTCGAAGCTGCGGCGCAAGCTCGGTGACGATGCCTCGACGCCGGCGCGCATCAAGACGGTCTGGGGTAAAGGCTATCTGCTGGTGCCCGACGCCTGGGACGAGGGAGAGTGAGCGCCTCGTTCTTCCTTCGTCATCGACTGCTGTTCCGTTCGTATCTGTTTTTGGCGGCTGGTCTCCTTGTGGTTGCCGCCGTACTCGATTTCGGACTGGCGCGCCTGCAATCAGGTGTGCGCGCCCCCGAGGATCCCTGGATCACGGCGACCTTCGATCTGGTCGAGGCCCGGCTTGCGGCTGCCCCTGTGGCGAGCCGCAACCTCGAAGCATCAGAGATCGCTGAGGAACTGGGCTTCGGAATCAGCCTGCTTGCGGCGGGAGATATTGCCGCGGCAACGCCGTCGGGAGAAGCGTTCGACACGCTCATCGACGCGGATGGCCGGCGATCATACCTGCGCTACTTCGACGGACTGGGCGGATACCTTCGAATCGGACCGATCCCGCAGGAGCGAGAGGGGATCGTCGGTCGATTGCTGCCGCCACTTTTCTATCTCTCGATCTTCGTACTTGTCGGGCTATGGTTGCGGCCGCTCCTCAAAGACGTCAGGTCGATCACATCAGCGTCGCAGCGGTTCGCCGCAGACTATCGAGAGCCGCTCCGAACGGCGGACGACACTACTCAGCTCAGGCCTCTGGCTACCAATCTCGACGAGATGTCGGCCAGGCTGAGCGGTTTGATTCAGACTCAGAAAGAGCTCATCGCGGCCCTGTCGCACGAGATGCGAACGCCGCTGGCGCGCATCCGTATGGCGCTGGCCGTACTCGGTGACCGCAGTGACGAAGACGCGCAGCGAGACATCGAAGCTGTAGTCCGAGACGTCGAAGACATCGACGACCTTATCGGCTCGATGCTCAATTATGCGCGGCTGGATCATCCGGACCTGCGCATGAACTGGCAGTCCGTACCGATTGGCGCGTGGCTGGAGCAGGTACTGGATCGCTGCCGTCGGCCGGACAGGACTATGTCGATCGATCTCGATCCGGATATCGACACGATCGATATGGATCCCAGGCTAATGGAGTTGGCTGTTAGCAATCTGGTGTCGAATGCCGGCCGATACGCGGAACAGTCCGTTCGAGTGAGCGTGGGTCGCAGAAACGGCGGTTTCAAGGTCGTGGTCGAGGACGACGGAGTGGGAGTTCCGGAGGACGACCGGGAGGCGGTCTTCAAAGCTTTCTCACGTTTGGACGATAGCCGCAATCGCGACACCGGCGGTTACGGCCTCGGTCTGGCCATTGTCTCCAGAATTGCCGCACTTCACGGTGGAGCCGTACAAGTCGACTCGTCGGAGCCCCTTGGCGGAGCCCGATTCACACTCGAATGGGCATCTCCCGACTGACTGCTGATCGCTCGCCCGGCCTTGGTTCGGTAAACTATCGGCGCTCCAGCCGATCCCAGTCCAACAAGAACCAACAGAGGAAGCGGCCTTGAACGAACCGGGTCTAATTGCGCGTGCCGCGAAGGCGCTGTCTCAGATCGAAAAGAACGAGCTGAAAGCCACGCTCGTCTCGATGCTCTTGGCATTCATTCTGATGGCATCATATTTCGTTTTACGCCCTGTGCGCGATGCGATGCCAAGTGACTGGAGCAACACCGAACTCAGTATTCTCTGGTGGCTGAATTTCCTAATCTGCGCAGCGTTCGTATCAGTCTTCGGGTACGCCGTCTCACGCGCTCGGCTAAGAAACGTTGTCGCAATCTTGTATGTCGCCTTCGCGGCGACGTTCGTGATCTTGTCCATAGGTGTGGCGATCGTCGAAGACCGCGCGTCGATCAGCAAGCTTTACTACCTCTGGGTTAGCGTTTTCGCGCTTTTCAATACGTCCGTGTTCTGGACATTTATGACCGACATGTTCACGCGCGAACAATCAAAGCGCTTGTTTCCGGTTATCGCAGCCGGCGCGAGCGCCGGCGCTTTCGCAGGCCCATTACTCCCATTGTTTTATGCCGAGATTGTCGGCATTGAGACTTTGATCTTCATCGCCTCGATCGGACTCCTGCTAGGCGTGCCTTTGATTTTCTATCTCTACCGTCTCAAAGGCGCAGAATTGGGCAATGTCGATCTAAAGGCGGATACGACGGCATTGGGCGGCAAATGGTGGCAAGGTTTCCGAGCGTTTGCGACCAGCCCATATATGTTGGGAATTGCCGCATTTATCCTTCTTTACACGTTTATTAGTTCGTTCGTCTATTTCGAACAAAAGAACGTTCTTGCGGATATCCCTATTGAGCGCAGGACACAGCTGCTTAGCCTGGTCGATCTAGCGGTAAATTCTCTGACTTACGTCCTCGCACTGTTCGTGACAGGCAGGATCGTTCTGCGCCTCGGGATGCCCTTGGCGCTGGTCTTGATGCCTGTATTGATTTGCCTGGGCATGCTGATTCTGGCCATCGCGCCAATTGTCACCGTTGTCCTCGCCCTGCAGGTTTTCCGCCGCGCTGGCAACTATGGGTTGACCAAGCCGGCTCGCGAAACACTTTTCACTAAGATTAGCCCTGAAGTTCGCTTCAAGGCCAAGCCGGTGATCGACATCGTCGTCTATCGTGGCGGTGACGCCGTAGCCGGGTCGTTGTTTTCGATGCTTACAGATAAGATCGGCCTCGGTCTGGCAGCAATGGCAGCTATCGGCTCGGGTATCGCGGCACTCTGGGCGTGGGTCGGGGCGAAACTCGGACGGCGCTTTGACGAAGGCGAATCAGAGCCCGAAAACGTTCAGGAATCGAAACAAAGCGAAAATACGTAACGTCAGCTAAGCCGCACCGGTCTGCTGAAGGTGTGCAGCATACGGCCGGGCAGCACCAGCGAGCATGAGCTAATCTGACATTGGGGGTACTAGAATGAACTATTTACGCAGGATTTTGTGGCGCAGCCTCGCGTGCGTGCCGCTCATGCTGGTTGGAGGTCACGTGGCTATTGCTGACGATCATGACTATGACGCGCTCGTCGAGTTGTTCGAAGAGTGGCGAGAATTCGAGCGTCCGCCGCTTCAGGAAGGAGCGCCCGACTACACAGCGGAAACCTTCGACGCTCGGCACGGCGAATTCCTTGAGCTACGTGAACGCCTGCACGCATTCGACCTCGATGCATGGTCCGTCGAGCAGCAGGTCGACTGGCATCTCGTCCGCGCCGAAATGAACGGCTACGATTTCAATTATCGCGTGCTGATGCCGTGGGCGCGCGACCCTGCGTACTATCAGTCGATTTGGCTCTACAAGAGCGACGTTCCCGCTCACGAGGGGCCGACGCATCATGCTGTGACGGAACTCTGGGCTTACGAGTTCCCTCTGACCTCGGACGAAGAGCAGCGATTGATCGGCGATCTGAGCGTCATCCCGCCGCTCATGCGCCAGGCGCAACAGAATCTGACGGGCAATGCCAGAGAGCTCTGGATTGCCGGAATTCGCAACATCGAGGATCAGCGCGGGGCGCTCGACGATCTCGCAGCAACAGATGGCCTCGGCGAGCCTTTACGTGCGGCGATCGCCGACGCTCAGACCGCTACCGACGAATTGATCGCCTGGCTGTATGAGGAGGCCGAATCGAAAGACGGCCCTTCGGGAATCGGCCGGGACAATTACACGTGGTACGCACAAAACGTGCACCTCGTACCGCTAACCTGGGAAGACGAGGTGCGATTGCTCAAGCGCGAACTCGACCGGGCCTGGGCGTCACTCAGACTGGAAGAGCACCGTAATCGCAATCTTCCGCCATTGGTTGCGGCTTCGACACCAGAGGAGTACGACGCGCTCGCGGATCGTTCGGCGACCTACTTCATCGACTGGCTGAGGGACGAGGAGATCGTTACCGTCGCAGACTACTTCGATCCGGCATTGCGGGCACGGCTTGGGGAGTTCGTTCCCGAAGAGACGCGGAACTTCTTCTGGATCGCGGCGCACTACGATCCGACGCCGCTCTACACGCACTTCTATCACTGGTTCGAACTCGCCCGTATGGAGAACGAGCCGCATGACAGCCCGATCCGCCGCGATGCGCTCCTCTACAATATCTTCGACAGTCGCAACGAGGGCACGGCGACGGGCGTGGAAGAGATGTTCATGCACGCGGGCCTTTACGACCACAATCCGCGTGTCCGTGAGATCGTCTGGATCATGCTCGCTCAGCGTGCCGCGCGCGGCCTCGGTTCCCTCTACGCGCATGCGAACGAGATGACGATGGAGGAGGCGGGCGGCGTGCATGTCGAATGGACACCACGCGGCTGGATGGCGACAGAGGAGGAGCTGTTGAAGTTCGAGCAGCACCTATACCTTCGTCAGCCCGGCTACGGCACGAGTTACGTGACGGGTAAGTACCTGTTGGAGCGGACGTTGGCAGACTACGCCAAGCTGCTCGAGGAACGTGGCGAGCCGTTTACCCTGCGCGAGTTCTTCGATCATCTCAATTCGATCGATAGCATTCCGATAGCGCTTGGCCGCTGGCAGATGACCGGGCTTGATGACGAGATGGCGTTGATCTCGGCCCCCGACTAAGCGAGGTCGAACCGGTAAGCGGACTTGCGCGAGACCGGCAAGCCGCTATCGACGGACCAGGTAATGGGCGTTTTAAACCAGACGCCCTGGCGAACTATCCATCAGCTGACGCCCAGTACCTGCAGTATTTCGTTTACCTCGGCGTCGGCTTCGCGGAGTAACGCGAGGCTCTCGTCCGGACCGATATCGCCTAACGGCAATTTTTCAAATGCCGGAATCTCGGTGATCTTTGGAGCCTCGTGCATCTCGGGTGTGCCGACGGCGCCATGCAGGCGCGCGACGAGTACGATGTCGCTGAGATCGGCGGCAGGCCCGGGGTCGCGCTCCCAGACCTTCCGGCTCCGAGCGACTTCGACCGTCTCTTCATCGAAGTCCCAATGCTTAAGAAGCACTACGCCGGCAATACCGGAGAACGTGCCGAGTGTGTGCTCGGAATGATCGACGTCGGATTACAAACCCCTTGCGTCTATGACCCGCAACAACGGCAGCACGCCGATATGCTGAAGGAGACCCGCCAGCATTGCGCGATCCGGGTCCGTCGTTCCGCAGCGGGATGCGATGACCGAGCTCAACGCCGCGCGCGCCTCAATATCGCGCTTATCCGGGTTGGATTGAGAGCACCGTTGACCGGTATCATGGATGGCCAGAGCCCGAGCGGACCGCATGGCGCTGGTCAGAGTAGAGTCGGCACGGCAGTCCTCGTGACCTTGCCGGTCCAGAGTAATGAAACAACCCAGGAGGTCATTACGTGAGCAGACTTGTAGTGCTCGTCGCAGCGTTGTTTGCGGCATCGTCCGCGTACGGAGAGGAATACGAGAGCAATCTGGACAGGATCGCCGCTACCGGCGAGTTCCGTATCGGTTTCGTCCCGGACGCTCCGCCGCTTTCGTTCGTCGACCGAAACGGTGAGGCTGTGGGCTACTCCGTGGATCTTTGCCGCCGAATCGCATCGGGTATCCGGGACGAACTCGGTCTCGAAAATATCGAGATTACGTTCACGCCGCTGGTATCGATGCAGGAGCGCCTGAGCGCGGTCGAAGAGCGGCGCGTCGACATCGAGTGTGGCGCGACGACGGTTACGCTGGCCCGGCGGGAGCGTGTGGACTTCACGCTCATGATATTCATTACGGGCAGCACGGTCTTGTCCAGAAGGAGCGACGGGATCGATGACGTTGCGGACCTGGACGGCAAACGGGTGGCCGTGATTGCCGGCACAACAACCGAAGACACGATTCGCGAATTCGTGGCCGTCAATGAATTCGACATCGAGATTCAGTTGATCGCAACTCACGACGAGGGGATGGAACTCCTGAATCGCGGTAGCGTTGACGGATATGCGTCGGATCGAGCGATGCTGCTCGGACAGGTATTCCGCAGCGAAAACGCGGCCGAGGAGTACACGATGCTGGGCACCGTACTGTCTTTCGAGCCCTACGCGCTGGTCGTGCCACGCGGCGACAGCCGATTCAGGCTGAGCGCGGATCGGGCTCTGGCCCAGCTGTATCGGTCAGTCGCGATTCGACGCCTTTACGACCGGTGGTTCACTCGCTTCGGTGAGCCGCTCTCGCCTATCGTCGAGGCCATGTATCAGTTTCAGGCGGTCGGAGAGTAACTACTCGTCTTCCCTTGGCGGATCGAACAGTGTGGAGAAAAACACGCTGTTCATGAACAGCTTGTTCGTTCCGTACCAGTAGCCTCGGAAGTTGGGATTGTCCGCGAATAGAATGACGCTGCCGGCGCCGGATCGCTCAGCGATGAGCGCGGCCGTGCCGGCCAGCGCCTCCGCGTTCTCCTCGGATACATAGCCCGAGTAGACCGGCTCGTCCGTATAGGCGATCACGGTCGCATACGGGTTGTCTGTCGATTCCATCGGTTCTTCGACGTTTTTGTGCAGAAAGATGTCGCGCTGCGGGTAGCCGAAGCCCAAAGGGTGCGTGTTGTCGAGGTTCGCCGCGAAGATCGCCCCGCCGACAACGTCGACGGCGTCGAGGCGTTCCTTCTCGCCGTAATCGGTGCGCTCCACGGGTTCCGGTTCTTCTTCGTCTTCTGGTTCCGCGGCCGCGGCCAGTGCTTCTTCGCTTTCGGGATCGACGTAGTCGAGGGTCATCGACCGCAGCCAGGGAGATGCGTCACGAAACCCGACGGCGGTCCCGCCTTCAGCGACCCACTGGCGCAGCCGACCGGCATACTCCGGCGCATACTCTTCGTAGTCTCCTGAGGGGAATACGATGTGCGTGTAGCGATTCCAATCAATGCCTCCCAGGTCGTCGCGGGCACGCAAGGTAACCGGCATGTTCATGCGATAGTCGAGCAGATGCCAGATCTCACCGGAGTCGTACAGATTGATACCGTCCCCCGTTGCCAGCAGGATGGCCGGCTCCGAAACCGCACGGAATGACGGACCGCCGGGATCGATGCCTGCCGTTCCTGTCGCACTGCGGCCGGAGGTCAGGGCATAAACCCTCAGGTGATCTTCGCGAGCGATCGTCTGCATTAGTTCGTGAATGTCGTCTCGACCGGTCTCTTGACGGTCGAACGGCACGAGGATGCTGCCCTGCGGGAAGGCGCGAACTCCGGCTGATGTCTGTACCGAGAACGGCTTCATGGCGACACGGACGAGCAGACCCTCGGCGAGCAGCCGATGCAGCGCCCGTGGGGCGAAGTACGCGTCATACTCGAATACGTAGGCATAGTCGGCGCGGTCGGGAGCCGGGGCGGTCGGCATCGCCGGTTCGTGCGCGTCGCCGAGCAGCGAGGCGCGAAAGTCGCGCCTTTCCAGCGCGGCGTACTGCAGCCCGAAGGCCGGTGGCATCGTCCAGGTCGAGACGTCGTAGAACGTCGTGTCCTCGAATTCGAGTACGGTCTCGAAAATGCTGCGTATCAGCCGATACTGCGGCTGGTCGATCGGGACGAGAAGCGACTCCGCGGCCGGATACCGTTCTCCGCCGATTGTCAGATCGCGAGTCGGCCGGTGTGCCTGAATGCGATGATAGTCGAGCAAATCGGCGAACAGGTGTAAGCGAACGGGATCGCCGGGCGCCGTGAGTATCCAGGCGCGTGTACTCGAACTCTCGGCTTCGTCGAGCGCGGATGCATAGAAGTCACGTTGATACGCAAGGTAGTCGCGACGCAGCGCCGAACCGGCCTGGATGCTGGCAATACTCGTGCGGAAATGCTTTCGAATGTTCTCGCGGAACGTTCGCAATCCGTTGCCAGTCTCCAACTCGCGGCCGAGCGCGGCTCCTGCTTCGTACAGCACGCCGACACCGCCGTTCAGAAGCGGAAAGGTCGAACCCTTGCCAACGTAGTAGTTGTCGAATCCTTCACCGTGGAAATACAGCCTCGCCTCGGAGTCGAGAAATGCCTCGGAGGTGCGCACGGTTTCCTCCATCAACCTCTCCGCTTCGTCGGGGGCCAACGGGTTCGTCCGGGTGGCGACGCCGGGATGGAAGTAGTACGTCTGACCGCCGCCCATCTCGTGATAATCGACGGTGATATTCGGCCGCCACTCGTGCCACTTGCGCATCCACGCTCGCGGTTCCGGCTGCGTCAGCAGCAGCCACTGGCGATTGAGGTCGAATCCGTAGTGATTCGTGCGGGCATGCTGCCAGCTGAACTGGTGCTCGATATGCGCCGGGTCGGCTATCGGCAGCTGACCGCCCCAGGCGTCGAACCAGGCAACGCGCTGCGAATGTCCGTCGGGATTGAAGATCGCCGTTACGAGGATGACGCTATCGGAAAGTATGCTCTCGATCTCGTCGCCCTGAGCCGCGGCGAGGTAGTAGACGAACGGCAGCGATGCGTCCATGCCGCTGGATTCTGCCCCGTGAACGCCGTAGTTGAGCCAGGTGACAATAGGGGCATCCGCATCGTCGCCCTGGGGTTCGCCCGGTTCTGTCCGAGCGACGTGCCGCTCGCGTATGTCGTCGATGCGCGAGTGGTTCTGCGCTGACGTGACCACGAGGAACAGTATCGGGCGCCGTTCGTGCGTATACCCGATGACCTCGAGGCTCATACGATCGCTTGCTTCGGCAACCGCGGAGATGTATTCGACCAGCTGATGGTGCCTTACTGGCTGCAGACCGAGCTCGAATCCCAAAAAGCTCGCTGGCGTTGGGATGGCAGGGTCGTAACTGACGTCGGCAGGATACATGTCGGCATCGGCGTCGCGAACGTCGATGTCCGCAAAGGCCGGCCGGCCGATGACAGAGAGTAGAAGAGTTAGGCTAACGAATAGCGCGGCGATTCTTGTTTTCATTCAGGCTGCTTATCCGGGACTAAGTTGCCCGAAGATAGCGAAAACCCGACCGCTTGTCCCTACTCAGTCCTTATCGTACTTGCTGAATGCGGGCACACAGAACTGGCCTGTGCAATTGTAGGGATCGGAGCCGGCATCGTCGTCGGCGTCGAGTTCCAGCGACGTAATCTCCACGGACCGCGGTGGCGGCCGATGTTCGTCATCCTCGGCGGCGGTTCTCTTAGGCTCGTTCTCGGGCTTGCCGGCCGCGTCGTCTTCCGCGTGTTTCCAGTTTGACATAATACTATCCCGTTGATCTTGCTCGAGTTTCCATTATTCGCGACAGGACGGTGAGGGTTGAACGTTAATGGTCGGCCGATTCCTACCGTTCGTCGGTGTTGCGCCGTTCGTCGGCAATGAGTGACCGTTCAGTCAAGCCGTTGCAGAAGGAACGAATTTTCCGAGGCATATCAGTGGCCTGTCGCTCGACGGCGACAGTGGCAGAGCGTAGCGAGTTATGTGACGCTGGTCGTAGCTTGGATAAGGCAGCGCGATACCATCGACTATTCACAGAATTTGCGCCGTGTGCGGCGGAGTGACCGGCTATGAGCATTACGATCAGACAACAGTTGGCGCGTGCAGTGCTTGCAGTCGCAGCGCTTGCAGCGTCGCTCACCGGCTGTGACGTGCAGACCTATGATGACGCGGTTGCGTCCATCAACAGCCCGTCGCCACCGCCACCGCCGCCGCCGCCTCCGCCGCCGCCTCCGCCACCTCCGCCGCCGCCACCCCCGCCGGCGGGCTTCGGTCCGACATTCTCAGAGATTCTGGCTGCTGTGTATACGCCGACCTGCGCGACGGCAGGGTGTCACGCCGGAGGTGCGCCCCCGGCGGCGCTCAACCTCGAGGCGGCGAACAGCTACGCGATGTTGGTAGGAATCGCGAGTTCGCAGGACATGGGCATATTACGAGTGAATCCCGGTAACCCGAATGCGAGTTATCTGATACAGAAACTTGAAGGCACAGCGGGCGGCCAGCAGATGCCGCCGACGGGCAATCCGCTCGCGCAGGCCGAGATCGACGTCATCCGCCAATGGATAACGGACGGTGCGCTCGACGATACTGCACCACCACCATCGAACCCCATCCGTGTTTCGTCGCTGTCGCCCGCGCCGGCCGCCAATCTGGACACGCCCCCAACTCAGATCGTTGCCGGTTTCGATCGCGACCTTGATGCTTCAACCGTCAATATGCTGACGTTCCTGTTTGAGGCGAGCGGGGGAGACGGCACGTTTGCAGACGGTAATGAAGTGCCGATCGACGGTACTGGCAGAATCGCTATCGGTGCCAACCCGGCAAGTGCAGTCTTCGACCTGCAGGGCGTCGCGCTGGCAGACGATACCTATCGCATCCGTCTGCTCGGTAACGGTGCCAACGTAATCATGGACCTAGATGCAAATGCGCTCGACGGTGAGTACCTCGGCGGTTTGCCGTCAGGAAATGGTGCGGCTGGTGGTGATTTCACCGTGACCTTCACGATTACGACACCAGTCGTGCTCGGGCCGACGCTCGACCAGATCCAGGCGGTCGTTTTCACGCCCAACTGTTCCAGCTGTCATACGGGAGTCGGCGCAATACTGCCGGGTTCGATGAATCTCAGCGATGCGGATGCGAGCCTGGCGGCACTGGTCAACGTCGATAGTATCCAGGAGCCCGGCATCTTCCGCGTGGTTCCGACTGATCCCGACAACAGCTATCTGATCGACAAGCTCGAAGGTACACATATGGTGGGCGGTATCATGCCGCCGACCGGCATGTTGCCGCAGGCGACGATCGACGAGATACGCCAATGGATCACCGACGGCGCGCTGCGCTGATCGACTGACAGATCCTCGATCCTCGACTCCGATTGAGGCCGTTTCCCGATTCTTCGGGGAACGGCCCAACGGGACGTCGGCGCCCAGAACCGCTATGATGCGGGCGGTCAGAAGAATAAGAATCCGCATAAGGGGGCGCCATGATTTCACGGCAGCGGCGATGCATCGCGCGTCGAATCTTCCTCGGACTATTGCTCCTCGGTTGGGCATCGATCGGCGTCGCACAGGATGAGGCACCCTCGATGGTTCCGGCTCCGGACCGAGCCGAAGGCGAGGGTCCCTTTGATCGCCTGATTATTCGCGGAGCCACTTTGATAGACGGCACTGGCGCGCCGCCGATCGGTCCCGTGGATATCGTCATCGAGGACAATAGAATAGTCGCCGTCCAATCGGTCGGCTATCCCGGCCTGCCGATCGATGAGGATCGCAGGCCGACAGATGCGACCTACGAGATCGACGCGCACGGTGCCTACGTCATGCCCGGCATTGTCGATATGCACACGCACACGGGCGGCGCGACCAAAGCGCCCGAAGCCGAGTACACCTACAAGCTCTGGCTCGCGCACGGCATCACGACGGTGCGCGGCGTGCCGCATGGCAACCTCGAATTCGCGCTCTCGGAACGTGAGCGCAGCGCGAACAACGAGATCACCGCGCCTCGCATGTTTTCGTATCACCGCATGGGCTCCGGTGAGCGTTACGACGACGTCGACATTCTGACGCCGGACGATGCACGTGAGTGGGTGCGTTATGCGGCACGGCAAGGCGTCGACGGATTGAAGCTCGGCGCACACCGTCCTGCGATCATGGAAGCCCTGATCGACGAAGCAGAGCAGCTCGGTCTCGGAACGGTCGCCCATCTCGGACAGATGGGCGTTGCGCAAATGAACGCACAGGATGCCGCGCGTTTGGGTCTGGATACGCTTACCCACTACTACGGCCTGTTCGAGGCGATGTACGAGGACCATGACGTCCAGCCGTGGCCGGCGGATATGAACTACAACAATGAACAGCATCGTTTCGGTCAGGTCGCACGGCAATGGAGTCTGATCGCCGGAAGAGACTCAGATACGTGGAATGCATTGCTCGACGAGTTCCTGCAACTTGGATTCACGCTGGATCCGACATTCAACATTTACTCGGCCGGTCGCGACGTCATGCGTGCTCGAAACGCAGACTGGCACGACACCTACACGTTGCCGACGCAATGGGACTTCTACACACCCAATCGTGAGAGTCATGGTGCGTACTGGTTCTATTGGACGACCGCGGACGAGGTCGCCTGGAAGAACTTCTTCCGTGTGTGGATGCAGTTCGTAAACGACTACAAGAACCGTGGTGGTCGCGTGACCGTCGGTTCCGACTCGGGCTTCATCTATCAGCTCTATGGTTTCGGTACGATCCTCGAAATGGAGTTACTTCAGGAAGCCGGGTTCCACCCGCTCGAGGTGATCCGCTCGGCGACGATGTACGGTGCACAGACGCTGTTCGAGCCGCGCGGTGAGGAGATCGAGTTCGGCGTCGTGCGGCCGGGTTTGCTCGCCGACCTCATTATTGTTGACGAGAACCCGCTCGAGAATCTGCAGGTGCTGTATGGCACGGGCGCGGTACGCCTCAATGACGAAACCGGCGAACCTGGCCGGGTCGGCGGCGTGAGAATCACGATCAAGGACGGCATCGTCTACGATGCGCGGCAACTGCTTGCCGACGTGGCGGCGATGGTCGAAGAACAAAAGGCGGAACTCGGCGACCTCGCCGAATACTGACGCACACGCTGTCGGCGCCTGGAGCGAAGCAGCGAAGTGATTGTGAGAAGATACGGCATTCGGCGCGCCATTCACGACGGCCAGACCGAATCAGAATAAAGAAACAGAACAAAGAGGTGACTTATGGCGGGTGGTTCGGGATCAGGTGAGCAATGGTCGTCTCGCTGGGCGTTTTTGCTTGCGGCAGTCGGCTTTGCCGTGGGTATGGGCAACATCTGGCGGTTTCCGTATCAGCTCGGTGAGAATGGCGGCAGCGCATTCCTGATCATCTATCTTGCCTGTGCTTTCGCGATTGGACTGCCGCTGCTCATCACCGAGATTTCAATGGGACGGCGGGGCGGCGCGAGTGCGTCGCAGAGCGTGATCAATGTCGCGCAGGAGTCCGGGCGCAGTAGCCGATGGGGATTCATCGGCAACCTCGGAATATTCTGCGCGTTCATCATTCTCTCCTACTACACCGTGCTGTCGGGCTGGACACTCGACTATTTCGTGAAGGCCGCGTCGGGTGCGTTCGACGAGGTCGATCGTGCGGCAACCGAGAGTATGTTCTCGGGCCTGCTCGCCAATCCCTGGCTGTTGATGTTCTGGAATACGATCGTGCACTTGCTGATTATCCTGGTGATCAGAAACGGTGTGCAGTCCGGCATTGAGAGGGCCGTGAAGATACTGATGCCGGCCCTGTTCGGCGCGATAATCATCATGGTCTTGTACGGCGTCGTGGCTGGCGACATGGCGCAAACGCTGCGCTTCCTGTTGGAGCCGGACTTCTCGAAGATCACTCCGGGTATTGTCATGGCCGCGATTGGCCAGGCTTTCTTCTCGATCGGTATCGGCATGGGCTCGCTGATCGTATTCGGCGCCTACATGCCGAAGGATTTCTCGATTCCCCGCTCGTCGACGGCAGTGATCGCCATGGACACCGGCGTCGCCGTGCTGGCAGGATTCGCGATCTTCCCGCTCGTCTTCAAGTATGGACTCGACCCCGAAGGCGGAGCCGGTCTGATCTTCGAGACCCTGCCGTTAGCCTTCGGCCAGATGCCCGGCGGCCAGATCTTCGGCTCGATATTCTTCGTACTGTTGATATCGGCCGCACTGTCATCCTGCATCGGGTTGGCTGAAGGATGCGTGAACTGGGTCGATGAGCACCTCAATATTCCGCGGAAGAAAGGCGTTCTCTACATCGCCGGAGCCGCATGGATACTCGGTATCGCGTCGATTCTTGGCTTCTCGACGTGGTCGGGCGTCAGCCCGCTGGATTTCATCCCGTCTTACGAGGGCCTCGACATCTTCGACACGTTCGACACGCTTGCCGCGAACAACCTGTTGCTGATTGGTGGCACGCTGTCGGCAATATTTTTCGGTTGGCGTGTGCCGAAAGCGCTCAAGCTCGACGAGATGGGGGTCGAAGACAGCCTGTTCTTCGCATTCTGGCGCTTCACGATCCGCTTCGTCATCCCGCCAGTACTCGTGCTGGCACTGGTGCTCGGTATCAGCGAAGCCGGTCCGGAACCCGACGATGAGGCGCCGGTTCCTGCTCAGGAGGCCGTCGAGCAAGCGCCATCAGTCGACGACGAAGCGACCGCCCTTCATTACGAAATCGACATACTCATCGAGGAAGTAGCTGGCTAAGCGATCGGCAGCGATACCGCGCTGGGACGTCAGGATTCTTCGGCCGTGGGATGCGGGAGCATGCTGTGGAGCCGAGCATCGTGCGTGCTGAAGTGTTCGTTGAACCAGCGGCGCATATCCTGTGACAGGCGAGCTTCGTCGAACCAGCCGTCCGCTTCGATCTCGTCCATGATGTCGCGCAGATCGTCGAGCAAAGCCTCGTGGTCCTGCTTGTGTTCGTTGAACGCGGGATATCGGTGTTCGCGCATGTGTTTTTCCTCGAGCGCGAAATGGGACGCGATCTGCGCGTAGATCTCGCCAAGCGTCTCCAGCACGGCCGCCGTACTGGAACTCTCACGCATCGTGTCATGAAGGCTGTTGATCAGTTCGATCAGTTCGCGGTGTTCATGGTCGACCGAAGCGATGCCGAGGCTGAACTCTTCCTGCCATTCGATCAGTTTCATCGGAAGCGAAACTCCGTGCCGTCGAACGTGATTGTAAAGTACCGCCCGGCCGCCAGCACGACGTCGTCAGAACGCACGTAGTCCCATTGCGTCGTGTCTTTGCCGTCTCTCAGCCTGACGGTGATGGAGTGAGTGCCCGGTTCGATTTCGAATCGCTCATAGACCGAGGCCGGCCCGTCGTCCCAGAGCCCGGACGGCTGCGCGACGATGTCGATCACCGTCATGCCATCGACGTCCAGCTGAAGTCGGAGCGGTATACGCTGACGCTCGCAGTGTGCCGGTTGCCGGATGTCCGGCGGCAACGCCGCGACTTCCGCTGGCGTTAGTCTGACGCAGGGCTCGACTCGTTCTGCAGCGTGATCGAGGGACAATTTGAGCACCGCCATGTCGGCCGATCCATAGTGGTAGACCGGCGACGCCGATAGGTATCCGATTGCCACGGCGAAGACCGCATAGGCGGCGACAGCGACCGCTAAACGCAGGCCCCTAATCATCTTCGCTACCGTCAACGGTTGGAAGCGATCGTCTGAATTCTGCGACCGCCGCTTGCGCGCGCGCCTCAGAGCCAGCCGGAAGCCAGCTCTCGGCCAGACGATCTGAAGGCACCCGTCTGCGCAAATACGGGTCCCGGCGCCTGGCAAGACGCTCACGCGTCCAGTCGCCGCCGAATCGGTAATAGCAATCGCCCTCGGCGCAGCCGGCGATCATTACGCCGTCCGCGATACCTCGCGACAACACGAAATCGATAAACGGCGGCGGCAGCATGCCGACACAGGGTAGCGAAACGACGGCGGTCTCCGTGTCCGTAGCCGGAACCGCGGCCGTTTGCCGGCAGGCGAACACCATCAGGCGCTGATTACCGGTTAGTTGCTGTCCAAGCTGCAGCACTTCGTCGCGCAGCTCCGAGATGTCGTGGTTCGGCAGCTGGATGCCCGGCTCGATCGGCTTCGCCCGCCGAAACGGCGTCGCCGTCGGGCATGCGCCTGCGCAGATGCCGCAACTCACGCACAGGCCGTCGTTCACGACGGCCTCGGTCTCGAAGGACTTTCCGTCGCTGCGAGGCGCGAGCCGGATCGCGCTGTACGGGCAATCATCGACGCAGCGCCCGCAGCCGTTGCAGTTCTCGAGGCTTACGATGGCCGCCGGCCTGGGCGCTTGTGGCGGCATCCAGGGCAGCAGCATGAGCAGCAGAGCTCCACCGGCGACGATCACCCAAAGCCAGCCGCCAGGGATCACCTCGAGCAGCGGATACAGTGCGAGGTAGTACCAGTCCAGTCCCACAGTTACCGGTACGACGTCGAGGTCCGCCGGCCCCTGGCTGGTGGCGGGATAGACGATGGAGAGCAGTAGCGTCGCGAGTCCCGTACCAATCATCAGATTTCGCGTGGGATTCACGCGGGCTGCCGCATGCCGTTGAACGTGTACCCACATCAGCAGCAGCATAAATAGCGGCACGAATATATGAATGAAGACCATCAGCGTGAAGAAACGGCCACCGAGCGTCGTACTGTTGAAAAAGTTGTTGGCGATAGGTTCGGAAAAGACCGGCAGGGCATCCAGCCATTCACTCGTACTCACTGCAATGTACTGCGCAAGTTTGTCCCATACGAGCCAGTAACCGCTGATTCCGCAGATGTAGATGAATGCCAATAATGGAACACCGGTGAGCCACGCGAAAAAGAGCTTGCCGCGGAAGCGATCCAGCGAATACTCGCGCAGCAGGTGTATCACTGCCACGACCACGAGTGCGTCCGACGTGTAACGGTGCAGGCTTCTCATGATGCCAGCGGCATACCACTGCTCGTTGGTCATGTATTCGACTGACGCGTAGGCATCGACGATGCCTGTATCGAAGAAGATATACAGGTAGACGCCGCTCGCGGCACAGATCCAATAGAAGAACCAGCCGAGTGCGCCGAGGTTTGTGATGGGATTGTCGCGCCGGCCGAAGCCCACGTCGAACACGGCCTCGGCACGCTCGAATACTCGCCGGAGCAGCACTTTCACCGAGCGTGCTTCCATTCGCGCACGATAAATATGGCGACTGCCCCCAGGGAAAGAATACCGACGAACAGCGTCATCAGAATCGAATAATCGAAGCGATAGCGATCGGAGTTCGGATCGTACACCGTACAGAACAGCCGGAACGTGTCCACCCAATGATCGATCAGACCTGCCTCTCCTCGCGTGTCGAACACCAGTTCCTTCAGTGGCTCGACGAGGGCCTGCGTTTCGATGTCGACACCGTAGACCTGCCGATAGATGATGCCGTCGGCATCGATGATCGTCGTCTGGGCCAGATGATCGAAGCCCTTGGCGCTTGCGTAGAAACTGAATCCGAGCGCGTCACTGACGGCGTCGATCGACGGTCCGTCCCCTGCCAGAAAGATCCAGTTGTCGGCGTTGACGCCTTGCTGACGGGCATATTGCCGCATGCGATCCGGCGTATCGACCTGCCAGTCGAAGCCGATCGTAACTACGTTGAAGGCGTCCTCACCCAGTGCGTCCAGCCCGATGTCGACCGTGTCCGCAAGGTTGCGAGTAATGAGCGGGCAGATGTGATGGCAGCTCGTGTAGATCATGCTCACGACAAGCGGCTTGCCGCGCAGACTGGACAGATCGAATGGCTGGCCGTCGATATCGCGGAATACATACTCCCCGAATTCCCGGCCGATCGCGGCCTGACTACTCGATAGTGCTTCGTCGCGATCGTACGCCGCGCCATCCGCGGCGACCGTGAGAAAAATCAACAAGCCCGTGGCTAGCGCCATTGTCGGTTCAACCGAGTATGAGCCGATCGAGCATTGCGGCGCTGAGAAGTACCCCGAGCTGCACGATCGATGCGGCGAAGGCGCGCCAAGCCTGAGCTGTTTCCGGCTTCGCGGCGAGCCGCAGACAGGCAACGATGAAGAAGCCGCCGCCAAGGACTGCGCCGACGAGATAGATGATACCCATGCCGAACATGGCTGGTAGCAGCGATAGCCCGACCATCGCGACGGCATGCGCGAGAATCGTCCTGGCCGTAGCACGGCCGCCGATTACGACAGGCAGCATCGGAATGCCGGCAGCGCGGTAATCATCGCGGCAGGCGAGGGCAAGCGCCCAGAAGTGGGGCGGCGTCCAAAGAAAAAGAACGCCGGCCAGGATCAGGGGTGCAGGGCCCATTCCGTCGCCGGCAGCGGCCGCACCGGCGAGTACCGCGAAGCTGCCGGCAAGCCCGCCGATCACGATGTTCATCCAGGTGCGACGCTTGAGCCATACGGTGTAGACCACGCCGTAGGTGAAAGCGCCGAGGAATACGTATAAGGCGGCGAGCCAGTTCGTCGCGAAAGCCGCCAGGACGACGGCCATTGTCAGCGCCAGCAGTATCGCGGCGAGCCACGGCCAGTCGGCTTCGAATCGCCCCGTGACGAACGGTCGCCCGGCGGTTCGCCGCATTCTCCCGTCGAGATCGCGTTCGTAGTATTGATTGAATGCGCCTGCGGCGGAAGATGCGACCAAGGTCGCGAAACCCAGCGCGACAATCTGCCATGCCGACAGCGGATGTTCGGAGCTAACCGCGACACCCGCGAATGCACAGGCCATGATCAGGAATCCGAGGCGGACCTTAGCAGTCTGGTACAGGAGTAGCAGCGTGGCAGCCATCGTTTCCTAGCGTTCCATCCGAATCATGGCGACGGCGGAGTGCCGTCGCCATAACAGCTTAGCTCAGTGGCCAGACTTCGGACAGGTACTTCCAGTTGACGAAGTAATAGAGCACGAAGGCGAGGAAGAATATGGCAACCAGCATCGTCGTGCCGGGGATTCGCAAGGTCTTCGCGCTGCCGTGTTCCGCGACGACCGCTGCCGCCGGCGGTACTTCCGGGTAGCTCGGCTTCTCGTCCGGCGCGAGCTTCCGACCGAAGAAGACCGACTTCACGACGACCACGACGTACATTACGCCTCCGACTGCCGCGAGCACTGCGAATAGACCGTTGAGGCCCATCATTAACTCAGCTGCCGACGGATAGTCGAACGGCAAGATCGCATCGGCGAACTTCATATCCCAGTGTCGCCTCGATACGCCGAGCGTACCGGCACCCATCATGAACAGTGAGATGCCGGCGACACCGATGCCGAAGACGTAGGGCTGCCATCGCGCCACCCCCTGCATGGCGAGTTCGCGTCTGAATATCAGCGGTATGAGCAGATAGGTGATGGCCATGAAAGCGAGCGTGGTACCGGCTACGACCGTCCCATGGAAATGGCCCGGCACGTATAGCGTGTTGTGCATGATCAGGTTGATCTGTTCCGTGCCCATGACGACGCCGGAAATACCGCCGATGAAACCGAAGAATACGAGCGACATGAACATTCCCGAGAATGCCGGATTTCCCCAGGGCGCTTTGCGAAGCCACTCGAACATGCCCTTGGTCAGCCCGCGGCTACGCTGGGCCGCCTCGATCGATCCCGGGACAGTGAGCCCGTGAACCATGCTGCCGAGTACCGCCAGATACATCGCGTAGCTGGTATTGAAGATCTTCCATTCGGGACTGAATCCGGGCTCTACGAGCATGTGGTGCGCGCTGGCGAGTTGCAGGAACAGGATGTACATCAGAAACGCCATGCGGCTGACTTTCTCAGACAGTGGCCGGGCGCCAAAGACCATCGCGGCGATTGCATACCATACGGCGACATGTGCGGAGACGTTTATCTGTTGCGACGAGTGGCCCATCGCCCACCAGATCGTCTTGTAGAGAATAGGATCGATGTGCGCGACGAGACCGACCGACCACAGCAGTGTCGGAATCAGGATGATCGCTCCGGAGGCGATCGTGAAAACGGCGATGATCGCCGCCGTCAATGCACCGAAAGTGACGAGCGGAATCGAGCCTTCATAAGTTCGTTCCTGACGGGCGACGACAAGCGTGCCGAAGAACACGAAGCAACCGATCAGTGCGCCCACCGCGAACAGAATGATGCCCAGATAGAATGTTGGTTCCGCCTTTAGCGGCACATAGGACGTGAACATCACGCTCGACTGGCCAAGCAGCACCGTGACGTTCGTAATCAGCGCGCCCGAGAGCATCAGGCCAAAGCCGGCCCACGCCCATCTTGGAGTTGCGATTCGGCAGCCGAGAAGTACTGCGGACGCAAAGTACAGCACGGCCATCTCGAAGAAGATGATCCAGACGAGTAGCACGTCAAGCCCGTGCGCGGTCAACGCGAGATAGAACCAATCTGCTGGCAGGAAATGCACCGCCGGCCAGCGCGTCAGCGCCACCAGCAGCCCGAACAGTCCACCGATCGCAAGGAACACGACAGCGGCGACAGCGTTCGCCTTGATGAGTCTTTCGGCAGCAAGGTTGACTTTGAGGCCGGTCGTCGGACAGGTACGGAATTCGGCGGTCTTACTCATCGCTCTGCTCCTCCCGGTCGACGACATAGATCTTGCCCACCATCAAGTGGTGGCCAAGGCCGCAGAACTCGTTGCAGACGACTCCGTATTCTCCGACCTGGTCCGGACGGATGGTCATGACCATTTCATAGTCTGGATGCACCTGAACATTGATGTTTACGGGTTGCAGCGAGAAACCATGCTGCACGTCGAGGGACGACAGATGCAGACGGTAGGTCTGGTCCTTCTCGAGTTCGAGGATCGGCGACCATTGGTATAGGCGGGCCATCATGTAAACGTCGCTGCCCGCCGGCGGGTGCACGACCGGGAAGCCGCTTTCGTCACGGACCGTGTGTTCGTCGATCATCGCCTGCGTTCGCTCGGCGAAGACTTCGGCCTTGATCTGATAGGCCTCGCTCGACAGGTTCTGTTCGCCCGCACCGTGCCAGTAGATCATCATGAAGAACATGACGAGACCCCAGGTGAATGCGATCACGATCCAGATCAATTCCACGCGCGCGATTGGTTCTTTCCACCAAATGCGCTCACTCGGCGGTGTGATGGCCATGTCGGAACCTCCCCTTAGTCGGCGACCGGTATCTGCAGGATTTCGATGATCCCCCAGATAATGTAGAAGACAGTCGGTACCGCAACGCCGAGGAACAGCAGCAGGAACGGGTTATCCAGGATTCTCTGCATCAATGGAATGGGCTGATGCTCGCCCGTCTCATCGTGCGGCTTGTTGTCTTTGTCCACGACTTCACCCCCCTTCAGGTGCGGCGGGATCGGATATCTCCGATTGTGCGCCACGCTAAGGGTAAAGGGCGGATTGCGCTATCCGGAGTTACCCGTATAAATACGTATAAGGGCGAACGAGGAGAGCGCCAGCGTCATCAGGATGGCGAAAAACACCAGTGAACGGTATTCGAGGCGACGACCGATCGCGATCTCGAT
>CALZMR010000003.1 GCA_945788575.1 uncultured Woeseiaceae bacterium
GCCGCGCACTCGAACGGAAGCGGCCACGACTAAGAAGAAGCCGGCGAAAAAGAAAGCGAACAAGAAGAAAGCCGGCAACTGAAGAAGCGAGGCAGTGACGGAACAAGGGGGAGACAGGCTAACCTGCCTGAACTGCGGGGCGCCTCTGAGCGGTCAGTATTGCGGGCAGTGCGGTCAGCGATCGACGAACCGCCTCATCAGTCTGTTCGAACTGATACGCGACGCGTTCGGCGACCTCTTCGAACTCGACTCCAGGCTTTGGCGTACCTTGCACCCTCTGCTGCTACGTCCGGGGCAGCTCACGCGCAACTATCTCGAAGGGCGTCGCGCCCGATACATGCCACCATTCCGCATGTACCTGGTTCTGAGTCTTATTTTCTTCGTCGTCGCCTTCTTCAACCCTCGAGACGACTTCGCAATACTTTACGAGCCGGCCGGGAGCGGCGAGGTTGCGGACGAGGATCAGGCCGAGCAGATCGAAGAGGCGCGCGGTCAACTCGAGGAACTGGTCGAAGAAGGCGTCATCGCCCCCGAGGTTCTCGAGCAAGACGTCTTTAGTGAAGACTATGTACCGCCGGAGGGCGATGGCTTCCGCATCGACTGTGATCCGAACGAATTCCAGATAAACCCTGACGATGGCGCCTTCGAGAGCTGGCTGAGCCGGCGCGTGACGCCGGAACGCGCCGTCGAGATTTGCGAGCGCCTGCAGGTGCTCGGTCCACGCGGCTTCGGCGCGGCGGTGCTGGACAAGGTTCCGGCAGCCCTGATCCTGCTGCTGCCGATCATGGCTGTGGTGCTCAAGCTGCTGTATCCGTTGTCGCGACGCTTCTACGTGGAGCACCTGCTGTTCTTCGTACACTTCCACAGCTTCTTCTTCTTGCTGCTGGCGCTGCAGATACTCTGGGCGAGGCTGATCGGCTGGATGCCGCTGCACACGTCCATCGTCGTTCTGCCGATCGTCGCGTCGTCCTTTTACGTGCCGGTGTACCTGTTCGTTTCCATGCGCCATGTCTATGGCCAGGGGCGACTGGCGACCTTTGCAAAGTTCTTGCTGTTGGCTACAACCTATGTCATCGGTTTCGCGACGGTGATGCTCGGAGCGTTGTTGCTGGCGGTCATGTCCGTCTGAAGAACCTCGGATCATTCGCGATTTTGGCCGCGCGACGCACTATCATTGCAATCAGAACACCACAAAGGAGTCCATGATCATGAAGTTGCCGAAGACCGCTGCACTGCCGATCGTCGCCAGCCTGCTGCTCGCCGCCTGCGGCGGCACAGAGGACTCGGAAACAAACGCCGTGCCGACAACCGAAGCGCCGGCTGCCGAAGCGCCGGCTGCCGAATCGGCTGCGGGCCTTCCGCGAACCCCGGCCGCGGACGGCGCAAGCGTGTTTTTCATAACTCCGGTCGATGGCGAAACGGTCAGCAATCCGATCTCGATCGAATTCGGCATCGAGAGCATGAGCGTGGCCAGAGCGGGCGACGCCACGCCCGATTCGGGCCACCACCACCTCATTATCGATGCGGAGCTGCCGAATCTTTCCATGCCGATCCCGGCCAACGACAATTACATTCATTTCGGTGATGGCAGCACCAGCACCGAAATAACGCTCGAGCCCGGGACACATACGCTCAGGCTGCTGCTCGGCGACCACTTGCACGTGCCTCACGATCCACCCGTTACGTCCGAAACGATCACGATCATGGTCGAGTAGCGGTCGAGTATTCCGGAAAGATAATTCAGGACTTGAAACGCGACTGAGCCAGCCGCACCGTGGAAAGTGGTTGAGCAGCAGGGCCGGGACAACTAAAATCCCCGGGCCTGTTCATGGCCCACTTGAAATGAGTATCCAGACAAAAAATCCCATAGGAATCAGCGGACTCGCGGCTTACGTCCCGCCGTACCGGGTATGGCTGGAGGACTGGTGCGACTGGACGGGCAATCAATGGCCGAAAATTCGCGAGGTCGTCGGGCGCAGTTTCAGGCTGCGGGGGCCTGATCAGAGCGTTTACACCATGGCCGCCACGGCCGTAATTCGCCTGATCGACCAGTACGACGTTGACCCGAAACGCGTGAAATTCCTTGGTCTGGGCACGGAATCGAGCACAGATAACTCCGCGGGCGCCATCATCGTAAAAGGCATGGTGGATCAGGCACTGATGGCGCGGGGCCTGGCTCCGATCTCGCGCAGCTGCGAAGTTCCCGAATTCAAGCACGCCTGTCTCGGCGGCGTATACGGCATGAAGGGAGCGATCCGGCACCTGGCGCTCGACGGCGCGGGTAGCCAGGCGATCGTCGTCTGCGCGGACATCGCCGAGTATGCGCGCGGCTCGAGCGGCGAACCAACGCAGGGCGCTGGCGCTGTAGCCATGCTTCTCGAGGAGAATCCGAAGCTCGCCGTCGTGGATCTCGTCGGTTCCGGGTCGGCGTCGGACTACCGGATCATGGACTTCCGCAAGCCCATGTCGAGATTCTGCGGCCAGGATCGCTCCGAGACACACCAGGTTCAGGACTTTCCGGTGTTCAACGGCAAATACTCGACGACTTGCTACATCGGTTACGTGGACGAAACGCTGCACGCGCTCAAGGACATGTACGAGAAGCGCGACCTGAACGCCATGTCGTACGTGCGCTCTCTCAAGACTCTATTCATGCACCGGCCTTACCGCCGGATGCCGGAAACCGGTTGGGCCGTCTCCTATCTGTTCGCCCTCGCGGACGGTGACTCGCGCGACCGAGCCGAGTTGGACTCGTACTGCTACGAAGTCGGCGTCGATCCCAAGGACGTGCGCGCCGAAATGCAGGGCGCACCCGCGGTATCGACGCTTGCCGGTCCGGAGAGTCTCAACGTCGAGGCCTATCCCCTGACCATGGCGGCGCTGCGCGCGTTTCGGGCCTCGCGTCACTATCGGCGTGAGATTCTGGACAAGCTGGCGCTGGGCAGCGACACGATGCTCGATTTGGGCAACCTGTACACGGCAGCGCTACCCGCATGGATTGCAGCCGGAGTCGAGCAGGCGCTCGATGAGGACTCTCTCAGCGCAGGCGAGGAGATCCTCACGCTCGGCTACGGGTCTGGCGACGCCGCGGAGGTCATCCCGTTCTTCATGGCCGACTCCTGGCGCGAGGCGGCATCACGGATCGGCTTTGCATCAGTGATGAATCAATTCGTCGACCTCAACCGCGACCAGTACGAAGCCATGCACGACGGCAAGCGCCCCGCCGGCTTGAACTATCTGCATCGTAATGAGTTCGTGATCGATCGAGTCGGCGCAAGTGACGAGCGGCATTTTTCGGATTTCGGGATTGAGTACTACCGGTACGTCGGCTAGTCGATCGCGCGCCACCGGCCGCGCCCTACTCAGCAATCAGATACTTATCCAGCTGCTGCCGGTGGTCGGTCCGTAACGCACGCCACTCCGATTTGAACCAGGGAGTGAATAGAGCTGCGCGGCCCTCGATTTCTTCGTCCAGCGCATCCGGTCTCACGAAGCGCACCGCCTCGATCTCATGTCTGTTGAAATCGACTTCCCCGTCGACGCGGCCCAGGTAGACGTGACACAGCTCATGCTCCGAACCGAGATCCTCGTAACGCGCCTGGTAGCTGAAGCGATAGATGTACTCGAGCTCCGTGTCCAGATTGAGCTCGTCACGAAGACGCCGCGACGTCGCGAACTCCATGGACTCGCCGCGTCGCGGGTGGCTGCAGCAGCTATTCGACCAGAATCCGGGCCAGAGGCGCTTTGTACGCCCGCGCTGCTGCAATAGCAGTCGGCCAGCCGAGTCGAACAGAAACACCGAGAATGCGCGATGCAACACACCGTCACCGTCGTGGCATGCCGCCTTCGACAGATGTCCGGTCTCATTGTTTTCGCTGTCGACGAGGATCAGTTCCTCGGCTTCTGACGAGACGATCCTGTGCGCGCTCTCCATGCCGCTCATTTTACAGGTCCGCGATGCTCAAGGTTCTGAATCCTGCCGCGCGAAAGGCCGCGTCGACTGCGGCCTCTGCGCCCGGACAAAGTGCGACGACGGAACCGCCGCCGCCTGCACCGGTCAGCTTGGCGCCGGCTGCGCCGTACTCGCGAGCGAGTGACACCATGCTCTCGAGCTCCGGGGTCGAGACGCCAATCGCGTTCAGTATTCCGTGGCACAGGTCCATGCGGGCACCGAGTGCCGCATAGTCGCCTGCCCTGAGCGCCGCCGCGCCATCGACACTCAGCGCGTCGATCTCGGCGAACAACGCGTCGAAATGCTTGGGGTTGGCATCGTAACGGCGCCGCACGGCGGCGACCTGTTCCGCCGTGTTGCCTCGTTGACTGCTGCAGGCGACCACGAGTGGCGGCAGCGTGTCGAAGACTTCAATCACCTCACCGGCGCGAAACAGTATCGGCTGGCCATGGCTCGCAATCGTATTGTCCACGCCCGAGGGCGTGCCGTGCGCGAGCTTCTCGCACTGGAAGGCAATCTCATTGACGCGCTCCACATCGAGATCGATATCCGCCATCTTCGCAAGCGCTCGTATCGCAACCACCGCGACCGCGGCCGACGACCCCAAACCCATCGCGCCGGGCACACTCGCGTCGATGACGAGCTCGAAGTTCCGGTCGGCAATTCCCAGCTCGGAAGCGATCAGTGAGATGGCTCGGCCAACGGGCGTATCGTCCGGCAACGTTTCCTTGATTCCCCAGCGCGGAATCGCAATTGTTGTTTCCTGAGCGTCGTCAGCCCATGCCCGCATCGCGTTGTGAATGGGAATCGCCAGCGCGTGCTTGCCGTAGACCGCCGCATGCTCACCGAGCAGGATGACCTTACCGGCCGCGGCAACGCCAGCGCGCTCGCTCGAGCGTCGGCGCTTGACGATATCAGCAACCTTCCAGTCTTTTATCTCGCCGCTCTCGACGAGTTCGTCGACAACCGAGTCGAACTCGTGATCGCTGACGCCGGCACGCGCGACGAGATTGCGCGCATGCAGATGCATGTGTCCGGCCTGAATTCCCTTGGTCGCAAGCGCTCTCAAGGCCGCGAAATTCTGTGCAAGCCCCACGGCGGCCATGAGTTCTGCAAGTTCTCCAGCCGAATCGACCCCGGTTAGCCGGAGCGCAGCGGCGGCGGCCGAATTCGCTTCGAGCGTGCCGCCGACTATGCCGAGCTTCAGCGGAACCTGAATCTCGCCCACGAGGTCGTCGCCGTCGACGCGCCAGCTCGTGAGAGATCCGTATCGCCCCTCGCGCGCTGCCCACGCGTGCGCGCCGGCCTCGATCGCCCGCCAGTCATTGCCGGTCGCGATGGCAACCGCATCGATGCCGTTCATGACTCCCTTGTTATGGGTCGCGGCGCGGTACGGATCCACCGCGGCTATCTGCGCGGCAAGCACGACTCCATCCCGAGTCTCGGCACCGATGTCACCGAGCCTGTACCGCGCGCTCGCCGTTACCAGTGACCGGTCGCAGAGATTCGAAAGAATCCGGAGAACCGCACGTCCGCCGGCGAGTTCTTCGAGTCTTGGCGCCAGCGTCTCACACATCGTGTTGACGAGATTCGCGCCCATCGCGTCGCAAGTGTCCACCAATAGATGCACTGCAATGACGTTCCGGCCATCGTCGAGCTGCAGCGTGCGTAACTCCAGTTCCCGCGCGCCGCCTCCGCGCGCGATCAGTCTCGGCTGTGTCTCGTTGACGAACGACAGGAGATCTTCTGCCGCCTCCTGAATAGATTGCTTCGCCGCGTCATCGGCGTCGACGAGATGTATCTGCCCGATGAGCAGCGACTCCTCGGCACTGGCCGCAAATCCATCCGCGCGCCTGGCGAGTGCGGCCGCCATGCTCAATCCGGCAACGATCGACGGCTCCTCGACGACCAGCGGCACGACGTAGTCGCGCCCGTTCACCCGAAAATTCGGTGCGACCGCGAGCGGCAGGCCGAATGTGGAAACGACGTTCTCGATGATGCGATCCGCGGCCGCCACCGAGAGTACGAATCTTCCATGCTTGAGTGCGCTCGCGTCGCCGGACGACAGGAATCCGGCACGCTCGAGGGCGTCGAGCCGCTCGGCGACACTTCGCCTGTGAAAGCCGGAGATTCGTGAATCAGCCATGCGCTGCGTCCTGTGCAACGCCGCGCAGGTCGAGCGCCGACTCGAGACGGCGGACTCCGTTCGCCGCCGCGCGATCCGCGAAGGCATCGAGCCGCCCCGGGTCGCCGGACAGTGCGATCCCGACATCGCCGCCACCTGCCCCGCAAGGTTTGTAGATCAATCCGGGTTCGGCCACCGCAAGCGCCTCGTGGCCCCCGTCGAAGATGCCCAGCCCGTGCGCCTGGTCAAATGCCCTCAGTATCTCGATATACGGCGCGTACTCGGCCAGCACCTCGTCGCTCCGCCCGCCGCGCCATGCATTCGCGGCAACACTCGCTGCGGCGGCCAGAGCATCCGTAGCGGGTGAATCGGCTGCCGCATCGAATCGCGCGACACGCTCGCTCGTGCTCGCGGAGACGCCAGTCCAGAAAAGCGAATAGTGGAGCCCTTCGGGCCAGCCGATGGATTGTGTAGCGGCCTGCTGCATCTGGTAGACAATGATGCCACCAGCCGAACTCGCCGCAACATCCACGCCGCTCCCGAAGCCGCCCTGGAACGTTCGATGAGCATCGTGCGCCGCCTGCTCCTGCGACACGGCATCCGCGCCCTCCGGAGCAAGTGCGGCGGTAAGGGCTACGGCGAGCGCCGCGCTGGAACCGATGCCGAGTTTGTATGGACCGTCGCTGAACGCGGCCGTATCCAGTATCAGCCGCCCTCTCGGCGACTCGCGCCCCAGAGCCTCGAGCACACATTCGACGAGCCGCGTGTCGGTCCGTCCCTCGAGGCCGACGCAGCGAACCTCGAATTCGCCAGGCTCGATCGTGACAGTCGCGCGCCTGTCGACCGCCATCGCCACGGCAGGCGCACCGCGCAGCACGGCATATTCGCCTGACAGAACGACTTTTCCCGGAGCGCTGAATTGCAACGGCGTCATCCAAGCAGATGGGCGCCTTCGCCCAGGCCGCTTGTCATGACGCGCTCGACACCATCGACCCCTGTGAGTGCATCTCGGACCCGGTCAGCGTCTTCCGGCAAGCAGACCGCTTTGACCTGGGGGCCTGCGTCGATCGTGAAAAAAACACCGGCGCCGTCCGCCCGGAGCTGTCGCACGGCCTGCATACAGTCCAGCGTCGCCGCGTTCCAGTAAACCATCGGCGGCCGCGACGCCCACATCACCGAATGCATCTTGAGGCAGTTGTGTTCCGCGACATCGGCAAGCGCCTCGAAATCCCGAGCGAGGATCGCCGTCCGGGCTCGTTGCAGATCGTCGCCCTGGGCGTCGATCCAGCGCTCGTAGAACGGCGAGGTGCGGCGGCTGATCTCCATGGCTTCTCCCGAGCCAACCGACTTTGGCAAGGTCGATGTAATCGCAACGACGACGCTGAGCGGCCAGCTTGCGGAGTCGCAAATGGTCCGCACTTGAACGCGCTCGGCGGCGTTCTCGAGCTCGACGAAACCCTCATAGAGTGAGCGCGCCGCTGACCCCGATGCCCGTCCGGCGAGGTTCGCAAGTTCCTCCCGCTCCAGCTTTCGACCGGAAATGGCGGCAGCGGCAACGACCGCCGCGGCGAATGCCGATGCCGAAGACGCGAGCCCGGCGGCTACAGGGAAATTGCTGTGGCTCGACACTGACATTGGTTGCCGGTCGTCCCCGGCAACCAGATCGAGGCACGAAGCGATCCTCGGCAGCAGGTCCGGACGAGAATCGCCGTTGACCGACAGCTCATCGGCCTCGGCGTCAGCCTCGAGGCGCATGTCGGTCCACAGGTCGCCGAGGGTTATCGATATCGATCCGACGGCCGGTAGATTTCGCGCGCTGTCGCGCTTGCCCCAGTACTTGACCAAGGCGATGTTCGGGTGGGCCCTTGCGGTGACGTGCATGGCGGCTCGTGACGGTGAATCGACGCAGATTATAGACATCGTTCGCGGCCGGCGTGCTTGTGAACGATCTTCGGCCGGCTTCTGACCCGATCCCATGAGGGTGCCGGGCGCCAAATCGTGTACGCTATCGCACCGTTTTGCCTGGAAGCGCAGCGTTGGCGCAGCCCTTCGAAGACAGAATCGACTACTACTGCGACCGCGTCGCAATGAAGCTCGATGTCGCGCTGCCGGCCTCGACCGAACGGCCGGAGCGTCTCCACGATGCGATGCGCTACGCGGTGTTTGCCGGCGGCAAGCGCGTGCGGCCGTTACTGGTGTACGCGACGGGCGAGTGCCTGCAGGCCGACCCGGCGCTGCTGGACGCTCCGGCAGCATCGATAGAGCTGATCCACACGTTCTCGCTGGTCCACGACGATCTGCCCGCGATGGACGACGACGATCTGCGTCGTGGCAAACCGACTGTTCACCGCGCCTACGACGAGGCCACGGCGATTCTCGCCGCCGACGCGCTACAGCCATTGGCGTTCTCGGTGCTTGCGGATATCCCGTCCGTCGCCGGCAGCAAGCGTGCCGCGCTCGTCCGTTTGCTCGCGGACGCCTGTGGCTCGATCGGCATGACGGGCGGCCAGTCGATCGATCTGGCCGCTGAAGGCAAAGAACTGTCGGCCGAAGAACTCGAACACATGTACGCATTGAAAACGGGCGCGCTGATCCATGCCGCTGTCATGTCGGCCTGTCTGCTTGGCGACGAAGTGCCCGAGGAAGAAGCCGTCGCGTTGGACGCATTCTCGCGTGCCGTCGGCGTAGCCTTTCAGATCCGTGACGATCTGCTGGACGTCGAAGGACAGACGGAAGTCATCGGCAAACCCGCCGGTTCGGACGTGGCGCTCTCGAAAGCCACCTATCCGGCATTGATCGGAATCGACGAGTCGCGAGCGCGATGCACCGAACTGCTCGAAGCCTGCGTCGCCGAACTCGACGTATTCGGCGAGCGAGCGGAGCCGCTTCGCTGGCTCGCGCGTTACATCGTCGAACGCGGGAATTGATTGCGTGGACGCTCGCTGCATCCTGCACGTCGATATGGATGCTTTCTACGCGTCGATAGAACAGCGCGATAAGCCGGAGCTCCGCGGAAAGCCCGTGGTCGTGGGTGGCGAAAACCGCGGCGTCGTTGCCGCCGCGAGCTATGAATCGCGGGAGTTCGGCATTCGATCGGCGATGCCGATGGTGGAAGCCAGGCGCCGGTGTCCGGACCTGATCCGGGTCGCGCCGCGCATGTCGCACTACCGAGCCGTATCGCGACAGATATTCGCTGTCTTCCGCGAGTTCACGCCGCTCGTCGAGGGTCTCTCGCTCGACGAAGCCTTTCTCGATATCACCGGCAGCCTGAAGCTGCTCGGCGACGGCGAACGCGTTGCGGTCGAGGTGAAAAAGCGGATTCAGGAACGAACCGGATTGACTGCCTCGGTCGGCGTCGCCGAGAACAAACTCATCGCCAAGATCGCCTCCGATCTCGATAAGCCCGATGGTCTCGTCGTCGTTCCCGCGGACAGCGTGACCGCAATACTCGATCCGCTGCCGGTCGCCGTCATCCCGGGCATCGGCCGCAAGACGCTGCCCAGACTGGAGCAACTCGGCGTACGCACGGTCGGCGATCTGCGCACGGCACCCGAAGGCCGGCTGGAGTCGATCTTCGGCCGCTACACGTCGACAACGCGGCAGCGCGCTGCGGGCATCGACTCCCGCCCGGTCGTCGCCGAACGCGAGGAGAAGTCCATTAGCGCCGAGGAGACCTTCGATCAGGATCTCGATGACCGGCACGACATGGAGCACAAGCTCATGCAGCTTTCCGAGCGAACCTCCGCACGGCTGCGCCGCGCCGGTCTGCAGGCCGCGACGGTGCAGGTGAAGATCCGACAGTCGGACTTCACGACGAGCACCCGGCAGACGTCTCTCAGGCCACCGGGCAACGGCACAGAAGCGATCTACGCTGCGGCCCGGGGGCTCTTGTCGGCATGGTTGGCCGACAATCCAGGGGCTCGCGTGCGTCTTCTCGGGGTGGGCGGCGGCAGCCTGAGCCCGGCGCAGCAGGCCGATCTCTTCGAAGACGCCCATTCGCCGTCGGCCGTAGACGAAACCGTGGATGCGATCCGGGAGCGTTTCGGCAATACCGCGATGAGCCGCGCCAGCGGCCTCCCGCGCCGGGATGACGGCTGAGATGGTAGAATCGGGACCGCGTTTGAGAGGCGCAATAACAATATGTATACGAGCTTTTTCGGCCTCAACGAGAAGCCATTCTCGATAACGCCGGATCCACGGTACCTGTTCATGAGCGAGCGTCACGGCGAGGCGCTCGCGCACCTGGTCTACGGCGTTACCGAGTCCGGCGGATTCATCCAGCTCACGGGCGAAGTCGGCACCGGCAAGACGACGCTTGTACGGACGCTATTGCAGAGCCGCCTTCCCGATAACGCCGACGTCGCCGTCGTGCTCAATCCGCAACTGTCCGCAATGGAATTCCTGCAGGCGATCTGCGAAGAACTCGGCGTGCCTGAGCCGGACGACGCCCGAAGCATCAAGTCGCTGGTCGATTCGCTCAATCACTTTCTGCTTATGGCGCACGCGGAGGGCCGGCGCACCATCCTCGTCGTCGACGAAGCGCAGAACCTGTCACGGGACGTTCTCGAACAGGTGCGCCTGCTGACCAACCTCGAGACGTCAAAACAGAAACTGCTGCAGATCATCCTGATCGGCCAGCCGGAGCTGCGCGATTTACTCGCACGCAACGATCTGCGCCAGCTCGCGCAGCGCATCACGGGCCGGTATCACCTCGAACCGTTGTCGCGCGCCGAGTCCGCGCAATACGTCGAGCACCGCCTGAGGGTGGCGGGCGCTCTCGGCGAAATATTCGACAGCGCCGCGAAAGCCGAATTATTTCGCCTGTCTCAGGGCGTGCCCCGGCTCATCAACGTCATTTGCGACCGCGCGCTTCTGGGCGCCTACAGCATGGAGTCGAGGCGGGTCAGCAAGCGCCTCGTCAGGCGCGCCGCAAGCGAGATTTCGGGCAAGGCCTGGCAGGTGCGCACGCTCAACTGGATGGCGCCCGCGATGCTTGCCGCGGGAGCCGCTGTCATCGCAGTCGGCGCCTGGTCGTATTTTGCCGGACAATCGCCCAGCGCCGAGCCGCAGACCACGGCACCGGTCGAGACGGTGGTTGAAGAACCCGCACCTGCGGCGCCGACGCCCGCCGTCACCGAAGAGCCTGAAGAGCCCGACCTCGACGAACAGCTCGTCGTTGCGCGCGACCTGACCGACCTCGAGTCTGCGCTCGGAGGGCTGCTCGATCTCTGGGGCGTCGAGTACTCGCCGGACACCAACCCCTGCGAGCAGGCAGCAAGTGCCGGCTATCAGTGCCTTGCGCAGCGCGGCAGCTGGAACAATCTGCGGCAGCTCGACCGGCCTGCCGTCCTTAGCCTGACCGACCGGCGCGGCGACTCCCATTGGGCTGTGCTGACAGCCATCGAGGGGGGCCGGGTCGATCTCTCGATTGGCGGCGTGCTCGTATCGCATCGGATCGACGCGGTCGCGGATTTCTGGTTCGGCCGGTTCTACCTGATCTGGAAACCGCCCAACGGCGTTTCCATTGATTTGATCCCGGGCGTTCGCGACCAGAATGTCGTTTGGCTGCGGGAGAGTCTCGCGGAGATCGACGACGGCTACCGCGCCGAGCCCGTCGAGTCCGACCTCTACGATGCCGCTCTCGAGCAGCGGGTTCGACAGTTTCAGCGCGACCACCGGCTGACTGTGGACGGCCTCGCGGGACGACAGACTCAGATCATCATCAACTCGTTACTGGCGCCGGACGATATTCCGCGCCTAACCACGCCCAGGCTGGCTCGGGACTAATCAGGGACTGACGTATGTCTTTCATCTTGGATGCGCTCCGGAAATCAGAGAACGAACGGCAGCAGCAGTCGGACGCTGAGTTCGCGACCGTGCCGTCAGGCTCGGACAATCCTGCCCCTCCAAGGTGGCTATGGGTCCTCGGCGCACTGCTCATCGTCAACGTCGTCGTCGTGACCGGTCTGCTCCTGCGCCCGGACGCGCCGGCCGCAGATTCGCCCGCCGCACAGACCATGCCCGAGACCGCGCCCGAGACATCGGCCTCGAACAGACCTGCGGTACGGAACGTGCTCGAGTCCGCGCCCGAGACGTCGGCGGCGCCGGAGCAGAGTTTTGCCGATCGGGTCGATGCGGCGCGACAAAACCAACCCGTGCGGACTACACCCGCGCCGGAACCGGCCGTCGAGACATCGACGCCCCAGCCGGCCTACGTCGCGCCTGCGCAAACCGGCGAAGCATTCTTGCTGCCAAGCATGCAGGAGGTGGTCGCGAACGGTACGCTGCAGCTACCGCCAATGCACATCGACATTCACGTCTACAGCGACACGCCGGGCGATCGATTCGTTTTTATCAATATGAATAAGTACCGCGAGGGCGAGCGACTGGATGAAGGCCCGGTAGTCCGGGAGATCACGCGTGAAGGCGTCGCCCTCGAACATCGCGGTACCGAGTTCTTCTTGTCGCGCGATTAGATTGGAAGTTACCGTGTCCACACACCTGACCGGCGACAGCCTGTCGCAGGCCCTGACGTCCGGCATACACAGGGTGATTGCCGAGCAGGATCTGCTGAACCGAATCAACGTCTTTCCGGTCGCTGACGGCGATACGGGAACGAACCTCAGCCTGTCACTTGGCTCGGCGCTGCCCGTCCTTGCCAACGACGATGAGCGGCACCTCGGCACCATGCTCGCGGCCGTTGCCGACGCCCTGCTCGACGGCTCGCGCGGCAACTCCGGCGCGATCGTGGCCCAGTTCTTCCAGGGCGTAAGCGACTCGGCTGGCGAGATCAGCCGCTTTACGACATATACGTTCAGCAAGGCCGTGCGCCTCGGCAGCGAATACGCTCACGATGCGCTGGCTGAACCGCGCGAAGGCACGATCCTATCGGTGATCGCCGCTTTCGCTGACAGCGTCCACCGGCAGGCTATCGAGTTCAAGGAAGAACATTTCCCGAAACTGATCGGAGATGCTTTGACCCGCGTCGACGAGGCGCTGGCGCGAACTCCCGAGCAATTGGACGTTCTGCGCAAGGCCGGCGTGGTCGACGCCGGGGCGAAGGGCTTCGCCACGATGGTCGCTGGCGTCGCTGACTATCTGATCCATGGCCGCGTCGCGCCGAAGCCCGACCTGTCCGTGCTGTTTTCCGAGGAGATGTCCTTCGAAGGATCGGCTGAAGGAGAGGAATCGAATTACAGGTACTGCACCGAGTGCATCGTCAACGGCACCGACATTGACCGGCGTAAACTCCGTGAGAAGCTCTCGGAACTCGGTGATTCGCTCGTGCTCGCAGGCACCAAGCGGAAAGCCAAGATCCATATCCACGTGGACGAGCCGGACGACGTCTTCGAACTCGCCGGCGCGTTCGGTGAAGTCACGGCCCAGAAGGCTGACGACATGCATCGCCAGCACGTATCCAGCCACAACAAGGCGCGCCGCTTCGCCGTAATCACCGACTCGGCCGCCGACATCGCCGAGGAGGACCTCGAGCGGCTCGACATACACGTCGTCCCGGTGCGGGTCCAGTTCGGAGAGCGCGGCTATCTCGACAAAGTCAGCATTACTCCGGACGAGTTCTTCCGCGAGCTGGCAACGAATCCGATTCATCCGACGACATCGCAACCATCGCCGGGCGATTTCCGTCGCCAGTTCCAGTTCCTTGCGAGCCATTTCGCCGACGTCGTCTGCATCAGCGTAACTTCCAAGGTCAGCGGTACCTGTCAGGCCGCCGCTTCCGCGGCAGAGCGAGTCAACGCGCCTGGACACATCCGCGTCGTCGACTCGCGCAGTGCGTCGATGGGTCAGGGACTCATCGTCGTCTACGCCGCGGAGTGCGCGAATGCCGGACTAACGGCCGACGAGACCGCAGCGCGGCTCGAGGAGGCCATTGACCGAACCCGGACGTTCGCCGTCCTGAAGGACCTCCGTTATGCCGTGCGCGGCGGCCGGGTCCCGGGCTGGGTCAAGACGATCGCGGACCTGTTCAGACTGACGGCGATGCTGAAGACGACGCCCGACGGGCGGGTTGCCGCGGCCGGCTTCCTGCTCGGCCGCAAAGCACGGATTCGCAAGTTCGCCCGCTATGTGTCCAAACGCATCGACATCGACGGCCCGATGGATATGGCCATCGGCCACGCCGGGTGCCCGGAGGATGCAGACGAACTCGCGGCTCTGCTGCGCGTTGGTTTCCCCAACGTCCGACGTGTCTCCAAAACCGAGCTGGGCACGGCCTTCGGCGTGCACGGGGGGCCAGGAACGGTCGTGGTCTCGATGCAGCCGTGGGAGGAGCCGGTGTCCGGCTCGCGCCCCATCGAGCCTGAGCGCTAGGGCACGTTGAACGAATTGATCTGGTTGGTCGGGATCCCGATCGTGCTGGTCGGGCTCGCCGCGTGGCACCGATCGCTGCTTTCTGCGATTCCAGCAGCTGTCGGCGTCTACATAGTTTTCCTCGCGGGGCTTTTCGCCGCAACCATTGCCACGGTCGGCATCGTCTGGGCCGCGTTTGCGGCAATCACCGTTCCTCTGCTGCTCTACAAATTCCCGGGACAGTACACGGCGGCGAGAACGCTCACGGTCTTGCCGCTATGGCCGGTGCTGGCCGTGATCGCCTTCGTTGCCGAGCGTGACCTGCCCGTCGAGATACTGCCTGATGAGATTCCGGGCCGGTTCGACGCGACAGTCTCGTTCATAGAATCTGCCGGTACCGCAGGCGAATACCTGATCGTGTTCTTCGAGGAATTCGGTGACACCGCGTTCTTCTGCGACGCCCAACTCGAATCGGCCGATGGGCTGCGGGAGAACGCCAGGTTGACGCTGCACGTCGAGCACAGAAATGTGGACGAACTCGGCGACGACGTACTGTGGATCAGCGCGGCCGATTCATTGGGCAACGAATCTTAGTTGCGTCCTGGCTCACCGACCCGCGCGTTCGAAACTAAGCCAGTACGGGTCCGGTCGCATCGATAAGGTCCGCTCCTTCGTTCCTCGCGTTGTTGACTCGTCGGTCGACCGGCCAGGCCCGCATCGGCGGCGTATCCTCGCTGGCGGTCTCGATCATCGTCTCGTCCCCGCCGAGCCAGTCGTCCGCGCGATCGGGTTCGAGCACCATCGGCATGCGGTGGTGCAAGGGCTCCATGAATTCATTTGCGGCCGTCGTGATCAGCGTCGCCGACTGCACGTGCTCGCCCGTTTCCTTGTCCGTCCAGTTCTCCCATAGGCCTGCGAGTCCGAATGGCTCGCCGCTCGCGAGTCCGATCAGATACGGAGTCTTGGTGCTGCCTTCCCGGCGCCACTCGTAGAAGCCGTCGGCCAGCACGATGCAGCGGCGGCGCCGATACGCCGCGCGGTAGGAGGGTTTCTCCGCAACGGTCTCGGCGCGGGCGTTGATCATACGATTGCCGATGGACGGGTCCTTCGCCCAGAAGGGGATCAGGCCCCAGCGCAAAAGCGCGAACTCACGATCGCCGTCCTCGCCGTTGCGGACCGCGGCAATATCCTGGGTGGGGGCGATGTTGTAGCGCGGTTTGAGTTCGGAGGCGCCGGTCACACCGAACAGTGCGGCCGTTGCCTCGCTGGGTGAATAGAATGCAAAGCGGCCGCACATAATCGATCCCTACCGGCGGCCGCTATTCACGGATACCGACGCCGCGCCGCATGAGCATGAGGCAAGCGGTGAACAACACGATGACGAACACAATCAGGATGGCATAAGCGTTCAGGATGCCTATGTCCGACCGGCCGAGAATCCCGTATCGGAATGCATTGACCATGTACAGGATCGGATTCGCCTTCGATGCTGTCTGCCAGAACTCCGGCAGCAGTGAGATCGAGTAGAAGACACCGCCAAGGTAGGTCAGCGGCGTCAGCACGAAGGTCGGAATAATCGAGATGTCGTCGAATTTCTTCGCGTAGACGGCGTTAATGAAGCCCGCCAGCGAGAACACGACGGATGACAGGAGCACGATCGAAATCGTGATCAGCGGATGCTGCACGTCAAGTCGCGTGAAGAACAGTGCGATGGCCGTCACGAGCGTGCCGACGAACAAACCGCGCAGTACGCCGCCTGCAACGTGACCGATGATGATCGCCGAATTCGACATCGGCGACACCAGCATTTCCTCGACATGCCGCCCGAACTTGGCGCCGAAGAACGACGAGACCACGTTGCCGTAGGAGTTCGTGATGACCGACATCATGATCAGCCCGGGTGCGATGTAGGACATGTAATCGATGCCGTCCATCTGGCCGACGCGCCGCCCGATCAGGTTGCCGAAAATGATGAAGTACAAAGTCATCGTTATCGCCGGCGGCACGATCGTCTGTATCCAGATGCGCAGCACGCGGATCACTTCCTTGCGGACCAGCGTACGGATCGCGATAAGGTTCAGTGCAACGTTCATTCGGCGCCCTGCTTGTTCTCTACGAGGCGCATGAAGAGTTCTTCGAGGCGGTTGGCTTTGTTGCGCATGCTCACGACGGCGATTCCGCGCCTGCCGAGCTGCTCGAACATATCGTTGAGCGTCTGACCGGCGCCGATCGCGACTTCGAGTTCACCATCGCCACGAAGCTCAGCCTCGAATCCGTCGAGCTCCGGCGTGCTGTCGATTGGCTCACCGAGGCTCAGCACGAACACCTCGCGCTGCAGCTTGCGCAACACGTCGCCCATGCGCGCATCCTCAATGATCGTGCCCTCGTCGATGATGGCCACGTGACGGCAGAGCGACTCCGCCTCTTCGAGATAGTGCGTCGTCAGGATGATCGTCGTTCCTTCGCTGTTTATCTGTTCCAGGAACTCCCACATGGAACGCCGGATCTCGATGTCCACGCCCGCCGTCGGCTCGTCGAGGATCAGCAGCTTCGGTTCATGCACGAGTGCGCGAGCGATCATCAGGCGTCGCTTCATGCCGCCGGACAGGCTGCGGGCATTTTCGTCGCGTCGGTCCCAGAGTCGCAGCGCGCGCAGATACTTCTCGGTACGCTCGCGGGCAAGCTTGCGGCCAAGGCCGTAGTAGCCGGCCTGATTGAGGACGATGTTGCCGCAGGTCTCCCAGAGGTTCAGATTGACCTCCTGCGGCACGAGGCCGATGCAGGACTTCGCGGCCTCGAGGTCGGAATCGATGCTGTGCCCGAAGACCTCGACCTCGCCGCCCGACTTGTTGACGAGCGAGCTGACGATACCGATCGCAGTCGTCTTGCCCGCGCCGTTCGGCCCGAGCAGCGCATAGAAGTCACCGGCTTCGACCGAGAGATCGATGCCTTTGAGCGCCTGGTTACCGTTGGCGTAGGTCTTGGTCAGCGATTTGATGGACAGTGCTTTCATCAGGCCGCGTATTGTAGCCGCGACTATCGGATTTCAACACCGCCGAGCGTTGCCCCGACATCGATCGAGCGGCGACAGGCAGCCCTACGGGTACATCCTCGCCGGTCATCGTCAGCAGCGTGTGCAGTGCCGACAATTGCGCGGCCTCACGCACCTCTCGCTCGTCACTCGTACCTGCGACCAGCAACTTGCGCCAGAACGCCTCGTCACCGGCCAGCCTCAGATCGACGAGGCCGGGCTCGGTTGCGGCGAACTGCGACGCGGCGACCAGAGTGCTTGCGGCCAGCCGCTCGCACCAGACCAGTGGAGCGCCGGACACGACCCGTGCCGCATAGGGCCGGCGGCGAGCGAACTGCCAGAGAAAACCGAGCGTCACGAGCGCGAGCCGGACCAGTTCGTCGTTCGGTTTCGCCAACGCGGCCACGAGATCCTGCTGTGCGTCTTCGCGAAAAGCCCGCTCCCAGAGCAAGCCGTTGTGCTCACTGAGCGAGAACAACAGAAACGGGCAGCCAGCGAGATGCGCGGACCGATGCTCGTCGAGCGCCGCTATGCCGCCACCCGGTTCGCTGCACTGGGCCCGCCGCTGTCTGACGAGATCGATAAAGGCGCCGTTGAGCGCGCGAACGTTGGCCAGATCGGCCGGCTCGGGTCCTGAAAAGAGCATCGTTGGTCTCCTGGTCGGGCGAATCTTTAGGTATGTCTGAGTTTCTGTATATTTGCTTTTGCGCCCATAAGTGGATCATATTCAGACAGTATAGAACTTATATGGTCTTTTTCTAGCATAAGGAGACGAATATGCGGCTCACCGATGATCGTTACGCCGCCGAGCGCTCGCAGTTCGAGCTGGCTCTGCGAATGATTCGCCACGAAGCGCGTACGCGCACGATTCGCGAGTGCACGGGGCTATCGGATGACCGTATTCGCAAACTCTACGCCACGTATTTCCGGGACTCGGGCGTCTCGGACGTGCGCCGCCGCCGCGGCAAGTCGCCGCAGCAGATCACCCGATTCGTGAAGAATCCCGCGCATCAGCTTCAAGCCACGACGCTGGTCGCCCTGTTCTGCGCGGGTCTGTTGCTGCGCGTCTCGGAGGACAACACGGTCCGCTGCTGCTGGCCGCGCCCGGACGTCGAGTTCGGTCATCGCGTGTGCCGGGCCTACGAACACTATCTTCTCCTTCATCCCGAAGCGCTGCTCAGTTTCGAGTGGACGTGGAACCTCTTGAAGAGCATTTCCTGGAACGACGAGCTGTATCTCGCCGGCTGTCGCAGTTGCGGCGCCCGCTACGTTCAGGATGCCTATGCGCTCGACCTCAAGACATGCCCGGCCTGCGAGATCGAATCGCACCAGCGCCGCCGGCCCGGGGTCCGGTCATTCTCATCCGCGTGACAACAGGTACACTGCGCCCCGCAAGGGAGCGTTTATGGACAGATTCAACGTGTTCGCCGGTGCGTTTGTCGACCGCAGCGGTGAGCGCCGTATGGATGCCGCATGGCTCAATTCTGCGGTAGCAAGCCCGGACAGTCGTTTCGTGCCGGTGCACGCAGACAAATGTCTGGTAATCGGCGATCCACCCCGGATCGCGCTGCTCGACAGAACGGATGTCGCAGACTATCTCGCGTCCGGCGCCGAGACGATATTTCTCGGCCTGTTCAGAGACAGCCCGGCGTTCGCGGTCGTCATCGACGCCGACGCGGAGCCGCCAACCGCCGAGCTCGGCCAGTATCAGGACCTGAGATTCATCGGCACCATGCTGCCCGCGGACGAGGCCAACCTCGCGGCACACGCCCGAGCGTTGGCTATCTGGCACCGATCCCAGCTCTTCTGTGGCACCTGCGGTTCACCGAGCAAAGCCGATGCGGGCGGCAATCTGAGACGCTGCGAGAATCCGGACTGTGGACGCTCTTTGTTCCCGCGTGTGGATCCGGCGATCATCGTGCTCGTCGAGAACGGCGACCGATGCCTGCTGGGCCGGCAGGCCAGCTGGCCCGAGGCCCGGTACTCGACGATCGCGGGATTCGTCGAGCCCGGCGAGAGCCTCGAAGACGCGGTGCGCCGCGAAGTCTTCGAGGAGACCAACATTCACGTCGGAGATGTGCGCTATCACAGCTCGCAACCGTGGCCCTTCCCGTCATCGCTCATGCTGGGCTTCCTCGCAAAGGCAACGTCCGGCGACATCGCATTGAACGATGGCGAGCTCGAGGACGCGCGCTGGTTCACACGTGAGGAACTCGGCTCGGATTTCCCCAAGCTGCCGTTCCGGATTTCTATCGCCCGCCGGCTCGTCGACCGCTGGATCGCGGACGGCTGACGATGTGCCTGCTGATCGTCGCGCATCGGGTTCACCCTGAGTATCCGCTGATCGTTGCCGGCAATCGCGACGAGTTCTACGCACGGCCTACGCTCGACGCACATTGGTGGGAGGACCGGCCGGACGTGCTCGGCGGGCGCGACCTGGAGGCAGGAGGCAGCTGGCTCGCGGTCAGCAGGCAGGGCCGCTTCGCGGCCGTCACGAATTACCGCGACGGCTCGCGAGGACCCGCCTCGAACACCTCGCGCGGGGAATTGATCAACGACTTCCTTGGCAGCGATCTGCAACCCGCCGAGTGGTTGGAGTCGGTCGATGGCGATGACTATTCGGGATTCAATCTCTTGGTGGCGAGCAATGAACGGCTCGGCTACCTCTCAAACCGCGGCGCCGGCTCCCGGGAACTGGCCCCGGGCATCTACGGTGTCGCCAACGCCACGCTCGATACGCCGTGGCCGAAGGTCTCGAAGACCAGGGCTGCGTTGGAGTCGCTGCTGGCGGAAGATACGGTCAGTGAATCGGCCCTGTTGTCGATCCTTGGCGATCGTGCGCTGGCCGACCCCGACGAACTGGCTGCTGCGAATCTGCCGCTACCCGACACCCACGGGTTGAGTTCAGCCTTCGTCATTGCCGGGAAATTCGGGACGCGCTCGTCGACCGTCCTGCTTCGACGCCACGACGGCGACGTGCGGTTCACCGAGGAACGCTTCGATGCTGCCGGCGAGCGTACCGGCCGGTCGGATTTTCGTTTCGACGTGGGCGCTCAGTCCGAGTAAACGTTCACGAGCCAGTCGCGGATATCGCGGATCTCTTGCGGACATACGCCATGAGCCATCGGGTACTCATGCCATTCGACCTGGGCTCCCTTCGACTCGAGTGCGGCGGCCGACTGTTGACCGGCGGCAAACGGCACCATGGGATCGAAAGTCCCGTGCGCCATGAACGCGGGAACCCCGTCGGCACTGCCCGGCTCGTTGGGCAGCGCGAGGTAGGTCGATATCGCAATCAGGCCGGCCGGCGCGTCCTTGCGCTCGAGCACGTTATGAATGGCGACAGCGCCGCCCTGCGAGAATCCGGCGATAACGATCTTGTCGATGTCGATTCCCCGCTCGCGCTCTCGTTCGATCAGGAGGCCGACAATCTCGCTGCTGGCACGGATGCCGTCGATGTCCGCCCTGCCCTCGGCGTCGAGACTGACGATGTCGTACCAGGCGCGCATGACCATGCCGCCGTTGATGGTGACCGGGCGTTCGGGAGCGTGCGGAAACACGAATCGAAGCGGTAGCGCCTCGGGTAGCGCGAACTCGGCAACGATCGGTTCGAAATCGTGGCCGTCGGCGCCGAGGCCGTGTAGCCAGATCACACTGCCGATCGGGTTCGGTCCGGTCTCTACTTCGACCGCCGCGATATCGCTCATTGCGCAAACTCCCTGAAATGAGCGCCGAAGTGTACTCGAACCGTAGCGCCGATCCGGAGAATTGTGTGATCTGAGCGGTTGACGGCCTATGCGCATTAGTTTACTTTCATGCGCATAAATATTCATATCAGATCGACATGCCACATTCGAACACCGAACAGTCGGAGCGCCGCGAGGCGATCCGCGAATTGCTCTCCGGCGGAGCCGTCGAGACGCAGCAAGTACTCGTGGACCTGCTGTCGTCGCGCGGTCTGGCTGCGACGCAGTCGAGCGTGAGTCGCGACCTGCGAGACCTGGGAGCAATCAAGACCCCGGAAGGGTACACGCTGCCCGGCGGCGAACGCGATGGCGAGGCGGAACTCGCGAATGTCTCCAGCCTGTTACGCCGCGCAACGCCGGCGGGGGCGAACCTTCTGGTGATCAAGACGGCCATCGGTGCCGCACAGCGAGTTGCTCTGGCTTTGGACCGGGCGGAGTGGCCCGAGATCGTCGGCAATATCGGCGGAGACGACACGGTGTTCGTGGCGACCGCGTCGTCGGCCGGGCAAAAACATCTGATCGCGAAGATCGAACGGGCGCGGGGGCGCTGAGGACCGACATGTCGAACGATACTTCTCCAATTATTCTTGCGTTCTCAGGCGGCCTCGACACGTCGTTCTGCGTTCCCTGGCTCAAGGAAAATTACAGCCGTGAGGTCATTACGGCGACGGTCGATACCGGCGGTATCGACGCGGCAGCGGCGGCCGATCTCGAAGCAAGGGCTAGCAAGCTGGGTGCGATCGAGCACGTATTGGTCGACGCGCGGCAGGCGTTCTTCGACGATGTGATTCGTCATCTGATCGCCGGCAACGTATTGCGCGGCAATGCATATCCGCTTTGCGTCGGCGCGGAACGCGGGCTGCAGGCGGCGCGTCTCGCCGAACTGGCGAGGCAACGTGGCGCAACGACCGTTGCGCATGGCTGCACGGCGGCCGGCAACGATCAGGTGCGTTTCGAAGTTGCGCTCAGAACGCTCAATCCGGGACTCGATGTGCTCGCCCCTGTTCGCGACAACAGCTGGGTCCGCGAAGAGCAGCTCGCGTTCCTCGAGTCTCGAGGCATGCCGCTCCCGGCTCAGGGCTCCGCGTACTCGATCAACCGCGGCCTCTGGGGAATTACGATCGGCGGCCAGGAGACCCTGACGTCGGAGAACTCGATTCCCGAGAGTGCGTGGGTACTCTCGGCGAATGCGTTCGGCGATCCGCAACCGGAGTCGCAGCATTCGCTGAGCTTCGAAGCGGGCATTCCGGCCGAACTGGACGGCGAGGCTCTTGGCCCGGTCGAACTGATCGAGAAACTGGAGCAAATGGCCGGCGCCTATGGCATCGGCCGCGGCATCCATCTTGGCGATACCATTCTCGGCACGAAAGGACGAGTCGCCTTCGAGGCCCCGGCCGCCATCACGCTGATCACGGCCCACCGCGAACTCGAGAAGCTCGTGCTGAGCGGGCAACAGGCGCGCACCAAGGACGCCGTGGCCGCACAGTACGGAGACCTCGTGCACGAGGGCAAGCAGCTCGATCTGGTCTGCGCCGACATAGAAGCGTTGCTGAGCTCCTCGCAGCGCCGGGTGACGGGAACCGTGTCCTTCACGCTGCGACCGGGCAACCTGTTCATCAACGGCGTCACGTCGCCACATTCGCTTCTCGCCGCCACGCGCGGCGTCTACGGAGAAGCGGCCGGCGAATGGACCGCCGGCGACGCGCTCGGTTACTCGAAAGTTCTCTCGCTCCCCGGCAGCCTGCAGACACGCGCCGGTAAAGGAACGTCGTGAAGTCCGTCATCGTCGACAAGCTTGCCTCGGTCGCCCAGCATAACGAGATCGGCGACGAACTCAGACTGTCTTCCGAGATTCCGTGTGAGGAAGGCGTGCTCATAGCCGTGCGCGTGACGAACAACAAGACTCGCTACAACCAGCTCGAGCTGACGTCCGGGCGGATGGCCACGGTTACCCAGGGCGACATCGTCGTCGGTGCGCTCGGCCATCGAAACGCGCTCCGAGGCTATTCCGGTCATCTGCCGAAGAACCTCGAAGTGGGCGATCGGGTCCAGCTTCTGAACATCGGTGGCGTGCTCGGCATCTGCGACTCGGCCAATCCCGACGTCGGGCCGCCGTTCGAATGCGAGGTCCTCGGCGCGGTGCTGCACTTCCCCTACCTCGGCGAGCGAATCGGCGTGCCAGCAAGAGCGGGTGCGAAGCAACTGGACGCCGAAACAGAGCTCGATACGCATGGCGTACCCGTTGTCGCGTTGGCTGGAACCTGCATGGACTCCGGTAAGACAGCGGCAGCCTGCGCGATCGTCGGACGGCTGCGTCATCTGGGGCTCCGCGTCGCTGCCTGCAAGGCAACCGGCGTCTCTCTGCGCCGCGATATCCTGGCGATGGAAGACGCCGGCGCGCGCGACACGATGATCTTCTCGGACCTGGGCATCGTGACGACCACGGCGGAAAACGGGCCAGCACTGACGCGCGCGTTGCTGTCCGGCCTGGCTGCCCGGCACCCCGACGTCATCGTGCTCGAGCTCGGCGACGGCCTGTTGGGCGCCTACGGCGTCGAGGCGATCCTGAGCGATTCGGCGATACGTGACGCGCTAACGGCGGTCGTGCTCTGCGCCAACGATCCCGTCTCCGCATGGGGCGGCGCCAAGCTGCTGCGGGAGCAGTTCGAAATCGAGCCCGTCGTCGTTACCGGTCCCGCGACCGACAACGCAGTCGGCATCGACCAGATCGCCGAACGCACCGGACTCAAGGCTATCAACGCGCTGTCCCACGGTGTCGCCCTGGGCGATCTGCTGCACACAGTCGTCGAAGAGCACGCGGCATGAGTGCCCCCATACAGGCGGTCGTCCTTGGCGGAACCGGCTACGTCGGCGGGGAGCTGCTGCGACTCATCGCTACCCACCCAAGCCTCGACCTCGCCGCCGCGGTCTCGGAAAGCAAGGCGAACCAGCCCATCGGAGAGACGTTCGCGCATCTTGCGCCCGCCTATGGAGACATGCGCTACGTCTCCCACGATGCCTGGCTGGACGAGCTCGAGGAAGGCGGTCGACTCGCCCTGTTCGCTGCGGGCCCCCACGGCGCATCCGCGGCGATGATTTCGGCAGCGCTGAGCGCCGCAGAGAGCAAGAACATCGAGGTGCATTGCGTCGACGCGTCCGCGGACTTTCGCTTCTCGTCGCAGGCGGAATATGAAGCGGTCTACGGTCCGGGGCACGGTGCGCCGGCACTCCTGTCGGCATTCTCGTCCGGCGTTCCGGAACTGGTCGACGAGGTGAGCACGCCCCACATCGGCAGCCCCGGTTGCTTCGCGACCGCCGTCCAGCTGGCGATCGTCCCGTTGCTGCGCGCAGGCATTGTCGAAGGTGACTTGTTCGTGACTGGAATCACCGGCAGCACCGGGTCGGGCAAGAGCCCCAAGCCGGGCACGCACCACCCGGAACGGCACAGCAACCTGTATGCCTATAAGCCGCTCGCGCACCGGCACGCGCCGGAAATCGTGCATCACGCGACGCTTGCCTCGGGCACGAAGCCGACGCTGCATTTCGTGCCGCATTCGGGCCCATTCGCTCGCGGCATCCACGTAACCGTGCACGCGCGCGCCGCATCCGGAATCGGCCAGGCGGCGCTCGATGCCGCCTTTGCTCAGGCTTACTCGGAGAAGCCGTTCGTCAACTACGTGGACGGCGCGCCGAAACTCAAAGATGTGGTGGCAAGCAACTACTGCCACATCGGCGCAACCCACGCGGACGATGCGCTCGTCGTCATGTGCACAATCGACAATCTCGTCAAAGGCGCCGCTGGCGGCGCCATCCAGTGGATGAACAGGCTCTGGTCGCTGGCCGAGACGACGGGTCTCGATGCGCCGGCGCCAGCCTGGACCTGAGAGGACGAGCCATGACCGCACTCAACGACCCGCGTGCACGCGAGATCGAAACGACGATTCCCGTTTACGGTCAGTTGCCCTTCGTTCCCGTGCGTGCCGCAGGCTGCGACATCGTGACCGATGACGGCCGCCGGATTCTCGACCTTTACGGTGGCCATGCCGTCGCCGCGCTTGGCTACAGCCATCCGCGTCTGTCCGAAGCGATCCAACGGCAAAGTCGCGAGTTGCTGTTCCAGAGCAACGCCGTCGCGCTCGATATCCGCGCCCAGGCGGCGGAATCACTGACCTCGGTCGCGCCCGGATCCCTGAACCGCGCGTTCTTCGTCAACTCGGGCGCCGAGGCAAACGAGAATGCGCTGCGAATGGCACTCGTCGCGACGGGCCGGAAGAAGGTCCTGGCGATCACGCATGGCTTTCACGGCCGCACGGCAGCAGCCGGCGCGGTGACATGGAACTCCGCAGGCTGGTACGGATTTCCGACTACGCCGTTCGAAGTCGACTTCATTCCCCGCGACGACTGCGGCGCGGCCGCTTCGATGATCGACGCCGACACGGCAGCGGTGATCTTCGAACCCGTGCAAGGGGTTGCGGGTGCGTACGACCTGTCACACGAGTTCATTGAAGCTCTGCGCGAGAATACCGCTCGGCACGGTGCGCTCCTGATTGCCGACGAAGTGCAATCGGGCATCGGCCGCTCGGGTCAGTTTTTCGCCGTGCAGACCGTCGGCATCGAACCCGACATTCTTACCAGCGCGAAGGCGCTGGGCGGCGGCATTCCCTGCGGGGCCGTGCTGTGCGGCGACGGCATCGCGAAACGCTTCGGCCCCGGCACTCTCGGGACGACGTTCGGTGGCGGCCCCATCGCCGCGGCGGCGATCGTCGCCGTGATCGAATCGATCCGCGATGAACGCATTCTCGACAACGTGCGCCGCCGGGAAGCGCAGATTCGCGAGATGTGCGTGACCGGGCCGGTACGAAAGATCCAGGGCATCGGCCTGCTGCTCGGTCTCGTATGCGACCGTCCCGCCGTCGAGGTCAGGGACTACCTGCTGGATCACGACATTCTGACCGGCACGAGTGCAGACCCCGAGGTACTGCGGATACTCGCGCCGTTGGTCATTGAGGACATTCACGTCAACCGGCTCGCCGAAGCGCTTGCTTCGATCGCGCCAACCTGATCGGAAGAAGAACCATGAAATCATTCCACGACCTTGCCGAACTCACGACCGAAGAAATCACCGAGCTGCTGGCGCTCGCGAATCGACTCGACAAGCATCCCGAGCCCGAGGCGCTGCGCGGCAAAGTCCTGTCGCTTCTGTTCCTGAGCCCATCACTTCGAACGTTGACGTCGTTTCAGGCGGCGATGACCCGCCTCGGCGGCGGCTCGTTCGTCGTTTCGCCGGAGATGTCGATCCACGGTCTCGAGACCCGTCCCGGGATTGTCATGGACGGCGCTGCCGCCGAGCACATCCGGGAGGCCGTACCGGTGATTGCATCGTACGGCGACGCCATCGGCATCCGCGCCTTCGCGCAGCGCTCCGATCTCGAACACGACGTCGCGGACCAGGAATTCGCCGAGCTCGTCGACCTGGTCGATAAGCCCTGGATCAACATGGAATCGGCCATGCAGCACCCCTGCCAGAATCTCGCCGACTGGAAGACGCTCGACGACTACGATGTTCCCGCCAACGGCGGGAAGTTCGTGCTGAGCTGGGCTTACCACCCGAAGGCGCTGCCGCTCGCCGTGCCGTCGTCCACCCTGTACACGGCCGCGCGACGCGGCATGGACGTCACCGTCCTTCGCCCGGAAGGCTTCGAGCTTCCCGAGTCCGTAATGCAGAAAGCCAGCGCCGCCGCCGAGGCCGCCGGTGGTTCCGTAAAGGAGAGCGACGACCGGGTTGAAGCGATGGAGGGCGCGCACATCATCTATGCCAAGTCCTGGTCGTCCACGAAGCACTACGGCGACAAGATCAAAGACAAGGAGGCGCGCGACGAACTCGTCGACTGGTGTGTCGACGAACCGTGGTTCGACAATGCCCGGCAGGACTGCCGCTTCATGCACTGCCTGCCGGTCCGTCGCGGCGTCGTCGTCGCCGAGAACATTCTCGACGGTCCACGCAGCATCGTGATCCACGAGGCGCGCAATCGCATGCTTGCGCAGATGGCGGTTCTGCACCGGATGATGGGAGCGTCCTGATGATACCGAGCAAGAATCACGCGATCATCGTCTCGGCGCTGAAGCACGCAGCACCCTACATTCGGCTATTCAAACGCAAGGTCTTCGTTCTCAAGGCGGGCGGCGATGTATTCGCGGACCCTGCGCAGACCAAAGCACTCATGGAACAGGTCGGAATCCTCCATCAGGTTGGCATCAAGGTCGTCCTCATCCACGGCGGCGGACCGCAGTCGACCAGGCTCGCGACAGCGCTGGGCATCGACACCACTTTCGTGGACGGCCGGCGAGTCACCGATGGCGACTCGCTCGACGTCGCGACGATGGTGCTCAACGGCCAGATCAACACGCGCATCCTGGCCTCCTGCCGCGATCTCGATATTCCCGCGGTCGGCATCTCGGGGCTCGACGCCGGCCTTATACGTGCCAAGCGGCGTCCGCCCGTCGATCGCGGCGATGCGGAACCCGTGGACTACGGCTTCGTCGGAGACATTGTCGGAGTCGACGCTGACATTCTGAGGAAACAGATCGACAGCGGCATCATGCCGGTCGTCAGTCCGCTCTCCTGCGACGAAGACGGTACGATCCTGAATATCAACGCGGACACGGTCGCCGCGGCGATCGCCGCCGAGCTCGACGCGGAGAAACTGATCCTCGCGACGGGCGCTCCTGGCATCCTGGAAGACGTCAACGATCCGCAATCCCGGATCAGCTACATCGATCGCGCCGCCCTCGACAAACTCAGAGACGAGGGCAAGCTGGCGGACGGCATGCTGCCGAAGGCGGCTGCAATCGACGCCGCGCTGGCCAATGGCGTCGAGCGGGTGCACGTAATCTCCTGGAAGCTCTCCGATAGCCTGCTGCTCGAGGTGTTCACGAACGAGGGCACCGGCACGCTCGTCGTCAACGACATCGGCGCGCTCACGGCCGCCGAGCAGGCGCCCGCATGACCCGTCTCTGGGACAAAGGCCTGCCGCTCGACGAGCGGGTGCTCCGCTACACGGCAGGCGAGGACCATCGTCTCGACTCGAGACTCGTCGAGTACGACGTGCGCGGCTCTTCCGCCCACGCTCGGATGCTGGCGAAGCAGGGCCTGATCTCGGAGGACGACGCCGAGGCTATCTGCGCCGGTCTTCAGGATCTTCAGGAGGCTCATAAACGCGGCGAGTGGCAGATCGAACTCGAGGACGAGGACGTACACACGGCGCTCGAGATCCGGCTGACGACCAAGGTCGGTGAACCGGGCGCAAGGCTACATCTGGGCCGCTCGCGGAACGATCAGGTGCTTACCGCACTTCGTCTGTACCTGAGCGACGCGGCCGACGAGCTTGCCGCACGCGTCGGCGGGCTCCGCGACGCCATCGCGGGACTCGTCGACCGGCAAGGTGCTCTTCGGATTCCGGGCTATACGCACATGCAGCAGGCGATGCCGTCGTCCGTCGCGCTCTGGTGCGGCGCCTTCGATGAAGCCTTCGCCGATGCGGCCGAAGGGCTCGAAGGCGCTAAGCGGCGCATCCGCAAGAACCCGCTGGGCAGCGCCGCCGGCTACGGCACACCGGGCCTGCCGCTCGACCGCGCCATGACGACCGAGCTGCTGGACTTCGAAAGCACGCAGGACCCGGTGACCGCGGTTCAGCTATCGCGCGGTAAGGCCGAGAGCGGGCTCCTGTTCGAGATCGCGCTCCTGATGCAGGACCTCGGGCGGATGGCGAGCGATCTGCTGCTGTTCTACACCCAGGAGTTCGCCTACGTCGGCCTTGGGAAAGACGTTACGACGGGGTCTTCGATCATGCCGCAGAAGCGAAACCCGGATGTGCTCGAACTGGTCCGCGCGGCATCGGCGACGTCGCTGGCCTGCCTGGACGAAACGCTCATGATCACGGCCAAGCTCCCATCAGGCTATCAGCGTGACCTGCAGCGCTTGAAGCCGCCGCTCTTCCGCGGCATCGATCTCTGCATCGAGAGCGTGGACATCATGGCGCATCTCATCGGCACGCTGGAGTTCAAGGGTGACAATATCCGTTTGGACGACGGCATTTTCGCGACAGAAGAAGCGTACCGCCTCGTCGTCGAGGAAGGCCTGCCGTTTCGGGACGCCTATCGTCGCGTGGCGAAAAGTCTGGCGGAATCGTGAATCGCGACGATCTCAACTGGTGGCTCACGCTAGCAGCCAACGCCGGTGTCATTGCCGGCCTGATCTTCCTGGGCTACGAGGTTCGCCAGAATACGCTGCAGCTTAGGGCCGAAGCCTCGTATTCGATCAGCGAGAGCATGAATGCGATGAATGCCGACCTCTATGGTGACGCGAGGCTGGCGCAGACACTTCTACAAGGGGAGCAGGACTTCGCCTCCCTTACCGAAGTCGAACGTGCACAGTTCGTTGCCTTTCAGTTCTCCCGTATTAACCTCGCCGAGTACATATTGGAACTCGAAGGCGAAGGCGTCTCGGATTTGCATATCCGCTACGTAGACTTCCTCGTTGCGGACTACCAATCCAAGCCCGGACTCCGGGACTTCATGATTTCTATCGAGAACATTTGGGCGGGATCCGACTACCTCTACGCGCGGCTGACCGATAAAGAGTGACGAACATCCTCGCGCGCAGGGAACCGCGACCGATATAATCGTCGCTCTCATCGAGCGGAACATTTCTCATGACATCCATCCTCAAGACGCTTACCGCGTTCGCCCTGGTGCTGCTGTTGTCAGCCTGCGGGCAGAGCGGCCCTCTGTATATTCCCGGCAATCCCAGCGAAGTTCGCGAGCCGCCCGCCGAGACGAGCGAGACCGACGACGAAGACGAAGACCGAAGGCGCGATGACGGCTAGGTTAGCCGCGGGCCGCTGACATGGCCGGCCCCGATCTCGTCCTCATCGACGGCTCGTCGTATCTCTACCGAGCCTTCCATGCTTTGCCGGCGCTGACGAGTTCGTCGGGTGATCCGACGGGCGCGCTGCACGGCGTGCTCTCGATGATCGCCAAACTCGTCCGCGAGCAGCCCAATGCGCGGTTCGCGGTCGTGTTCGATGCGCCCGGCAAGACCTTCCGCGACGAAATCTTCGCGGACTACAAGGCCAATCGTCCACCGATGCCGGACGAGCTGCGCTCGCAGGTCGAGCCGATACTCGACGCGGTCAAGGCGATGGGACTTCCTTTGCTTCGCGTCGAAGGCGTCGAAGCCGACGACGTCATCGGCACTCTGTGCCAGCAGGCCTCCGACGCCGGCCAGAGTGTGCTCGTTTCGACCGGCGACAAGGATCTCGCGCAGCTCGTCGACGGCGGCGTGACGTTGATCAATACGATGAACGACAGCGTCATGGACCGCGACGGCGTGAAGAGCAAATTCGACGTCTGGCCGGAACAGTTTGTCGACTATCTCGGCCTCGTCGGCGACAGTTCCGACAATATCCCGGGCGTCCCCAAGGTCGGACCCAAGACAGCCGCGAAGTGGCTGAACGAGTGGGGCAGTGCCGACGGCATCGTCGCCAACGCTGATGCGATCAAGGGCAAGGTCGGCGAGAGCCTGCGCGACAACATCGATTCGCTGCGGCTGTCCTGCGACCTGGCGACGATCCGTCGCGACCTCGACCTGCCGGTCGCGGTAGAAGATCTGGCTGCAACCGATGCCGATGTCGCCGCATTGCGCGAAATCTATGCGCACTACGAGCTGCGGTCGCTTCTGAAACAGCTCGACGACGCGACGGGCGAGCCCGAAACACCGGCCGCTGAGCAAAAGGGCGATTACGAGACGGTGCTCGAATGGGATGCGTTCGATCGCTGGTTCGAAAAGATCACGAATGCCGATCTGGTCGCCCTCGACACCGAGACCACGAGTCTCGACTACATGTCGGCCGAGCTCGTCGGCATCTCGCTCGCTGTCGAGCCCGGCGAAGCGGCCTATATCCCGCTTGCGCACGATTACCCCGGCGCCCCGGATCAATTGTCGCGCGACGAGGTTCTCGCGAAGCTCAGAGACTGGCTCGAAGATCCCGCCGCCGCCAAGGTCGGCCACCACCTGAAGTACGACGCCCATATTTTTGCGCGCTATGACACTGCGCTCGGCGGCATGGCCTATGACTCCATGCTGGAGTCCTACGTTCTGAACAGCGTCGCCACGCGCCACGACATGGACTCGACGGCACGTCACTATCTCGGTCACGAGACGATCCACTACGAAGATGTCGCCGGCAGGGGCGCGAAGCAGCTGACATTCAATCAGATCGATCTCGAAACGGCAGCGCCGTATGCCGCGGAGGATGCGGACGTGACGCTGCGGCTGCACCGGACGCTTTGGAAGTCGCTGTCCGAGATCGCCTCCCTGAAATCCGTCTATGAGCAGATCGAGCAGCCCCTCGTGCCCATCCTGCTCGCGATGGAGGAGACTGGCGTGTTGCTGGATCGGCAGATGCTGGCAACCCAGAGCCGGGAACTCGCCGGCGAGATGCAGAAACTCGAGCAGCAGGCACACGAGCTCGCAGGCGGGCCGTTCAATCTCGGCTCACCGAAGCAGCTTCAGGAGATCCTCTTCGAGCGTCTCGAGCTGCCCGTGATCCGCAAGACGCCGAAGGGGCAGCCGTCGACGGCCGAAGACGTGCTTGCCGAACTCGCCCACGACTACGAACTGCCGCGCGTCATCATCGACTACCGCAGCGTGTCGAAGCTGAAGAGCACCTATACCGACAAGCTGCCGCTGCAGATCTCCAATCAGACCGGGCGGGTGCACACCTCCTACCATCAAGCAGTCGCGGCGACAGGCCGGCTCTCGTCCACCGACCCGAACCTGCAGAACATCCCGATCCGCACGGCCGCCGGCCGCCGTATCCGGCAGGCCTTTATTGCGCCCGAGGGCTATCGGCTGCTCGCGGCCGACTATTCTCAGATCGAGTTGCGCATCATGGCCCATCTGTCCGCCGACGAAGGGCTGCTGGGTGCCTTCGCCGCGGGCCAGGACGTGCACCGTGCGACCGCGGCCGAGGTCTTCGGGGCCTCGCTCGACGACGTCAGCGCCGATCAGCGCAGGTCGGCCAAGGCCATCAACTTCGGACTTATGTACGGCATGTCGGCATTCGGCCTGGCGAAGCAACTCGACATTAGCCGCGGCGAGGCTCAGGAGTACGTTGACCTGTATTTCGATCGCTATCCGGGCGTCAAAGCCTATATGGACGGCATCCGCGAGCAGGCCCGTGCCAATGGTTATGTCGAGACGGTATTCGGTCGCCGGCTGTATCTGCCGGAGATCAACGCGAAGAACGTGCAGCGGCGCCAGTATGCGGAACGCAGCGCAATCAACGCGCCGATGCAGGGAACCGCGGCGGACATCATCAAGCGGGCGATGATCCGAGTGCAGGAAAGTCTCGCCGCTGAGAAGCTCGATGCCCGAATGATCATGCAGGTGCACGACGAACTCGTCTTCGAAGTCGCCGACGGTTCGGTCGAGCCGCTCAGGGAACTGGTCGTCAATCTGATGGAAGGTGCGGCGGAACTTGCGACGCAGCTTTCAGTGGACGTTGGAGTTGGTCACAACTGGGACGAAGCGCATTAGATAAGCACTGATTTTTCAGATGGTTATCTATGACGCGGAACTTAATCGGCGTTCTGCAATCTCAATTCCTGAGTGCATTAGTCACTCGCCTGTTTACCTCCCTAAGCAGGCGGGCAACCCGGTTACCCCAAGCCGGTTGCTTCTCGGACCCCCCTCTGTCACCCGCACAGAGGGGGGTCAATTTTTTGCCCGTTTGGCTTCGCCGTCACCCGCCCATACTGAAGATTCTTGCTACGTCGGGCCAGGCGGCTTCGCTACAAGCCCGCAACGGCCGCGGTCATTTTCTTTCGCCCGGACTCAGGCCTCGAGGAATCCCACGAGTACGGCGCGCGCCTCGTCTTCGCCGTC
>CALZMR010000004.1 GCA_945788575.1 uncultured Woeseiaceae bacterium
CACGGTCCACGGCGGCTACAGTTCCTTCTCCGGCTGCCGCAGCAAGATCGCCGTCAACTCCATCATCGCAACCCACGGTACGAGTCAAAGCTTGTCCCGCAACCGCGACAAGTATGTGCCGCCGCTCAACAATCGAACCCTGTTCAAGCGCGACGGCAACCTGTGTCTGTACTGTGCGATGAGCTTCCCGACCCGTGACCTGACGCGCTATCACATCACGCCGATCTCACAAGGCGGTCGAGATCGCTGGAACAATGTCGCGACGGCCTGCCGCCGATGCAACAATTACAAGGGCGGACGCACACCGGAACAGGCCGCGATGCAGCTAATCGCCGTGCCGTTCACGCCGACCTACGCCGAGTACATCTACCTTAAAGGCCGGCGCGTGCTCGCCGACCAGATGCAATATCTGCTCGCGCACATCCCGCGCTCGAGCCCGCTGCACGCGCGGCTGACCGGTCACCTGTTTTCAGGTGATCAGGTAATCGACACGCACTTCCACGACTAACTGCCGGCGATTTGTCGGAGAAGGGCGCACATTGCGTCGAGCTCATGCTGCTCGACGAGATCGTCGGCGCTCACGTGATGCACGCCCTCGGCGATGACATTCGCCGGCCATAGCTCGGCGATGTGCTGGTTCGAGGCCAACCAGCGGTCGAGAGTCGCGAACTCGTGAATCGACAGATCGTCGTCATCGACCATCGAGCGGATCAGCTCGAGGAGTTCTGTCACCGACGCGGCTTGTTCTTCGCTGGGTTCCACGGGGCGATTATCTCATTCCGGCGACCGTCGTCATTCGTCAATTGCGATGTCGAAGTGCAGCACATCTTCCCGCACGCCGAGCTTCGAGTAGAGTTCGATCGCCGGCGTGTCGCCGCGGTCGGCTTGCACGAAGACTACCCAGGCGCCACGATCGGCGCCGACAGCCTTTATTCTTCGAATCAAGGCTGTCGCGATGCCCTGCCGCCGATGTGATTCGGCGACCGCAAGATCATAGATGTAAATCTCGCTGCGCGCCTGCTCGAACTTCGGCAACTCATAGGCTGCGAGGCCGCCGACGACGTCATCGCCGTCGCTTGCGACGAGGGCGATAAAGCTCTCGTTGCGAAGCAGACGCTGGACGTAGCCGGGATTCGGCCGTGATTCAGTGTAGATCTCGGATTCCCCGAAAGCCGCGCCGAACATCGACATGAGCGCCTCGAAAGTCTTCAAGTCGCCGGGTTCGAGTTCACGGATTTCGATGCTTCTATCGGAATTCACTTCGGTTTCTCCAGTCGGTTGATCATAGCCGTGCTGCACCGAATTTTCGGAATCGAGAAGATTCTTTCGAATCTGAGCAGCATTTTTTGAAACCGACAAGCGTCAGGGACGGCGAATCTGTCACTATGACGCTCACAGGCCTATGGAAACTCTGGACACTGCAATACGGCTCATGGTGATCGGTCAGATCGTCATGATCTCGATGGTACTTGTCGCCCGCGGACCGCGGGCGGTGTCGATACCGCTCGTCCTGCTGCAAACGAGCATCGCGGCCTACCTGGTCAAGTCTTCAGCCGTGCTCACGGCGGCGATGCCGTTCGCCGAGGTACCGTTCTTCCTGCTGGCTACCGCCGCGCCCTATCTGGTCTGGGCCTGCGCCAACATCCTGTTCGAATTCGAACGACCGTCGAGATGGATCATGGTGCTGTTTCCGCTTGCGACAGCCACGATGTGCACGCTCGATATTGTCACTGGCCAGGTTCCCGTGCTCATCCGTGCCGCGTCGATCGGTTTCTCTCTGTTCGTCGTGCTGCACGCCATCTATTCGGTCGTTCGCGGCGTCTTCGACGACCTGTCGGAGTCGCGCCGGGTCTTCCGGTTCTGCTTCGTCTCCTGCATCTCGCTAGTGGCAGCTTACATCCTGGTGATGGAGCTGGTCTTCGTTGGCCAGACCGTACCCGGTTGGGTACCGATCACAAATACGCTGCTGATCACGGCCGTCTATCTCGCGATCTCGGTGCCATTACTGACCCGTCCGGCCGACCTGCTGCCCGACGAGCGATCACCGCCGCCGGTCGAGGAGCCCGGACTCGATCTCGCCGAGCAGGAAATGCATAACGCATTACTCGCGGCCATGGAGAATCGCGCCTATGCCCGCACGGGGCTGACGATACGGCAACTCGCTGAGGAACTCGGCTTGCCCGAGCACCAACTGCGAGCGCTCATCAACACGCGACTCGGGTACAAGAACTTCTCGGCGTTCCTCAACGGCTATCGCATCGACGAGGCCCGACAGCGCCTTGCCGATCCGAAAGAAGCACGCGTGCAGATACTCACCATCGCACTCGATGCCGGCTTCGCGTCCTTACCCCCGTTCAACCGTGCTTTTCGCGAAGCGACCGACATGACGCCGAGCGACTATCGGCGGGAGCAGCTCAAGCCACCGCAGGTTGTTACGCAACTGCGTCAAAACTGAGCCGTACAACCAGTCGATTCTGAAAAGCACTGTCTCATTTCGATATCGGTCGGCATCTTTCATATCCGACGAGAGACTTTGCTTACGTGTCTCTAACCTGACTCCTGCTGTTCCCCAACCTGGAGTCCATCATGACCATCACACGAATTCTTCTTATTGCACTGTTGTGCTGCGTGCCCATCGCCGGGGTGCAGGCGGAAGAGACAACCGAGGCCGGCTTCATCCTGCTCATCGACGATGACGCGCCCGGCGCCGAGGCAATGCTCGACAGCCGTTTTGACGATGCCGCGGAAACCGCCACCGGCGCGAACCGGCGCAGCGAACAGTCGCCGGCCAGCACGGTACTGTGCGCTGCGCTGATTGCCAGCCGCGAACTCGATGCGGCCGGCGAGGCCTGTGACAAGGCTGTGGAGCTCGCGCAGTTGCCGATAACGACGGGCATGAATCCGCACGGCCATAGCAATCGCGAAGCGCTTGCCATGGCATTCTCTAACCGCGCCGTCCTGCGCTGGCTTCGCGGTGACGCGGACGGTGCTACGGTGGACGTGACGCGTGCACTGCGGCAGAACCGTCACGGCGACGAGGTCCGCCACAACCGGCAAGTCGGCACTGCAGCGCTGCTGGCGAGCAGCGACTGAGGTGCAGAGCGAAGCCTCGTCAGGCGAGTAGCTGCCAGGCGATTGCTGCCTGGCAGCCAAAGCCTGCGACGAACGAAAGCGTTCTGATCCAGGGAATGCGTGCCGTGTACGACAGGAAGTGCACGACGCGCGCCCAGAAATACACTTGAGTAGCGGCCACGGTCGTGTCATTGCTGACACCGGCCGCCTTCGCTATCAGCACCAGCGTCGCGAAGACCACCAGATTCTCGACGGCATTCGCATGTGCCGCTTTCATATTCGCCGCCCACGGCGAGAGTGGTGCCGGGTCCTTCGGATAACCGACCGCATCCGCCAGGCCGCGGACCGTGATCGTGTTCAGGATGTACGGCATCCACATGATGGCGGTGAAGGTGGCTACCCATGCGAGGTACTTGAGTTCGGGAGTCATCGGGTTCTCCTCTTGTTGCTTGTTCTGGCGGCTGCCTCACGGCAGCGCGCCGCCGATTATACGCCTCTCAGCGGTGACCAAGCGGAGCAAGGCCGCGTATCTCGACACCGCAAGCACATGCAGCAATCAACGAGGTGAGGTCGCGGACGATCTCGCGCGCAGCGCGGCGCGAGCATCGGCCGGCGATTACCGGGGATTCGCGCGCCTCCCGATGGAATATATATCTCACGTGCCCAGGTATACTGGAACGATGCAGTACCTCATCGACGCCAGCGTCTACATTTTCCGCGCCTACTATTCGATGCCGGACGATATGACCGACAAGGAAGGCAATCCCGTAAACGCCTTGTACGGTTTCGCTCGGTTCCTCGGCGATTTCATGGAGCAGGTAACGCCGGAGCGCATTGCCGTCGCCTTCGACGAGAGTCTCACGACGTCATTTCGCACGACGATCTATCCGGAATACAAGGCGAACCGGGATCCGGCTCCGGCCGAACTCAAGCGGCAGTTCGCGCAGTGCCGCCGGTTCTCTCGATCTCTCGGTCTAATGGAAGTCTCGCATCCGGCATACGAAGCCGATGACCTCATCGGCACTCTGGTCGAACACGGCCGCGCGCAGGGGCGGTCATCGACCATCGTCACCCGAGACAAAGACCTGGCTCAGCTACTGACGCGAGAGGACGTCTTCTGGGATTTCGCGGGCAAGGGAAAGATCGGCTACGAGGAGGTGCCGGACGTCTTCGGCGTCTGGCCCGAGCAGATTGCCGACTTTTTGGCGCTCGCCGGCGACAGCGTGGACAATATTCCCGGCGTACCCGGCGTCGGCAAGAAGACGGCCGAGGCGCTGCTGAATCACTTCGGTACGCTCGACGAGATTTACGACAATCTCGACAAGGTGCATGAAGTCAGTGTGCGAGGTGCGAAAACGCTCGGTGCGAAACTCGAAACGCACCGCGACTCCGCCGTACTCGCGCGAAAACTAACCGGCATCGCCTGCGACGCGCCCATCGATGACATGGAAGCGTCACTAACGCCGGGAGCACCGGACCTCGGCGCCATTTTCGCGTTGTTCGACGAGGCCGATATCGGCACGGCGCTCAGGCGGCAGGCTGAGCGCATATCGGATATCTATCGCCACTGAAGATGAGCAATAGCTCGTTCGTCAAAGTAGGGCCGCCGTCAGCACTCGACATGTTCGAGGCCGAAGCAGAAGGGCTTCGCGAGATCGAGGCGAGCAAAACGATTCGCGTACCCGAAGTGTTCAAGGTCGGAATCGCCGAAGGGCAGGCATTCATCGAGATGGAGCGACTGAGTATCGGGCGATCCAGTGATGCCGTCGACCGGATGCTCGGCGAGCGGCTCGCGGCCATGCACCGGCATACCGCCGATCGGCATGGGTGGCACCGGGACAACACGATTGGCCTGACGCCACAGAAGAACCCCTGGAATGACGACTGGATCGCGTTCTTTCGCGAGCATCGGCTCCTGTTTCAGCTCGAACTTGCGGCAGAAAACGGCTATCGGGGCGAGTTGCAGGCGCTCGGCAACGATCTCGCGAGCAGTCTCGACGGACTTTTCGACGGCTACCAGCCGGTGCCTTCCCTGCTGCACGGCGATCTCTGGAGCGGCAACCACGCTGCGATGGACGGAGAGCCCGTCATCTTCGATCCGGCGGTCTACTACGGCGATCGGGAGTCCGATCTTGCGATGACACGCTTGTTCGGTGGCTTCGGATCGGGTTTCTACGCGGCATATGAAGAGGCATGGCCGTTGGAGCCAGGCCACGCGGCCCGCAACGATCTGTATCAGCTCTACCACGTGCTGAATCATTTGAATCTGTTCGGCAGCGGCTATCTCGGCCGCTCGATGGGCTTGCTGCGGGGCCTGGTCGCCAAGGTCTAGCCGGCCGGTGAAAACCTGGCTGTAGGAGCCCGCTACCCTCCGGGGACAAACGCATGCGGGCGATCAACGGTGACAGCTTTCGGCTACCAACGGCCGCCCGCTAGTAGTCAGTCATCCGCAAGGGTCGAGCTGAAATAGTTGTACTCGCTCCAGTCCGGGTCGAATTTTCCAGTGAGCGAAATCGGCATATCGGGCAACTCGGCGAATGCACTGTTCACGCTTTCTTGAGCCGCCTCTGCGTCTGCAAAGTGAACGTGCCACTCGCGACTTCCGGCCGACGTCAGCACGAGAGCAAGCACGCCCGTATCGTCCGTATGGATTGAATGAATCAGTGCCTCCTCAAGGGCACGAAATCTCTCCTTGAGCGCAAACGATGGCATTCCGTCATCGCCGTCGTCCTGGTATTCCCAGCGAATGACCAGGCGATGGGGGTTCGAGTCCCTAACTGAGTGCTCTACGTCACGCTGAATCCGCAACCATGTGAGCCGGCCGTCGAGTTCTCCCCGGGCAATAGTCCAACGATCTTCATCAAATTGCTCCGCCATATCGCCTGACTCCTCGGCGTAGACCGGCCCGGTGCAGAGAACAAAGGAGAGAAAGAATAGAAGAATCCTGCAGAGAGTCATGACTTCCCCGACCGGCCGCTTCAGGTCAGAAGCAGACTATCAGACTCGATCGCCCGCAAGGCGGGCTCCAACAGGGAAAGGGGCGTCGTGTTGGCTGAAGACTGCTTCGCAGCCTGTCAGACCGGATGCCACTCCCAGTGAACTACCTTCTTATCCAGTGGGTCTATCTCCACCGTATAACGTACGCCCGGGAGGGAAATGAGAATGCAGGTCAGCGTGCGGCCGACGTACGGGTACAGTGCGTCGGCGCGACGTTCAATGATGCGCGGGCTGGTTGCCGCGATGCTGGCGCCGGGATGACGGTCAGTCAGGATGCGGAACAACGCGTCGTCGAAGACACGCTCGTCGACACGCGTAAATTCGGATACGGCGACAGCCTCGGGGATCTTGCTGGTTTCGAGGATGATCTCACGCAGCCGATCGTCCCGGCTTTCTCGGGACTCGCGTTCAGGCGTCGTGTACTTGGCGTTGTTTATTGACATCATCCGTGGAATGCAATTGACTGCGCAGTCTCTATCGGCGGCAAACCGGGAAAATTGAGAGGTTCCCGGCGAACGTAATTGTCCGCTCGTACTAATTATTAAATGATGCGCCGATTCTCCAAAATTGGCAATGGGTAGACGCTATGAAGAACGTATATGCGGTTTTTGTCGCATTTATGGTCATTTTTGGGCTGTCTGGCTGCCAGCCGGACACACACACCGAGACGGCAACAGACGTGGTCGAATCGCAGGCCGGCTTCCAGGTTCCGGTCCGCTACGAGACGCTCGATAACGGCCTGAAAGTCATCCTGTCACAGGACATGACGGCGCCGGTGGTCACCGTGGCGGTGTACTACAACATCGGATTTCGCATCGAGCCGCGCGACCGTACCGGCTTCGCGCACCTGTTCGAACACATGATGTTCCAGGGCTCGGGCAACCTCGGGAAGATGGAATTCGTGCAGCTGGTGCAGAGCAACGGTGGCGTTCTGAACGGCTCCACCCGCTTCGACTACACGAACTACTTCGAGATCGTGCCGGCCCACAAGCTCGAGACGATGCTCTGGGCCGAGGCGGACCGCATGCGGAGCCTCGACATCACCGAAGAGAACCTCATCAACCAGCAGGGCGTCGTCAAGAACGAAGTCCGCGTGAACGTGCTGAATACGCCTTACGGCGGATTCCCATGGCTCGACATGCCGCAGTACGCCAACGAGAATTGGTACAACGCACACAACTTCTACGGCGATCTCGAGGATCTCGATGCGGCGACACTCGACGATGTGGCCAGCTTCTTCCAGCAGTTCTATGCACCGAACAACGCGGCAATCGCGATCGTCGGCGACTTCGACTACGACGAGGCTCTGACCTTCGTAGAACAGTACTTCGGCGACATCCCGGCCTCGGCCGAAGAGATCGTTCTGCCGGACATCACCGAACCGCGGCAGGAGGAAGAGAAGCGCGCGAGTCGATTGGATCCTCTCGCGCCGAGGCCCGGCTTCGCGTTCGCCTATCACGTGCCCGACCGGCTGACGCCGGAATGGTATGCGATGGGGCTGCTCGATCAGATCCTGATCCAGGGTGAGGACAGCCTGCTCTATCAGGCACTGGTCAAGGAAGAGGGGGTGACCAGCGACGTCAGCGGCGGCATCAACGCCCTTCTGGGCAACATGCTCAACTATTCCGGACCGATGCTGTGGCAGGGTTCGCTCATACACGACACCGATGTCGACGAAGAGCGCATCGCCGGAATTATCGACGACGTCATCGACTCGGTTGTGGAGAATCCAGTCGACGCCGAGACACTCGAGCGCGCCAAGATCAAATGGCGTTCTGCCTACTACGACGCTATCAACGCTGCTTTCGGTTTTGGTCGCGCGGACCTGCTCGCATCGTTGGCGTTGTTCGACGACGACCCGGAGCAGATCAATCGCTTCGAAGCGGAGATCATGGCGGTCACACCCGAGATGATTCAGCAAACCGCCCGCGAGTACCTGCGGTCGACCAATCGCACGATACTCGTGCTCGAAGCGGGCGCTGCAGAAACGGAGGTGGCCAGCAATGACTAAATTCAAAACACTGGCGCTGACAGCAGCGCTCGTAATCGTCGCGGGAACCGCCATTTCCCAGGATCGGGAAACGCCACCACCGGGCGGAACGCCAAAGGACTTCACGCTGCCCGAGCCGGTTACGTTTGAACTGGACAACGGAATGCAGGTGACGATGGTCGAGTTCGGCAATGTGCCGAAGGCTTCGGTAGCCGTCGTCGTCCGTTCCGGAAACCTCAACGAGAGTGAGCAGACGTGGCTGGCGGATCTGTCGGGCGACTTCCTGCTCGAGGGCACCGCGACACGATCCAGCGAGGACATCGCTCGCGAAGCCGCCGCGATGGGTGGTTCTGTGTTCGTCGCCGTCGGCGAGGACCAGACGAACATCGGCGGCCAGGCGCTGACCGACTTCGTTCCAGACCTGGTCGGGCTGCTCGCGGATATCACCCGCAACCCGGCGTATCCCGAGAGCGAACTCGAACGCCTGCGTCGCGATCGGCTCCGCCAGGTGAGCGTCGCGCAGACGCAGCCGCAGCAGATGGCGGCGTCAGCGTTCCGCGCGGCGATCTACGGCGATCACCCTTACGGCCGCTCGTTCCCGACGGAAGAACAGCTTTCCGGCTACACGCTGGAGGACGCGCAGGGCTTCTACGAAGACAACTTCGGCGCACAGCGCACGCACATCTATGTTGCAGGCATGTTCGATGCCTCAGCAACGCGGAGTGCGATCGAAGCGGCATTCGGTGACTGGGACGCCGGGCCGGAAGTGCTTATCAACCCGCCGACGCCCGCTGAGGGCAAGGTGTCGGTTGGCGTTATCGATCGACCCGACGCCGTTCAGTCGAACGTCTATCTCGGCCTGCCCGTTTTGCATCCCGGCGACGACGACTGGATCGCGCTGCAAGTCAGCAACACCTTGCTCGGCGGCTCGTTCGCGTCTCGCATCACCCGCAATATCCGCGAGGACAAGGGCTATACGTATTCGCCGTTCAGCACGATCTCGGTGCGTTACCAGGATGGATTCTGGGCGCAGATCGCGGCCGTGACGACCGATGTCACCGGTCCCGCGATTCAGGAAATCATGAACGAGATCGAGACGCTTTCGACCACGCCGCCGTCCGACGAGGAGCTCGACGGCATCAAGAACTACGCAGCAGGCATCTTCGTGCTGCAGAACTCGACGCGTAACGGAATTATCAACGTGCTCAGCTATCTGGATCTGCACGAGCTGCCCGACGAATACCTGACGAATTACGTCAGCAGCGTCTACGCGCTCACGCCCGAGGACATCTCGGACACGGTCGACACCTATCTGCGCGAGGAAGACATGACGCTGATCGTCGTCGGCGATCGAGGTCAGATCTCGGAGCAGGTGGCCGATTGGATCGGCGAGCCGGACGAAGAATAGAAGAGACTAGTTCAGGATCCGGTCGAGATCTTCGATGAGACCGGCCGGGTCCACTATCCTCACCAGGAAACGCCGGTCCAACCTAGGGCTACGGAAAGAGCGCCACGGAATCGTCCTCGTTGTATACGGTTCCAGCACCAGTCACATAGGTCAGACCCCGGTCCGAAAGAAGCACAAAGACAAGCGGATTCTCGGGATCACCCTCTATGCGCCAGCCGGGGACGAAGTCCTGGACGCTCCCGGAAAACTCGATTAGCGTGCCTTCGCCGGACGGCCACGCGGCTTCCATGTTCCCGAAGTTATTCAGATCTTGAAGCAGCAAGAACTCCTGGCCCTCGCGATTCATCCAAATGCGTAAGAAGTCCTCTTCCTGGCTCACCCCATAAGCGCCGCGCACGTTAACTCGAACTTCCGCATCCGGCTCGGGTCTGCCGCGCAGGAATATACAGCCAGAGATCCCGATCAGATTTGCATCCGCAAAACCGGCGTAAACCGTCTCCAGGGTCGCGGTACATTCTCCCTCGCGCGTCCGCAACGTCCCCTGAATACTTAGGCTGGTTGGCGCCAGCACCTGCGGCGGCCCTGATTCGGCTCTATACGATTCAATAGAGAGCGCCCCGGAATTCGTCGCGATCAAGGCATCGGCCAATACCGACAGTGCCTGCGCGCGCTGCAGGTCCGGTAACGGCGCCCCGGCCGACCCGTCGTAGTGAAGCGCGAGCAGCTGACCCACACTGAGCGTTTCGGACTGCTCGGCGGCTGATGCCTCGAGCGCCTCACCGACCGCCGCTTCCCATTGCAGTGACACGATGCGAGCAGTCGCTTCTTCGGCACGATCCGAATCAGGGAAACGGCTCAGATAGTACTCATACGCGGCAACCGAGCCATCCTGCTCCGCTTGTGTCCACGCAGACAGCTCTGCATCACACCCGGACAAAGCGACGATGCCGAGTGCAATCAGGATCGATATGCCTGTGCGCTGCAAATGCGAACCCAGGACGGTACGTTGTCTCTGCTCAGTGCTGCTGGTCATGCTGAACCCACCCGCTAATGCCCCAGGCTTATTGAAGGACCCGATCGAGGTCCGCGATCAGATCGGCCGGGTCTTCAATACCTATCGAGAAACGGAACAGGCCTTCGCCTGCGACATCCAGGTACTTGTCGCGCTCCTCGCCCTTGAGCTGGTAAGAAGTATCGACCAGGTCGCCGGTCTGCATCAGGTAGATCAGGCTGCGGTGATGGCCGAGCGACACCGCGTAATGGATGACCTCGAGCTCTGCCATCATGCGCTCCGCCAACGGCTTCGGGTCAGCCGCCCGGAACGAGATCATTCCCGAATAGTTGTCCATCTGCCGTTTCGCCAGCGCGTGCTGCGGATGCGACTCCAGCCCCGGGTAGAGCACTTGCTCTACTTTGGCGTGCCCTTCGAGAAACTCCGCCACCGCCATGGCGTTCTGTTCGTGCGCCTGCATGCGTAGCGGCAGCGTCGCGATTCCGCGCAGGATCAGCCATGCGTTGAATGGACTGATTACGCCTCCGTAGTGACTCAGGCCTTCTGATCTCAGCGGCCCCAGCAGCGCCTGCGAGCCACAAACCGAACCACCCATCGCGTCGCCGTGCCCGCCGATGTACTTCGTTAGCGAGTGCATGACGAGATCGGCACCGAGGTCAATCGGTCTGGTGGCTATCGGCGAGGCGAATGTGGAGTCGACCACGAGCAGCGCGCCGCACTGCTTCGCGACCTCGGAGATCGCCGCAATATCCACAACTCGCAGCAACGGGTTCGAGGGCGTCTCGATCCAGATCATCTTCGTCTGGTCGCGCACGGCGTTGCGAACGGCTTCGACGTCCGTCGTGTCCACCGCCGAGGTCGAAACTCCGAATCGCGACAACGTGTCGCGCGCGAATTCCGCGGTCCCCGGGTAGTTCGTATTCTGGACGATGAGGTGATCGCCCTGGCTCAGGTGGTTGAGCAGAATCGCCGTCGTTGCCGCCATGCCCGACGCAAACGCGATGCAGGCCTCGGCGTTCTCCAGGTTCGCCAGGTTGGCCTCCAACGCGTCGGTCGTCGGGTTGCCCCAGCGCGTGTAAACGTAAGGCGTATCGGCATCGAGGTTGTTGGCGGAGAAGCTGACCTCTTCGTCAACGACGAAGGTGCTCGACATGACGAGGTCGGGAGCTGAAGGTCTGTTGCCCGCGCCGTGGGGCTCGCCGGCGTGAATCGCGCGGGTTCTTATGCCCTTCTCGCTCATTTCAATCCAGGAAACTCGGTAATGTCGTCTGACTCGTCTACTTCGATGCCTTCGCCGAGAAAGTCCTCATCGAAGAGGTACAGACGCGTACCCTCTGGTGCGCGAATCGCACGGAACGCGCCCTCGAAGCCAGGGAATTTCTCCGTCGCGACGCCGTAGCGTTCGCAGAATTTCTTGACCGCCTTGCGGTCGGAGCATTTGAAGCACAGTGAAGGGCCTTGCAGCGCAATGCTCTCCGAAAGCCCGAGTGCGATACCACCGGCGTCGAAGCGCATGTGCATCGTTGGGTCTTCACGCATGTCCAACACCACAGGCGCGATCGGCGCCCAGAAACGCGCCGAGCGCATCGCGTCACGAACAGGTAGCGTGAGTTCGAACCATGTGCCGCAGATTGAATCGTTATCGTCTTCGTCATCCGCATGGAAGGTGCGCGCCTCGAGCATCATGATGGCATGTCCATCGCGATCCGAGAGATGCAGTTCATTAAAGACATCCTCGTCGAGTCGCATCACGGAGAAGTCGAAACCGTGATCGGTCATCGAACGTGCGTGACGTGCGAGGTCTGGTTGCACGAAGGTTACCGCCGGCGCTTCGAACTCACGTTCATGGATGCCAATGCTGAGAACACCGTCGCTGACGACGGCGTATTTGTGCGACCACATGTCGCCGCTTTCCATCTCTCTGAAGCCGAGTAGCTTGTAGAAGCTCAGCGATTCCAGAATATCGGGCGTCCTGACACTGAACTCCAGGAACCGCCCGATACCGCTCATTGAGCCGCACCGAGGGCGAGCGCGCGTTCGCGTGATTTCTTTCGTTCGGCCGTATCGTCCTGCCAGTCCGGTGAGACCTCGGGCCAGCCCTGACAGTGCTTCTCGATCAGCCGGCTAAGTAGCTTCACATGGTCGTCGCGCGCGTTGAGGCACGGGATGTAGCTAATCTCGCCGCCGCCGGAGTCGCGGAAGAGTTCACCGTTCTGTAACGCGATCTCTTCGAGCGTTTCGAGACAGTCGACCGAGAAGCCCGGACATACGACGTCGAGCCGGCCGAGTCCGTCCTTGCCGAGCTGTGCAATCGTCTCGTCCGTATACGGCCGCAACCATTCGGCTCGGCCGACGCGCGACTGGAACGTGATCATCCATTCGTCGTCACCCAGCCGGAGCGTCTCAGCAACCAGCCGTGCGGTCTTCTGACACTGGCAGTGATAGGGGTCGCCGTCGAGCAAAGTCTGCCGCGGAACTCCATGGAAGGAGAACAACAGCTTGTCACCTGCTCCTTTTGCGTCGCGATGCTCGCGGATGCCGTCGGCAATTGCCGAAATGTAACCGGGAGCATCGTGATAGTGATTGATGAAGCGGAACTCCGGCACCCAGCGACGCCGACTCAATGCGTTTGTTATCGCATCGAATACCGACGCCGTCGTCGTACCCGAGTACTGCGGGTACAGAGGCAGAACGACCAGTCGACGGGCGCCGGCGGCATGCAGCTCGTCGAGCGCGCTCGCGATCGACGGGTTACCGTAGGACATGCCGAGTGCCACGTGTACGTTGCCCGGGAACCGCGACGTCAGATGCGTGCTGATCTCCGCCTTCAGATTCTGGCAATGGAGCAAAAGCGGCGATCCGTCGTCGGTCCAGATTTCCGAGTAGGCCCTCGCGGAGCGGCTCGGCCGGAATGGAAGAATCGCGAGGTTCAGAATCAGCCACCAGAGCGGTCTCGGCAGCTCCACGACTCGCGGATCCCAGAGAAATTCGGCCAGATAACGGCGCACGGCGGACGCCGTCGGCGCATCCGGGGTGCCGAGGTTGACGAGCAGCACACCGAGAGTATCGGCGTCGCCGTGCGAGTAGGGCGGCGATGACTGAAACGACGGCATAGATACCCGGACCGGTTGGTGAGCCGGAAGATTACTGGAAAGCGCCTTTATACGCCACAGCCCCCGAGTATAATCCCTTGTCTTCTAAGGCATTTACAGGACCGACGATGGAGCAAAACCTGCCCGACAACGTGCCCCCTCCGGATCGCTGGACGCTGGTCCGGGATGCGGCCGTGCTGCAGGTCAAACTCATCGTCGATGGCCTCAGAGACCTCGTACTGGTGCCGGCATCTCTGATTGCGGCCATCATCAGCCTGTTTGGCGGCGAGAACGGTAGGCCCGGTCCGCAGTTCTACAGGCTCGTCGGCTTCGGCAAGCGGACCGAACGCTGGATCGACCTGTTCGCGGCCTCGCGTAACTCACCCGAGGGTCTCGCCGAGGGCGAGATGGCCAACGAGCACAATATCGACGATATCGTCGGCCGCATGGAATCGTTCGTCATCGACGAGTACCGCAAAGGTGGCGTCACCAGACAAGCCAAGGAACACATCGACAAAGCGCTGGACAAGATGCAGCGTCAGTTCCGGCAGCGACACAAGGATGACGCCGCCTAGCCGCGCGCCAACTGTGCGACAATAACGCCGCGATGGCAGTGGCGGTATTTGCTGCCGGTGTGGCGGCATTATGTGAAGGAGTTGCCAGTAGTTTGCGGTGCACTGCCAGTGCTGCAAGCCGGTGAAAAATAATGAAGAACATTCTTATTGGGTTGATCGTCGCCGGACTGCTGGCTGCATGCGGCAGCGGTGGCGGGGCCGGGCCCGAGGTGGATAGGACCGGAATCCTGGCGATTGCGATTACGGATGCAGCCGTCGACAACGTCGATGTCGTCAACGTCAGATTTTCGGGCGTCACGCTCAAGCCGCAGTCGGGCGACGAGATTGAGATCGTCTTCGATGCGCCCCTCGACATCGATCTACTGACGCTGCAGAACGGCAACACTGCCGAATTACTGGGAGACACCGTTGTTCCTGTCGGGCGGTATAACTGGATCAGGCTTGCCGTTGATGCTGAGTTCGACAACGTATTCGACTCCTGGGCGATACTCAGCGATACGCAGCAGCAGGTTGAACTCAGAGTGCCAAGTGGCTCCCAGTCGGGCCTCAAGCTGGTAAGCGGGTTCACGGTAACGGCCGATCAGTCGACGAATATCGTGGTCGACTGGGATCTGCGACAAGCGCTGAGCAATCCGCCGGGTCAGCCCGGCCTGCACCTGCGGCCCGCGCTACGAGTCACGGACATGTCTTCCTACGGATCGCTCGAGGGGACGGTCGATGCCACCCTTGTCGAGAATCAGGACTGCAGTAATGACGTCGTCGCCGACACAGGTAATGCTGTGTACCTATATCCAAACGACGTGACCGAACCTGCCGATATCCGCGGTGCGGAGTCCGATCCAATCGTGACGGCAAACGTCAGTCGCGATATGAACGACGTCTATCGCTACCGAGTGACCTTTCTTTCGGTCGGAGAGTACATGGCGGCCTTTACCTGCGATGCGTCGCTTGACGATCCCGAGGCTGAGAACGAGATCGTTTTCGCACAGGTAGCCAGCGGCGTCCTGATCGCCGAGGGTGAGACGACGATCGTCGACTTCGTGGTGCCGTAAAGGCCAGCTGCGGCTATTCGACGTCCCGGCCGGAGAGCAAATCGTCCAGGTGTGGCGGCGGATGATCCGGCCCCATACGGCCGGTCTTCAGGCGCGCGATGTAGTTCTTGTACGCCTTCATAGCCTGATAACCGAACATCCAGATGATCGGGATGTTGGCGAACATGATGACGCCGGTACCGATGCTGATGACGTTGTTGAGGTCCTCCTCACTCTTCACGAGTCCGAGTGAAGCCACGACGATCAGCAGGCAGTAGACGAGCTTGTAATAGATCACACCGCGCTCGCCAGCCATGAACACGACGCCCTGCTCGCCGTAGTAGCACCACGCGACCATCGTCGACAGGCCGAACAGCCACGTGGCGATCGTGACGACCCACTTGCCGAGTCCCGGCGTCACCGAGTCGAAGGCCTTGGCTGTCAGCGTCGCGCCGATGTAATTGCGGTAGTAGCCGCTGCCTTGCGCGACTGGCTCCGTGTCGCTCTCGATCGGGCCCCAGACGATCGCCAGGCCGGACTCGATATCGGTCACCACCCCCGTCACCTTGTGCAGATTATTGCCGGTGTCGGGGTTGTCATCTGCGGCTACGATGATGAACGCGCCATCGCCAACGAACCAATCGTCCCCGTCAATCGGCATATCGTCGAGCGTCCACTCCGATTCACTCGCCGCGAACGTCGGTACCTCGTCGAATGGAATGTCCGGAGCGCGGTTCCATATGCCTGTGGACAGAATAATCAGCGCCGTGAAGGTACAGACGACGATTGTGTCGATAAAGGGCTCGAGGCCTGCGACGATGCCCTCGCGGACGGGTTCGTCCGTCTTCGCCGCGGCATGCACCATCGCCGAAGAGCCCTGCCCGGCCTCGTTCGAGAAGATCGCGCGCTGCATACCAACCTGGAATGCGAAGAAGACGGTGCCGCCGACGAAGGCGCCGGACACCGCGGACGTCGAGAACGCCGAGGTAACGATAAGCCCTAAGATCTCCGGTACCTCGCCGATATTGGCAAAGAGCACCCAGAAGCCAGTGAGCAGGTACGCAACGACCATCAGCGGCACGAAGGTGCCGGTGAACTTGCCGATGCGTTTGATGCCGCCGATGATGACGACGCCGACGATGACCGCGAGAATGATGCCGGTAATCCACGACGGTACCCCATAGTAGGTCTGCGTGATCTCGCTAATGTTCCAGGCCTGGAACATATTGCCGCCGGTGAAGGTAGACGTGATCATCGCGAGGCAGAAGATGACCCCGATCGTGCGGCCGAGCCGAGGCAGATTCTTCTTCTCCAGTGCCCGCGCCGCGACCCACATCGGCCCGCCGTGCGGGTTATCGGGATCATCGGTGTTCCGGTACAGCATCGACATCGTGACTTCGGTGAGCTTGATGGCCATGCCGAGCAGGCCGATGACCCACATCCAGAACACGGCGCCCGGCCCACCGAGCGCGATAGCGATCGCAACACCGCCGATGTTGCCGAGCCCGACGGTGCCGGACAGCGCGGTGGCAAGCGCCTGGAAGTGATTGATCGCGCCCGGGTCGTCGGGGTCGTCGTAGCTGCCGCGCACCACGGCCGGGCCGTGCGTTAGCGCCCGGTATTGCGAGAAGCCGCTCCAGATGGTGAACAGGATGCCGGTGCCGACGATCGCGTACAGCACGTATTCGTGCCAGAGGAATGCAACGATGGCGTCGAGTATGTTGCTGAATTCACCCATCGTCGCGGTACCTCACTGCCTGCTATGTGACGGCTGGCGCCGCCTCCAGTATTGCCGAGACGCCCATGCCGCCAGCGGTGCAGACCGAAATCAGTCCGCGTCCCGTGCCTTGTTCGTTGAGTATCTTGGCCAGCGTCGCAACGATCCTCGCGCCCGTGGCGGCGAACGGGTGACCGATCGCAAGGCTGCCGCCCTTGACGTTCAGCCTCGCCAGGTCGATCGGCCCCATCGCTTCGTTGCGGCCCAGCCGGGTCCGGCAAAACTGTTCGGACTGCCATGCTTTGAGCGTCGCGATCGTCTGCGCCGCGAATGCCTCGTGGATCTCGTAGAAGTCGAAATCCTGCAGGCTCACGTCGGCCTGTTTCAGCATGTCCGAGACGGCGTACGCCGGCGCCATCAGGAGGCCCTCGTCGTCGATGAAATTCACTGCGGCGACCTTCGCGAAGGTCAGATACGCGAGTATGGGCAGGTTCTTCATGCGCGCCCAGTCTTCGGAGGCAAGCAATACGGCTGCCGCCCCGTCCGTAAGCGGTGTCGAGTTGCCCGCCGTCATCGTTGCGTCTTCGCCCTTGTCGAACACGGGCTTCAGTTTCGCGAGCTTTTCGTAGGTCGAGTCCCTGCGGATATTGTTGTCTTCCTCAGCGCCCTGGAAGGGAACGACAAGGTCCTCGTACCAACCCTCATCGTAAGCGGCGGCGGCCTTCACGTGGCTGGACAGAGCGAGTTGATCCTGATGTTCGCGCTGAATCTCCCACTTCTGCGCCGTGATCTCCATGCTCTCACCCATCGACAGACCGGTACGCGGCTCGACGACGCCCGGTAGCTGAGGGGCGAGATATGACGGCCGGAGCCGGAACCATGGCTTGACCTTGTCCATGAAAGAACGACCGGAATGGGAGTCCAGCAGGATGCGACGGAATTGGTCCTTGAAGACGATCGGTGCGTCGCTGACGGTGTCCGTACCCCCTGCAATGCCCGCGTCGATCTGACCGAGCGCGATCTTGTTGGCGATCATGATCGCCGCTTCGATACTCGTGCCGCAGGCACGCTGCATGTCGACGGCGGGCGTCTGCGGCGCCAGGCCGGAATCGATCACGGACTCTCGAGCGAGATTCCAGTCCTTCGAATGCTTGATGACCGCGCCGAGCGCGACGTCGCCGAGTTTCTGGCCGCGGAGGTCGAACCTGTCGACGACGCCCTTGAGCGCGGCCGTCATCAGATCCTGATTCGAGGCCTGCCGGTAGACAGAATGCGAACGGCAGAAAGGGATTCGTGAACCGCCAACAATAGCAACGCGTATGGCTCGACCGTCGTGCAGCATGGATGTCTCCAAACCCGTGGAATTACGGAACGCGAAGCACTTTACACCATCACTCAGGCAAATCGAACTTTGCGGCCTTGCTGACAGGGGCTGTGTTGGCGGCAATGACATGTAATCATCAATGCCCCACTTTGACGCGTCGTCCCATCGAATGCCGCAGGCTCATCACCCGCTGTCATGGCGCAACGAGATCGTCAGGCTGCTTGGCCTGTCGTATCCGTTGATCGTGAACAATCTGTCGCTCGCCGGCATGCAGTTCGCCGACACCGTGATGTCCGGGCGGCTGGGTGCGGTCAATCTGGCCGCCGTCGCAGTCGGCGGCAGTGTCTGGTTTTTCGCGTTCACGATCGGTCTCGGCATCATGATGGCGATCTCACCGATCGCCGCGCGGCATTTCGGTGCCGGCAATCCCGAACTGATAGGCCGTTACACCCGGCATGGCATCTACCTGGCGGTTGCCTTCGGCATCCCCGTGACGCTGGCGGCCCACCAGTTAGTGCAGCCATTGCTCGATCTGATTGGCGTGGACAGCGAGTTCCGCGGCCTGACCGTGGGCTACACCAAGGCGATTTCCTGGGGCGCGCCGGGAATCTTCATTTTCCTCGCGCTTCGGTTCACGACGGAAGGGATCGGTGAAACGCGGCCGATCATGTTCACGTCGATATTCGCCCTGACGTGCAACGTGTTCCTCAACTGGGTGCTGATGTACGGCAATCTGGGTGCGCCGGCGCTCGGAGCCGTCGGCTGCGGCTATGCAAGTGCGATCACGATGTGGCTGATCGCGATCATTCTCTGGATCTACATGCTGCTGCGACCGGCCTACCGGCCGCTGAGGATATTCGCGAAGCTGTCCTTGCCCCGGCCGGCAGTACTCAAGGAAGTCCTGGTGCTCGGAATACCGATCGCGGTGATGGTCACTGCCGAGGCCGGGCTGTTCAACGCCGTCGCCGTACTCATGGGTACCCGAGGCACAGAAATTACGGCCGCGCATCAGATCGCGATCAACTTCGCCGCCACGATGTTCATGATCCCGCTGGCGCTGAGTTCGGCGATTACCGTGCGCGTCGGTCATGAACTCGGCCGCGGAAGTCCGGAGCGCGCTCGCTATGCCGGCAAGTTCGGCATCTTCGTCTGTGGCGCCTTTATGGCGTGCTCGGCGATCTTTCTGCTCGTGTTCCGGGACGCGGTTGTCGGTATTTACACGGCCGTTCCCGTCGTGAAGGGCATCGCAATCAGTCTCTTGTTGATGGCGGCGATATTCCAGATCGCGGACGGCGTGCAGATTGGCGCGGCTGGCGCGCTGCGCGGCTACAAGGACACCCGCTTGCCGATGCTGATCAATACGTTCGCGTACTGGATGCTGGCGTTTCCGCTGGCTTATCTCGCGGCCGTGACGTGGGTGTTGCCACCCAACTACGTCTGGGGTGGCTTCGTAATCGGCCTCGGTGTAGCGGCATTGCTGCTTACGCAACGATTCTTGAGGATCTCGCGCGCGAGTCTGCCAGGCGGGGACCTGGGAACGGGACTCTCAAGCGCATGATCGAACTACCACAGCAAGAGCCCTGTGAATTCTGTGAGGGTATGGCGGGGCGCGACCCCACATGGGCGGTGATCGACGAGTCCGTCCACACGATTACGGTGATCAATCCCTCGCAATACGAGATCGGCCAGTGCTGTGTGATCACGCGCCGTCACGCCGCCACGCTGCTGGATCTGTCGGACGACGAAGCGGCGGCCATTGTCGGTGCGGCGAAACGTGTTGCTACTGCACTGGTTCGCAAGTATCAGCCGCTCGGGGTGCTGACCTTTCAGAACAACGGCGTCTACAGCGGTCAGGAAGTACCGCATTACCATTACCATGTCGTGCCGAGGCAGCCCGGAAGCGACTGGGGTATTGGACCGCCACAGCTCGCCGTCTTCGAGAGCGCCGGTCGCATTCAGGGAACGCCCCATGACGTGTCAGGAGACGAAGAGCGGCGGCGCCGCGTGCAGTTAGAGGCGTCGGAGCTGCATGAGATTGCCGCCGCTATTCGGCAGCACCTGCCCGATTGAGCGGCGCCAGTCTTGCTCGTCATGTCCGCTCACCTGCCGGTCCGGTCTCCCCGGGTTATGGGGTCTGTCGAAATCCCAGGCAAGTCGGTCGCGACCTCGGCAGGCGAGAATCACGCCCGCCCTGGCTTGGCGTGTGTGTGAGGCGAGAACTACCGAGACGTCGTTACGCCCCCTGCCCAAAGTCGGGTGCATCGCCGGCGAGATACTCGTCCTCCTCGGGCGTGTTCTTGCGCCCCAGAAGCTTGTTGCGATGCGGGAACCGGCCAAATTGGTCGACGATGTCGCGGTGCAGCTCGGCGAACTGGGCGATCGTCATGAAGGTCTCCTTATAGGTGGGCGATACGGCCTCGGCGAGCTTGTTGAACAGCTCGCAGGACTTCGCCTGAACCTTGGCCGACTCCGCATGCTGCAGCGGCATATAGAAGAAGACCTTCTGTATGGCATCCAGCCCCTTGTCCTTCTTCTCCATCGCCCCCTGCACGCAAAGTTGCAGCGCCTTGCGATCGAGTGCAAACGCGTCTGCCGAATTACGGTAGATATTGCGGCGGAATTGATCGAGGAGAAGGATCAGCGCCAGCCGGCCGCGCGGCTGCCTGGACCAATGGTCGAGCTGCCCTGCTGACGCGCGTGCTACGTCGTCGGCGAATTCGGCTTTGACTTCCTGGTCGAAGTTCGGGTCCTCGCCGAACCACACGTCCATGCGCCGATCGATCTTCGGCGCGCTCAGGGACTGCTCCTTGAACCAGAATGCCAGGATGGCGTCGATACGCAGCTGATCTTCGTCGGTAACAGTCGCGTCGTGCGATTCACTGAGGAGTTTTGTGGTCATTCAACGCTTCCGATACCAAAGCCTGTGATCCGTATCCTGTCATAAGGGCCTCGTGGGCCCGAAATCGGACTGCGAACCGCGTCACATTCCAGCCTATTTGGAACGATTCCGACACACAACGGCAGTAGACTTTAGCAGATGATGGCAGGCCTCAGGACACTCTCGCGATATGGCGTTGCGAGCCTCGCGGCAGTTCTCCTCGCCGCCTGCGGCGGCGAGGGCTCGACACCCGAGGACGAGATCAGAGCCTGGGTCGATGCCGTCCAGGAGGCCGCCGAGGCGAAAGATCGCCGCGAGATCGTCGAGCGCATCTCGGAGGCGTATGTAGACGGCAGGGGCAACAGCCGTGAAGATGTCGAGAACATGCTTCGCGTCATGTTTCTGCGGCAGGGCACGATCGTCCTGCTGCCGAGCATCGATTCGATAGAGATCATCGATGGCACGGTAGCCGAAGTCGCAGTAACGGTCGGAATGGCCGGAACGAATCAAAACGTGTTCGGACTGAGTGCCGACGCATATCGCTTCGAGCTGGAGCTCGAGCGCGGGAACAGCGATTGGAAGCTGATCTCGGCCCGATGGGGAGAATTGGGCACACAACCGGAGTAGGGGTATGGCCGGACGAAGCCTAAGAGCAAGCGGACTCGCATTGACAGCTGCGATGCTGGCGTCGTGTGCGAGTCTCGACGGCATCGTCAGCGCACCCGACGTCGAGCTCGTGGAGGTCCATGTCGAAACACTCGACCTCAAGAAGCAGACTTTTCTGCTCGAGTTCGACATCAGCAACCCCAACCCGTTTCCACTCCCGGTAAGCACGATCGTCTACGGCGTGCGGCTCGACGGCCATCGCTTCGCGAGCGGCGAGGCAGAGGGAGGATTCGTCGTGCCGGCTCGCAGTGACGGGGAGTTCACTATCAGCGTCGATCTGAATCTGCTGCAGACCGCACCGGAACTGCTGTTCATCGTGCGCGACGCGGTCCGCAGAGATATTCCCTACGCTCTCGAAGGCAGCTTCGGCGTGGACCTGCCCGCCATCAAACCGGTTCGATTCGAAACCAGCGGCATGATTCGCCTCCAGGCGGCCTCTCACTGAGGCGCTGCCACGCGCACTTAGTTACGCGCGTAACCGTGCGAGCAGGCTGACCCGCGGCGAGCCTCTGGCACGCCTAAACGCTTGCCACAGCGGGGGTTTCATGTGTAATCGTAGCGTCTGTTGACCGCTGTCCAGACCGCTAACCTATAATTTCCGGTTCGGAACGCCCGACGTCCCTGCGGGGCACCTGCGACTGCGCGGGCGAATTCTTGCAAAAAACGACGAGAACCGGGGCATACGCCGCGTATGCCCCACGGAATGTATGACGGAGCGAAAAGGACTCTACGACCCTGCCTTCGAGCGCGATAGCTGCGGCTTCGGCCTGATCGCCAATCTCGACGACTTGCCCAGCCACTGGGTTGTTGCGACGGCGATCTCCGCGCTCACCCGGCTGACCCATCGCGGAGCCGTCGCTGCCGATGGCCTGACCGGCGACGGCTGCGGTCTGTTGATCAAGTTTCCAACCGGATTCCTTCGCGAGGTTGGCGGCGAGTGCGGCTTCAAGCTGGCCGAGCGCTTCGCCGCCGGAACGGTATTCCTGCCCGTGGACGAGGATGCCGCCGCATCGGCTCGCCAGTCGCTCGAAGACGCCGTGTCCCGCACCGGTCTCGAGGTCGCGGGTTGGCGCGAAGTGCCGATCGACGACTCTGTCTGTGGCGAGCTCGCCCTGAAGACCCTGCCACGCATCGAACAGGTCTTCGTGAACGCGCCCGAGGGCATGCCGAGAGGCCGATTCAATCGACGTTTGTTCTTGTCGAGGCGCCGGGCCGAGAATGTGCTCGGCGACGATACCTACGTTGCGAGCCTTTCCTCGGCGACGATCAGCTACAAGGGCATGGTGATGCCCGGAGTGCTGTCGGACTTCTACCCGGACCTGAAGGATCCGCGGCTCGAGTCCTCGGTCTGCGTGTTCCACCAACGATTCTCGACGAACACGCTGCCGGAATGGCGGCTCGCGCAACCGTTCCGTTTCCTCGCGCACAACGGCGAGATCAACACGATTCAGGGCAACCGCAACTGGGCGGTCGCGCGAGCGAAGAACTTCCGCTCCGACAAACTGGACAACATCGAGGAACTCCAGCCGCTGGTCTCGCTGACCGGATCCGACTCGTCGAGCCTCGACAATATGCTCGAAGTCATGCGCGCCGGAGGCATGGACGTCCTGCAGGGCATGCGCCTTCTGATGCCACCCGCGTGGCAGACGGTGGACGACATCGATCCCGATGTGCGTGCGTTCTACGAGTTCTACGACTGCCAGATGGAACCGTGGGACGGCCCGGCCGGGATCGTTCTCACAGACGGCCGCTACGCGGCCTGCTGTCTGGACCGCAACGGCCTGCGCCCGGCGCGCTACGTCATCACCTCGGACCGGCATATCACGATTGCCTCCGAAGTCGGCGTTTACGACTACGACGAGGCCGACGTCGTCGAGAAGGGCCGTCTGGGCCCGGGCGAGATGCTGGCAGTGGACCTGATCAACGGCGAACTGCTCGACACGGACGACATCCACGACAAGCTCAAAACGCGCGCCCCGTACAAGAAGTGGCTCAAGCAGGGCGTCCGCTACCTGGATTCGGAACTGATCGACACGCATACGGCGGCCGAGCCTTTTGATTCGGACACGCTGGCGCGCTATCAGAAGATGTTCAACATGAGCCGGGAAGAGCTCAATGACGTCGTGGCCGTGCTCGCGAAAGCCGAGCAGGAAGCCGTCGGATCGATGGGTGACGACACGCCGATGGCCGTGTTGTCGTCGAAAGTCCGGGCGCCGTTCGACTACTTCCGGCAGCAGTTCGCGCAGGTGACCAATCCGCCGATCGACTCCCTGCGCGAGCGCATCGTGATGTCGCTGCAGACGAACATCGGCCGCGAGTCGAATCTGTTCGAAATCGGGCCGGGGCATGCCGAGCACGTCATCATGAACTCGCCGATTCTGTCGCAGCCGAAGCTGCGGCAGCTGCTCGGTCCTGACATGTTCAAGGAGCAGCACGCATTCATCGACCTTAACGTCGACCGAAGTGTCAGCCTGCCCGACGCCCTCGACGCGATCTGTGCCGAGGCGGAACAGGCCGTGCGGGACGGCAAGTTCATCATCATGTTGAGCGATCGATATATCGACGCCGCGAAACTGCCCGTGCACGCGCTGCTCGCGACCGGCGCCGTGCATCATCATCTCGTTCAACGGGGCCTGCGCTGCGCCGCAAACATCATCGTTGAGACCGGTGTGGCTCGGGATCCGCACCACTTCGCGTGCCTGATCGGCTACGGTGCCACGGCGGTGTACCCGTATCTCGTCTATCAGTCGCTGCACGACATCGCGCGTCGCGGCAGCATCCGCGGACAGCAGCAGCTCGGACGCAGCTATCGCCGCGGAGTGCGCAAAGGCCTGTTCAAGATCATGTCGAAGATGGGGATCTCATCCATCGCGAGCTACCGCGGCGCGCAGCTGTTCGAGATCGTGGGCCTCGCCGACGACGTAGTCGAGCGTTGCTTCGAAGGTACGACGTCGCGGATCGGCGGCAGCAATTTCGAAGACCTCTGGAAGGACCAGCAAGCGCTGGCTCACAATGCGTGGGAGCCACGCGAGCCCGTCGATCAGGGTGGCTTGCTCAAGTACGTGTACGGCGGAGAGTTCCACTGCTACAACCCGGACGTCGTCGCGACGCTGCAGGCCGCGGTCCGCAGCGGAGAGTACGAGCGCTATCGGGAGTACGCGGCCCTCGTCAACGAGCGGCCGATCGCGACGCTGAGAGATCTGCTCGAGACGAAGCCAGCCGGAGCGGTCGTGCCGATCGACGAGGTCGAGCCCGTCGAAGCGATCCTGCCGCGTTTCGACAGCGCGGGCATGTCGCTCGGGGCGCTGTCGCCCGAGGCGCACGAAGCGCTGGCGATCGCGATGAACCGAATCGGCGCGCGCTCCAACTCGGGCGAAGGCGGCGAGGACCCAGCGCGCTACCGCACCGAACGCGTATCGAAAATCAAGCAGGTGGCATCCGGCCGCTTCGGCGTAACGGCTGAATACCTCGTCAACGCCGAGGTCATCCAGATCAAGATCGCCCAGGGCGCGAAACCGGGTGAGGGCGGGCAGCTACCGGGGCACAAGGTGAACGAGCTGATTGCTCGCCTGCGCTTTGCGAAACCCGGCGTCGGCCTCATTTCGCCGCCGCCACATCACGACATCTATTCGATCGAGGATCTCGCGCAGCTGATCTTCGACCTGAAGCAGGTCAATCCCGAGGCGCTTGTTTCGGTCAAGCTCGTGGCCGAGCCGGGTGTCGGCACGGTCGCAGCCGGCGTCGTCAAGGCTTACGCAGATTTGATCACGATCTCGGGCTACGACGGCGGCACCGGCGCGAGTCCCGTCAGTTCCGTGAAGTACGCAGGCAGCCCCTGGGAGCTCGGGCTCTCGGAGGCGCATCAGGTGCTGCGCAACAACAACATGCGTCACCGGGTTCGGTTGCAGACCGACGGCGGGCTGAAGACCGGCCTGGACGTCATCAAGGCAGCGATGCTCGGCGCAGAAAGCTTCGGCTTCGGCACGGCGCCGATGGTTGCCCTGGGCTGCAAGTATCTTCGGATCTGTCATCTGAACAATTGCGCGACCGGCGTAGCCACACAGAACGAGGTTCTGCGCAGCCGGTACTTCATTGGCTTGCCAGACATGGTTATCAACTTCTTCCGCTTCGTAGCCGAAGAAGTGCGCGAGATCATGGCGTCGCTGGGTGTGCGTTCACTCGATGAGCTAATCGGTCGAGTCGATCTGCTCGCTGCGCGCGAGGGTGCTACCGAGCGTCAGTCGAGACTCGATCTCTCGCCGATCATCGCGCCGTCGGGTGAGCAGACAACGCCTCAGTTCTGCACCGAGCCGCGCAACAAACCGTTCGACAAGGGCGAGCTGGCCGAGGAGATGGTCGCGGCGGCGCTACCCGCGATCGAGAAACTGACCGGCGGCACCTTCGAGTTCCGTGTTCGCAATTTCAATCGCTCCATAGGGGCCCGCTTGTCGGGTGAGATCGCGCGCCGGCACGGCAATACAGGCATGCGCGATGCGCCGATCGAGATGCGCCTGACCGGCACAGCGGGACAGAGCTTCGGCGCCTTCAACGTGGCCGGCCTCAATCTGGATCTGACCGGAGACGCAAACGACTATGTCGGTAAGGGCATGGCGGGCGGGCGGCTTGTCATCCGTCCGCCGGCAGACTGCCGCTACACCCCGAGAGACACGGCGATCATCGGCAACACCTGTCTCTACGGGGCGACCGGCGGCACGGTGTACGCAGCCGGAGTGGCCGGCGAGCGTTTCGCGGTGCGGAACTCGGGCGCGGTTGCCGTCGTCGAAGGCACCGGCGATCACTGCTGTGAATACATGACCGACGGCGTGGTCGTCGTGCTGGGCCGCACTGGCGTCAATTTCGGTGCGGGCATGACGGGCGGCTTCGCCTACGTGCTCGACATCGACCGCAACTTCGTGGACCGCTACAACCACGAGCTCATCGACATCCAGCGGATCGCACCTGAAAACATGGAGGCCCACCTGCATCATCTGCGCTCACTGATCGCATCGCACGTCGAGTTTACCGGCAGCGAATGGGGCGAGATCCTGCTCGAGGACTATCGGACCTATCTGCCGAAGTTCTGGCTTGTGAAGCCGCGCGCCGCCGAACTCGGTTCGCTGATCGAGTCGCTGAGACAGGCGGCATGAAGCCGGGAGATCACACCAGTATGCTGCGCTCTCGCTTAGTCCTTGACCGGCTGACACGCCTTCCTCGCTCGGGAATAGACTTTGCTATTCCGCTCGTTCGGAAAACGTGTCAGCCGGGCAAGTCCTCAACCGATCTTACGCACCAACTAGTGCGACATCCCGGCTAATGTCCAAGCATCCACTCCAGTTCCTCGAGGTCCCGCGCCGCGATCCCGACAAACAGCCCGCGAAAGAGCGTGTCCGTCATTTCGGCGAGATCTACGGCGACTACGATGCCGCCGACGCGGCGCAACAGGCCGGCCGATGCCTCGACTGCGGCAACCCGTACTGCGAGTGGAAGTGCCCGGTTCACAACTACATTCCGAACTGGCTGAAACTCATAGAGGATGGGCGGCTGTTCGAAGCTGCCGAGCTCTCGCATCAGACCAATTCGCTGCCCGAGATCTGCGGTCGCATTTGTCCGCAGGATCGACTCTGCGAGGGCGCCTGCACCCTCGACGAGATGGGCGCGGTCGAGATCGGCAGCATCGAGCGCTACATCACCGACGAGGCTGTTCGTCAGGGCTGGCGTCCCGACATGTCCAACGTCATCGACAGCGGCAAGCGAGTCGGCATCGTCGGCGCGGGACCGGCAGGCCTTGCAGCCGCCGACGTACTCGCACGCGAAGGCATCCGCTCGGTCATCTACGACGCGTACCCGGAGATCGGCGGACTGCTGACCTTCGGTATCCCGCCCTTCAAACTCGAGAAGGGGGTCGTTCGCACGCGGCGAGAGATACTGGAAGGCATGGGGATCGAGTTCGTACTCGGCACCCGGATTGGTGAGGACGTTCCATTCGAGCAGCTGCTCGAGGAATACGATGCCGTCTTCCTCGGCCTGGGCACCTACGAGAACGTGCGCGGCGGTTTCGACGGCGAGGATCTCGACGGCGTGCACGAAGCCCTGCCGTACCTGATCTCGAACGTCAATCGCGAATTGGGTATCGAGAAAGACCCCAACGACTTCATCGACCTGGACGGCAAGAACGTCGTCGTACTCGGCGGCGGCGACACAGGCATGGACTGCAACCGCACGGCGATCCGCCAGGGGGCGCTCAGCGTGACCTGTGCTTATCGTCGCGATGAGGAGAACATGCCGGGCTCCCGACGAGAGGTCGAGAATAGCCGCGAGGAAGGCATCGAGTTCCTGTTCAACCGGCAACCGATCGAGATCGTCGGCGACGGCAGCGTCTCAGGCGTGCGTGTCGTCGAGACAAAGCTCGGTGCGCCGGGCAAGGATGGCCGGCGTGTGCCCGAGCCGATTCCGGGCACGGAGGAGATCCTGTCGGCCGATGCAGTCGTTATTGCTTTCGGCTTCCGTCCCGACCCGCCGCCGTGGTTCACCGAGCACGGCATCGAGGCATTGCCCAGCGGCAAAACCCGGGTGAAGACGCACGGCGATTACGCTTTCCAGACGACGAACGAGAAGGTATTCGCAGGCGGCGACATGGTCCGCGGCTCCGATCTCGTGGTAACCGCCGTATTCGAAGGCCGCGAAGCGGCCAAAGGCATCTCGAGATATCTCGGCGTCTGGTAGGCTGCCTTCGACCCGCCGCGGCCCGTCGCAGACTCACGTAGACTAATCCAGACTCAGGAAAGGTCTGATTCCCATGGCTTGGTTGCGGCTCTTCTATTATCAAGTTGTCTACTGGACTGTGGGCACAACCCCGGAAGCACATCACCTAAATCTGGCGCATTCCTGGTACGACCTGTGCCGCTATGAGAGCTGCATCAGGCACTGTCGGAAGTATCTGGACTATAAGGACTCGGATTACATTAAGGCCACGATGGCCATCAGCCACGGGGCGATCGGCGAGTGGGCACAGGCGGCGGCGACCTATCGTTCGATCTCGACGCTCTGGACCGAGCCGTCGCTCGCTCTGGGCCTGGCGGAGGCCGAATTACAGTGCGGGAACAAGGAAGAGGCGCGAAAAATCGTCGCGACCGTTGAGGTAAGTCATCCGAACCCGACGCGCGACATCGCGGCAGCGCTTGATTATCTCAACGGATACTGGGCTGATTCAGCGGCTGCCGACTGACCGTACATTGCCGTCGCGTGCGCCGCGGCACCATCGGCGTCCGATCAAAAGAGCGTATAAATGAACTGAGGGTTCAGTCTCGGCGAATACCGAGTGACCACGAAATACGCAGCCGCAATTAGGAAGACCAGTCCTGCAGAGCACATAGCTTTGTACGTGAGCCTGGGGGCAAAGATCGCGCCCGCCAGGCACTCTAGAATTCCTGCGCCTGTCAAGCCACCCAGCATTCCGCCGAGCATCGACATGAGAAAGCCTGTGCTTCCGGGCGGAAAGAAAAAGAGCATCGCCACAGCCCCAACGGCTGCGCCGATAAAGGGTGAGCTAATGTCAGATCGTTGAAGACCCACAATCGATCAGTCCACCGGTTGACGGACTTGGAAAAAATGCCGGCGCAACAGATTCACTTAAGACTTAGCCTGTGGCAACCGCACGCTAAATCGCACACCGTCTTCGACGTTGTCAGCATGTATCGAGCAGCCGTTACCTTCGGCAACAATCTTTGCCACGTAGAGCCCTAGCCCCAGGTGTTTGTTTTCCTGCTGAGTTCGACCGCCCCGTCGACCAGCTCGACATCGATGCTTATCGAATCCCCTTCGCTGCTGAAGCCGACGGCATTGTCGACGAGCTTGTCCAGCATCTGTATGAGCAGCTCGGGCGAACCTTCGACTCGCGTCGGCTCATCTGGTGTTTGCAGTTGGAAGCGGCGCTCGGCGTATACGTCGCGATAGGCCTCGACTGTCGAGGATACGACGACGGACAGGTCGAAGACCTCCGGTTCGGCATTTTTGATCAATTCCTCGACGCGGCTGGCCTCGCTCATCGCGGCGAGGATTCGCCGTAGACGATCCGCTCCGTCCTTGGCCCGCGCCGTGTAGCCGCGTGCCGACTCGTCGAGCGACTCGTGTTCGAGGTTGTCGAGAGAAGACGTGACGATAGCGAGAGGGGTGCGAAGCTCGTGCGAGAGTTTTGACGCGAGCGTACGCAGGTACTCGTTGTAATCGCCGAGCTGCGACATCACGTGCGAGAAGCTTCTCGAGAGATCGCCAATCTCGTCCCCCGACCGCGCGCTCGGCAGAGCGACACTGAGCGAAGCGTTTTCGAGCGCGTCCTCGGCTGCGATGCTGAGCGCACGGATGCGCCGCGAGAGCCAGGTCGCATAGCCGAGCAGAGTTCCGCCGACGACCAGCATCGCGACCATCGTCACGGTCATTAGAAGCGACAGACCCTCGCTCCTGAGACTGAGGATGGCTTCGGTGCCTTGCTGAAGTATGACGGTACCGATCGTTGCGTCGCCGTCGACGATGGGACCGGCAACGGCGACGATGGCGCGGCCACTGTCGCCGCTGCGGAACCAGGCGGCCGACTCCATACCGCCGAGTGCCGACTCGATATAGGACTGCTGCTCACGGCCACCGGGATCCGGCTCGGCGAAGATTGCTTCAGTTCCTGATTCAACGATGGCGTCATAGGCGAATCGCAGCAGGGCAGGCGCGCCCGGCCCAGGCAGTCCTGTGCCTGTATCGACCTCGCCAACGGTGGCGATTCGCCATCCAGCGGCATCCGTGACCATAAGCCGCATACCGCTCTGGACGAGGTCCTCTGCAACCTCTGTCAGCTCCGGCGACAACGTGACGAACGCGCCCGGTGCGCGCGACCTGAAGCTCGCGCTCGGTATCGCCCGAGTCGAAGCAGACTGAGTGTTGTCGACGACCAGACCCAGATGAGTCCCCAGTAGCCTTCTTGGTATTCGCGCCTCGAGGTGATAGCCGCCAGGCACGTCCTGCCAGTAGGCGCGTATCGTCGGTTCCGCCGCAACATCGCCGCCCTGGTGAAGCCATGTGACGACGGCCCCGGGCGCCTCCGCGGCAAAGATCAGGGTCTGTTCGAGATACGGCGGGCTCGCGCCGACGAGTCGAATCTGATCGGCGAAGACTCGACCGTCGGCGTTGGGAATCTCGCCCGGTGCCGAGTAGACAACACTGCGGTCCACCACATGGACGAACAGGTACAAGAATTGCTCTCGCAGTCCCACCGCAAACTGAATCTGTCCGTCGAGGCCCGGGAGATCGCGTAGCGCCTGCTCGTCGAGCGTCCAATCGTTGACGTACCCATCGATGTTCGGCGCGTTGTCGAGCGGGTGTCCGTAGAGCTGGTCTCCGAAGCGGAAATCGGACGGCGCCGGCTCCGGGAATTCCTCGTGATAGCGGGACAGCGACTCGGCAATCGCCCGCGCCGTGCCCGCGAGCATCTGCTGCTGCTGCGTTCGAAGAGCGGACTCCGTCTTGCTGATGAACTGGCAGCCGGCCCACGGCAACATCAACGCCAGCAGACTGACGAGGAGTAACTGCCGCTTAAGGTTCATGCCAGGGCCGGTTCACACTAACCGGATGGGCCCTGGTCGGCCAGCCAGCGGTAGCCCATGCCGTAGACGGTTTCGACCGACGCGAAGTCGGCATCGATCTCGAGGAACTTGCGGCGGATGCGCTTTATGTGCGACGTGATCGTGTTGTCGTCCAGCACGGCTTGCGCTGCGTCCATGAGCTGCTGACGGTTCTTGACGTGTCCTGGGTAGCGAGCCATTGCATGGACGAGCCAGAATTCGGTCAGCGTAAGGCCGACCGGTTGCGACTTCCACGAGATCGTCATGCGATCGGTATCGATCTCGAGCTCACCGCGAACGATCCGGTTCTCGGCTCCGGTCGGCTTGTTGAGCGCGTCGAGCCGCCGGAACAGTGCGGCGACCCGCGCCATGAGATGCGGCAGGCTGATGTCCTTGGTCAGATAATCGTCGGCCCCGAGCCGCAGTCCCGATACCGCGTCGAATTCGCTGTCCCGGGCCGTCAGGAAGATGATCGGAAGATCGGCCGAGCGCACGCGGAGTTCACGGCACAAATGGAAGCCGCCCTCGATGTCATCCTGCAGATTCACATCGATAACCACGAGGTCCGGCAACCGCGTCTCGAATGCCTCGAGCGCGGGCTGGCGCGCCTCGAACGCGTCGACCGCATAGCCTTCACGTCGAAACGCTTCCGCGTAGTTGTCCCTGATCGCGGCCTCGTCCTCGACGATCGCAATTCGCTTTGCCACGGCTTACTCCGGGGGTGCCCTGAGCACAATTTGCCACATTCCGCCTGTGCATTGCCACGACACCGTCCGCGCATCGGCGCATTGCGCTGTTGTACTGCAGTCAGATCGAGGAGGAGCCTGGCAATGTCAAATACTGGAAGAGACCTTTCATACCATCGTGTCGCAGGGCTGACGGCATCATGGCGCTGATACTCGGGCTCGCGTTCTGCCGAACGCAAAGCGACAGCAGCGTTCCGGCCGGTGCGTGGTTCGCACAGGAACTTATGCAGCGAGCCTGGGCACGCGCGGCGGTAGAAGAGCCGTGGCCCTGGTCAGACGCATGGCCGATCGCCCGGTTGGCGGCACATTCGGGCGACGCCGATCTGATCGTTCTTGCCGGCGAGTCGTCAAGCACGCTGGCGTTCGGTCCGGGACACCTCGATGTCAGTGCGATGCCCGGCGAGCGCGGCAATTGTGTATTCACCGGCAATCACGAAACTCACTTCCGGTTTCTCGCGGACCTGGCGCTTGGTGAACGACTGAGCGTAGAACTGCTCAACGGGGCCCGACACGAGTTCGAGATCGTCGATCTCGATGTCGTCGACGCGCGCCGCGCGAGCCTGATGCTCGACAGCGACATGCCGTTGCTGAGTCTGATAACCAGCTACCCGTTCGGTTCGGATGAGACCGAAACCTCGTTGCGCTATGTCGTCACGGCCCGGAAGTCAGGCTGACTCGGATTCGACCATGAGCTTGAAGCGCTGTAGATCGTCGTCGATGCGCTTCGACATCGAGCGCTTCATGAATGGCGCCGTAAACCGGAATAATCCGCGAAACGTGTAGTTCCACCAGGCCACCCAGCGGGTGTGCCTATCGCCAGCATCGTCGAACTGATAGACG
>CALZMR010000005.1 GCA_945788575.1 uncultured Woeseiaceae bacterium
AGCTCGATATCGTCCCCAACTTGCCCAATCCCTGGCTGGGCAGCTTTACGAACTTGTTATTACGTCTGTTCCGCCTTTTGGCCAAGTCGGTCAGGTGGCTGGACCGTCTACTGCGTTCCGGCACGCTCGACGACAGGCTCGAAGCGTTCATGGAGATGATGACGCAGTATCGGCATCCCGGGTACATGAGCTATCTGGTCGGCCCTAAGAATCATGCCAGGCTCCGTTACAAGCTCGGGTCTTTCGACAAGATTCGCTTGTGGCTGAGGATGATCGGACGACAGGGCTTCTCCCGCTTTGGGAAACTGGTCAAGGATCACGACATTGGTCTCTACGTCGCGAAGCTGAAAAACCATGCCATGAGCCGCAACTCCGCACCGGCCTCGGATACCGCCGAAGAATCGAATGCGAATGGCGGTTCCTAGCCATGGCTGTCGTTCCCGCCCGAGCCGCTCCACGCGAGAATATTCGCTCAGTCTTCCCAGTCGTCTTGTAGCTTCGGTGCGGAAATGAAGAACATCACGGCCGCAATCAGATAGAACACGGTACCGGCGAGCATGGCATAGCGCAGCGACTCGTCACCGAACTGCGCGCTGAGACCGTCGGAGATTGCGCCGATGACCAGGTTACCAAGGCCGATGCCGATCAGATTGTTGATGAAGAGGAAGATCGCCGATGCAGTCGCACGCATGTTGGGCGACACGAGGTGCTGGAATGCGGCGATAACAGGCCCCAGCCAGACGAGACTCAGTGCGGACGGCACCAGGAACGCGAAGAACGCGATCGTCAACGAGTTCGACATCAGGCCGATAATGAAACACGGAATCGAGGCCACGAATGCCCATGCCGGTATCAGCGCATAGGCCGCTCGCTTCTTCTGTCCAAACTTGTCGGCCAGGAAGCCGCCCATCCAGATTCCGACCAGGCCGCCAACCAGGATAATCGTGCCGTAGAAGTACGACGCGTACAGCACGGAGCTCGCGCCTTCCGGAATCAGTGCCGGGGGCATCCACGCGAAGAAGCCCGGCAACGCGTCTCCGTAGCTGCGCACGAAGAACGAAGGCAGCCAGAAGATCAGGCCGTAACCCATCATCGACGAACTGGCAGCGCCAAGAGACAGCATCCAGAAGCTCGACTTGCTGGTCAGCTTCCTGAAAACCGAGGAGATCGGCGCGGGCTCGACCTCCGCGTGCGTCGCATCGAACTGGCCGCGCTTGGGCTCGCGCATCGTCAATCTGAATATCGGCGCGATCAACACGCCTGTCACTCCGACGATGATGAAAGCCGATCGCCAGCCGAGCACGCTGGTTAGAATTCCACCAAGTACGATGCCCAGCGCGCTACCGATCGGAATACCGAACGAGTACACGCTGAGCGCTCTGGCTCGCTGGTGTGGCGGAAAGTAGTCGGAAATCAGTGAGTATGCCGGCGCAACGCCGCCCGCCTCGCCGACGCCAACGCCTAGTCGCGCGAGAAACAACTGAATGAAGTTGGTCGCGAAACCGCACGCCGCCGTCATCGCGCTCCAGATCGTCAAGGCGCCGGTCATGATCCAGACGCGGCTGAAACGGTCGGCGAGCCATGCCACCGGTATGCCCAGGAATGTGTAGAAGAGCGCAAAGGCGAGCCCGCCCATTAGGCTGAGCTCGGTGTCGCTCAGCAGGAGCTCTTCTTTGATTGGGACGGCGAGAATGCCGACGATCTGGCGGTCGATGAAGTTGAACGTATAGACGACGACCAGGATGAACAGGACCCAGGCGCGATAGCTCGCCGAGACTTTAACGTCTGACATCTACAATTACTCTGACCTTAAGCGGCGGGCCCGAGCGGCCCGCCGCCTTCCCAAGGATCAGAAGCTGACTTCGACCGTACCCGTGATGGTCCGCGGGAAGCCGTAGAATGCCGTAACACTGCCTTCGAGGCCAAGCGTCGGGAAGTTGTATCCGGCTACCTTGTACTCTTCGTCGGTCAGGTTCCGGCCGTGAATACCCGCACGCCAGCGACCATCGTCAGACGCCCACACGAGGCTCAGGTCGTACAGCGTGTACGAGCTTTCGTCGAGCAGCGGGATCGGCACCTCGAACTGGCTCGTTTTGTCGCGATACGACCACGATGCCAGCAGCGAGAAACTGCCGCCGCGAGAGAACAATGACATCGGCGTCTCGTAGGTCAGCGTACCACTGTGTGTCAGCTTCGGCGTATTCTGGAATACGCGCTGATCCCCCACGTCCGTGCCGAACGCGTCGATGAACTCGATGTAGTCGGCGGACAGTATGCCGACGGCGCCGGACAGCGACCACGAGTCGTTTATCCGCCAGACACCCTCGAACTCCACGCCGTCGATGTTGGCTTCGCCGGCATTCGATGTGACGCCGATGAACGAGTCGATAACGCCATCGCTGTCCGAGTCGAAGCCGATCGAGCCAGGGATCTGTACGTCCTCGTAGTCGGCCAGAAATACGGCGATATTGGTCGTCACGGCTCCGTCGCCCCACACCGATTTAGCGCCGACCTCGAACGAGGTTACGGTCTCCGGTTGGAAGATCATGAACTCGAAGATATCCGCGGCATCGATATCGCCGTCACCGTCGAGATCGGGTGCGGCGCTGGTCTGCGAGCGCGGATCGAAGCTGCCGCCTTTGAACCCTTCGCTGTAGCTGAAATAGACGTTGTGGCCCTCCATCGGCGCCCAGCTGATCGACGCGCGTGGTGAGAATTCGGTGAACTCCTCGCTGCCCTGGAAGTCCGAGGTCGTCGCGATCACGGTCCCGGTGCCGCCGAGATCGGGAGACGCTCCTCCGATGAACGTACGGCGCAGAACCTGCGAACTGCGTTCGTCGCTGGTATAGCGGCCACCCAACGATACGCTCACGGTGTCAGACAGGTCGTAGGTAAAGTCCCCGAACACCGACCAGCTTTCCGTATCGACATCGCCGAGCGTGTTGGCGTTCAGGCCGGGCAAGCCAAGCAGCGTTCCGGTCGGCCCGAGTATGACGTCAAAGACATTGAACGCGTTCGCGTCAAGATAATAGAAGCCCACGAGACCGTTGAGCTTGTCGCCCGAGTACAGGAGCTGGAGCTCCTCTGAGAACTGCTCGTTCTCGTAAATCACCGGTACGTCGAGGTCGTCCACTGGAAGGCTGTCGAAGTCGATCGGCGAGGTCGATTCATCTTCGCGATAAGAGAGAATGTTCTTGAGCGTCCACTGATCGTTCAGGTCCCACTGCATCGTCAGCGCCCCTCCGAATCCCTCGACAGATTGTCCGGGAGAGTTCAGGCCTGCGCGCGTGTCGTAAACATCGCCGAGAACCGGCGCACCCGAAATATTGCTGACCGTCAGTCGATGTCCCTGCTTCGGATCGGAATCGTCCTGGATGAAGTCGCCTGTCAGTACGAACGATAAATCGTCGCTTGCATCCAATTCCAGGCGTACACGTCCCGACAGCACGTCCTTGTTGTAGTTCTCTACGCCCGAGAGATTGAGATTGTCACCGAAGCCGTCCCGGTTCAGCGAAGCCAGCGAACCGCCGATTCGAAATGTATCTGAAATCGGCATCGACCCCGTTAGGACAGCGTCGAATTGGCTGTAGTTGCCGACCGAGAACCTCAGCCGCGCCTCTGGCTCGTCGCTCAAGCTGCGAGTGACGTATTTAATTGCGCCGCCGATCGTGTTGCGGCCATAGAGCGTTCCCTGAGGTCCGCGGAGGACTTCGACGCGCTCGACATCGTAGATGTCCAGCACAGCAGCCATCGGCCTGTTCAGGTAGACATCGTCGATGTACAGGCCGACACCAGCTTCAAAGCCAGCAACCGGGTCCTGCTGGCCGACGCCGCGAATGAATGCAGTAAGCGTGGTGTTCGTGCCGCGCGAAACTTCCAGTGTCAGATTCGGCACCACCTGTGCGACCGAGACGATATCGGGCGCACCGATGCGCTCGAGCTGCTCGCCGCCAATCGCGGAAATGGCCAGCGGCACTTCCCGCAGCGACTCCTCGCGGCGCCGCGCCGTGACCGTGATCTCCTCGACGCCCGCGTCGGCATCAGCAGCCTGCGCTAACGCCGGATGTGGCATAAGCGCGAATGCCGCCGCTGCAATTGGCACGAGTATGCCCGTGCCGAGAGCCGCTATCGTTTTCATGAGTCCCCCTCCAAACTGGTCAACATTATTCAACAGTTGCTGAATTTATACTATTTCAACGTTGGTTGAATGGCAAATGCGTGGAAATTCGCTTGCTCACGCGGACCGTTATTTCTTGCAGAGTGCTAAGAAGCCGGCGGCGATGAACCGGGCCATGCGCGCTTTCGCCGCTTCCATGTCGGATGACTGACACAGGCCGTCGGACAGGTTGTCCAGTCGACCCGTCTCGGCAAACGTCAGGGTCAGCGCCCCGGAGAGGAAGTGGTAGCTCCAGAAGAGGTCTTCCTCGTCGCAGTCCGGCAGCGCTTTGCGAAGCGCGTCCAGAAAACGCGACACGAGTGGGTCGAAATAGCGGGTCATCAGCTCTCCGCCCCACTCGGGCGAGTTGTTGATCTGCGCGATCAGCGCCATGTAGTCGCGCCATTCATCGGGATCGTCTTCGAGAATCTGCAGCAGCGGTTCCGTGAACGCCGCGATGATTTCTTCGACGCTCGGCTGGTCATCGGCATGTCTCTGCTCGACCTGCTCAAGCGCGGCGAGCCGGAGATCGTTGAGCGTGCCTACCCGGCGAAGCAGGACGGCGTCGAACAGATCCCGCTTGGACTTGAAGTGGTAGTAGGCCAATGCGACGTCCGCACCGGCCTCGCCCATGATCTGCCGCACCGTCACGCCGTCGAAGCCGCGCTTCGCGAACAACGACTCGGCGGCATCCAGGATGCGCTCTCGGGTTGCTTCTGCGTTTCTTGCCATAACGAGCCAGTCTAGGCGGCCCAAACTTGCGGATCAACAACTGTTGAAATATATTTCAACGAGTGTTGAATACAAAAATTCCGGATTTTAAAGCAAAAAAACAATGACTTGGTTTAAAGCAGCCAATCCTCAGCTACCGGATCTGATCGAGCTCAACGCAGATGCGAGACCGAAACATACGGCCGTGATCTGCGGTGACGTACGCAGAACGTGGAGCGAATTCTCCGCCGACGTCGCGCAGATGGCTGCCGCTTTCGACGCGCTCGGCGTCAGCAAGGGGGATCGAGTCGTCGTGCTCATGCGAAACGGCTACGAGATGCTGCTGGCCATGCTCGGCACCATCTACGCCGGCGCCGTCGCGGTCCCATTGAACGTGTCCGTATCGGAAAAGGGCATGATCAGCATGATCGGCGACAGCGATGCCAGGGCAGTAATCGCGTCGCACGAACACGTCGGTCGTATCGAATCCATCCGCGATCAGCTGCCAGCCAGTGTCGGCGACAGACTCGTGGCGTACGCCGATGCGCGCCCAGGCTGGCGCGAGTTCGGAACGGTCTTCGATGCGGCGACCCAGGATTATCGTCGCCCATCCGTCGGCCCCGACGATTCCTGCAATATCATTTACAGCTCGGGTACGACAGGTCTGCCGAAGGGAATCGTCCATTCACACAGCTGCCGGATGGCATGGGCCTATGACATGAGCCTTGCGCTGCGCTATCACTCGGGCGCACGTACGTTGATCACGCTCGGCCTGTTCTCGAATATCACCTGGGTCGCACTCCTCGGCACTATTCTGTGCTGCGGAACGATTATCGTCATGAACCGTTTCGAGGTGAGCAGCTGCCTGACGGCGTTTGGCAACTATCGGGCGACTCACGCGACGATGGTCCCCGTGCAGTTCCAGCGCATGCTCGAGTTCAAAGAATTCGACGAGTACGACCTATCGAGCATCCACGCGATCATGTGCTGCGGTTCGCCGCTGCGGCCGGATCTCAAGCTCGAGATTCTCGATCGGTTTCCCGGCGACTTCATCGAACTCTACGGCCTCACGGAGGGACTCGTCACAATCCAGGATCCGGAGGATGCGCGCGCCAACCCGTCATCCGTGGGGCGGCCGTGTCCCGGCCAGGCGATCAAGATCCTCGGCGGCGACGACAGGCCCGTAGCCTCGGGCGAATCAGGCGAGATCGTCGGTTACGGCCGGGTCGTCATGACCGGATACCTGAATCGCGACGAGGCGAACGAGGAGGCAATGTGGCTGGACGACGACGGCAAGCAGTGGCTGCGATCCGGCGATATCGGCCGCGTCGATGAGAGCGGCAACCTGTATATCGTCGATCGCAAGAAGGACATGATCATTTCGGGCGGGCAGAACATCTATCCGGCCGACATCGAGACCGTCCTCGCCAGTCATGCCGATGTAGCGGATGTAGCCGTTATCGGTGTCTCCAGCCACAAGTGGGGTGAGACACCGCTCGCGGTTGTCGTATCCTCTGCGGCCGAGTTGGACGAGGCATCCTTGATGAGCTGGACCAACGAGCGCGTCGGCAAGCAACAGCGGATCGCCGGCGTGAGATTCGTCGACGAACTGCCACGCAATCCGAACGGCAAAGTCCTGAAGCGCGAATTACGCGACGTATTCGCCGACGAGGCGTATTAGGACCTGCCATGTCATGGAACGAGACAGCCACGGCGTCCATCCGCGCCGGTCACGTCCAGTCGGCAGACGGGCTACAGCTCTTCTATGTCGAATCCGGCAGAGGCAACCGAGGGTGCCCGATCCTTTGTCTGGCCGGACTCACACGTAACGGCCGCGACTTCGAGGACGTACGCGAGCGGCTTGCCGCCCGCTATCGGGTGTTCGCCCTGGACCTGCGCGGCCGCGGCCACTCCGACTGGGATCCGAACTGGCGCAACTACCATCCTCAGACTTACGCCGACGACGTACTCAAGATGCTGGACGATCTCGGCATCGATCGCGTCATTATGCTCGGCACGTCGTTGGGCGGGCTGGTCTCCACGCTTCTGTCGTACAACCATCCCGAGCGTGTCGCCGGCGTAATTCTCAATGACGTGGGGCCCGAAATCGCTCCCGAGGGCCTGGAGCGTATCAAGGGCTACGTCGGGCTTCTCGGTCCGGTCACGAACTGGGACGAAGCCGTTGAACAGACGAAGCTCATCAATTCGGTCGCGTGGCCGAATCTCCCTGACGACTATTGGCCACGCATTGCACGCCGCCTCTACCGCGAAGACGAAGTCGGAGTGCCGCGCCTGGATATGGATCCGATGATCGGTGAGGCGACGCGCAAAATCGGCGCCACGCTCACCGACCCCTGGGTGCTGTTCGACGGGCTGAAAGACATTCCCACGATGGTGCTGCACGGCGAGCGCTCGGATATTCTGACGATGGACATCGCCGAGCGGATGCTTGAGAAGAAGCCGGACCTCGAGCACGTCGTCGTACCCGGCGTAGGACATGTACCACTGCTCGACGAACCGGAATCTGAGCGAGCAATCGACTCCTTCATCGAGAGGATCCAGAAAGATGGCTAATCGTGGACTGATTCTGCTCGCAATGGTGGCAAGCCTCGCGAGCTGCGGCGGGGCGGATGCTCCAATCGACGACAACGCCCTGCCCGCGCTCGGCGCCAATGGCCGCGTCAGTGTGACCGGGATTTCTTCGGGCGGATACATGGCCGGGCAATATCAGGTCGCATTCTCGGACCAGGTGTTCGGCTCGGCGATTGTCTCCGCCGGTCCATGGGGCTGCTCGGGCGGCTCGATCAACACGGCGATTGGCGCCTGCGTCAACGGCGAGGGGATCGATGTCGATGCGCTAATCGGAGAGGCCGAGGCACTGGCCTCGGCGGGGTCGATTGCTCCGACAGCCGCGCTGGCAGACGACCGTGTGTTCCTGTTTCATGCGGCCGGCGACGTCGTCGTGAACGAGACCGTCGTCTCGGCGGCCGCGGCGTGGTTCGGCGATTTCACATCGCCGCAGAACGTCGTGCAGATCAACGATGTCGCAGGCGTGCACGGCTGGCTGACCGAGGCGTATGGGGTCGGCTGCGAGAGCTTCGAGCCGCCGTACATCAACAGCTGCGGCTACGACCTCGCCGGCGAGATACTCGAACACTGGTATGGCGACCTCAATCCGGCCAACGAATCGGGGGGCAGCGTTCAGGCGTTCGACCAGCAGGCGTTCGGCGACGCGTCGCTCATGGATCTTGGCTATGTGTTCGTCCCGGACGAATGCCGGGTACCGGGGTGCGATATCGTCGTGCTGTTCCACGGCTGCCAGCAATCGGCGGAGGTCATCGGCACCGAGCTCGTCGAGAACAGCGGCTTCAACCGCTGGGCCGCGTCCAATTCGACAGTCGTGCTCTACCCGCAGGTGCAAGCGAGCAATATTGCGCCGATGAACCCGCTGGGCTGCTGGGATTGGTGGGGCTACACCGACGACGATTTCCTATCGAGGTCGGCCCCTCAGCTCGCAGCCATCAACGCGATGGTGACGGAGCTTTCCTCCATGGAGTAGCCCCCGTAACGATCGGCCGAATCTGCCGATGCGCTTCCGGAGCGATACGAAATCCAGTTGTTCGGGACTCGCGCCCGCGGGATCGACGATCGGTCCGTCGCTCTGGCAGTATGCGGTGACTGGCTCCATGTGCATGACAGCCGATGCTTCTCGATCACGATAAAAACCGAACGGTCGTGGCCTTCATCCGCGGGCTGGGCATCTTGCTGGTCATCTGCTTTCACGTTGTCGTTGGATTGTCGGTTCTGCTCGAAGGGGAAGCGCTCGAGAATTACATCTCGACGTTGCCTGGTGTGACCAATATCTTCTGGCAGGCGCTGGGGTCCGAGCTCATCTTCCTGGCATCCGGCTTCCTGCTGTCCTATCTATTGATTCGCGAGCTTCGCGGCGGCGGCCGCATAGCTGTCAGAGAGTTCTACATTCGCCGTCTGTCCAGGATAGTGCCAATGTATCTGATCGGGCTGGGCGCCTACGCGCTGGTGCGTGAATTCGAGCCCGGGGAGCTTGTGCTCAATCTCATCTTCGTCAGTAAGTGGTTCGACGCGGAGACGATCATTCCGGTCGGCTGGTCATTGGAAGTCCTCGTGCAGAGCTACATGATACTGCCGTGGCTCGTCATATTACTGTACAAGACCGGTAAGCCTGTCCTGCTGAGCGTCCTCGTAATCGCGGTCAGCGTGGCCGTGCGTGGACTGGCACTGTGGTTGGATCCGGTCAGTTATCAGCTTCTGCCTTACGAGCTTATCGAGGGGACCGATCCCACTCAGACCCAGGACGATCTCTACTATCTGATCTGGTTTCGATTCACTCCCTTCATGCTGGGATTCCTGCTTGCGCATCTGGTCGTCCACGAAGAGAAACGGCTGAAGCTATGGTTTGCAGGAACCTGGCTGCGATCGCTGTCGATCATGATCGGGATCGGCCTGGTCGCCGTGAGTGGCTTCCTGCCGATACACGATCGCACGAGCACTCTCTATCAGCTGGCCGGCGAAGAATTCTGGCTGTGGTTCTGGACACTGCAGCGCCTGATTTTCGGGATCGGCATCTGTGTGCTCGCGCTAGGTCTTTGGCACGCGGATTCGCTTATGATACGGCCGCTACGCTGGCTTACAGAACGACGCATCTGGACGCATCTGTCTGCGAACATCTACTCAGTCTACCTGTTCCATCCGATATTCCTGATTCCGGCCGCCATCGTGGGATTCAGAGCGACGGCCGTGCATCAGCTCGGCGACATTCACGTGCTGGAAATCATCGCCGTAATCGTACTGGTCACGGCCATCTCGTTGCTTCTCGCGCGATTCCTGACGCGGCGTGCGGAACTACCGGCTCAACGCTGGGTTCGTCGTCGGCTGGGCCTTCCTGGCAAGCAAGGATGAATATCGACTGGCTTTCCGACTATCCTGCTCCGCGCGATCGATCAGGCGGCGCGGCTATCTCCCCGAACGCGGTCGGCACTCTTGGTGTCGGAATCAACCGATACGCATTTATTGTCCAGACGGCGATCGTGGGAACGCCTGCGGTCGGCAAATAGCTCGTAGGTGCAGCCGCAGTCTTCCGCGTTGCAGCCCGGCAATGGCAAAGCGGGTACTTCGTCGCTCAGAAATCGCTTGCCGCGAATCTCGCGCACAGCCGCGCAGCAGCCAAGAGCGCCGGCGTGCACCTCGACGCCTCGATAGTTGCTGCGGCCGTCCGCGCCGGTCCTGGCCGATCCGAATATCAGTTTTGCAAGCTGCGAAAGAAACACCAGCGTTCACTCCTGCGCGTTTGTGAAACCTCCGGCCGGACTGCCCGCCGGATTCGTTCGCGACGATAGCGGCTTTGCCGTTATCCATGCGCGGTCATCAGAGTAAGCGCAAAAAAAACCGCCATCCCCTCAGAGATGGCGGCTTTTCGTAGCCGTTCGATCAGGTCAGGTCGCTGGCTATTGCCACTCGTAGCCGAAACGCACACCGAAGGTGCGTGGGCGCCGATGACCGAAGAAATGCGATGGCAGGATTCCGCCGTTGTTGTTCATACCGTCGTACGTGAACTCGTCCGTCAGGTTCTCCACATAGCCGCCGACGGTCCAACCGCCGTTCGCCACGTATTCGAGTCTCAGCGCCATCTCCATACTGGAATCGATCATCGTTTCGGGAAACGCGCCCCAGCCGCCGCCGCGTTCGGACTCCCAGAAGGCCTCCAGCGATCCGACCAATTCACCGCTTGCGCCCATGGGGAACGTCCCGGTGATCGTCGCCGAGCCGGACCAGTCGGGCGCCCAGAAAAGGCTGGATCCCTCGCAGCTATCGGGCGTCGCGCCATCGCAAACCTGCTGCACACCGGTGGCCTCGGTATCCAGCCAACTGAGGCCGAGGTAGACGTCCCAGTTCTCGGCTATTGCCGCGGTAATCGAAGCCTCGACGCCCTGGCCGTCGACCTGGCCGACGTTCTCGACGGTATTGGCACCCGAGCCCACATCGAAGAAGCTGATCTGCAGGTCTTCATAGTCGTAGACGAATCCGGATACGGCGATATCCGCGCGACCGTCGAATACCCGGCCCTTGTAGCCGAGCTCGATAGACTGGACGGTCTCGGGCTGGAATGCGCGAGAGCGGACGCCGTCCGCCTGCGCCACGTCAGTCGTGCAGCACGCGACACGATCGCCGGCCGCGTCGACCAGCGCAAAACTTCCGAAGCCACCGGACTTGAAGCCCTCCGTGTAGCTGGCGAAGAACAGCGTGTCGTCATTCGGTCGCCAGCGCGCAACGCCGCGCAGTGTCGTATCGGACCAGCTCTCGGACGTGCGAATGTCGCCATCCGTCGAGAAGCCATAAGCGAACAGCGGACCGTACTGACTCTCGGGTGCCGGCACATTGATCGAGAAGTTCTTCTCATCGTCCGTGTAGCGCACACCAACGCCGACGTCGAACGTGTCGCTGACCGCGAAATTGAGATCGACGTAGGCCGCCCAGCCGGAATAGTCCCCGACGATCCGGCCGGGCTCGGTAAGCAGCCCGTCGGAGCTCGCGGTAAACGGCGAGCCGTAGTACGCATACAAGCTGGCGCAGTCCGTGATTCCCTGGCCCGGATAGTAGTAGTTGCCGTAGTAGGCACAGAACAGATCCTCGGCGCCCGAGTTCGTGAATACGACGTCGATGTCCTCCTGGTAGAAGGACGCGCCGGCGTACCAGGAAAGCGGACCGTCGGTATCCGAGGTCAGACGGAACTCCTGTTGGAAGTAGTCGCCGCTCTGATCCTGCTGGTAGTTATTGATACTGAGCGGCGTGCCATCGTAATCCTCGGTATAGAAGTAGTCGTGATCCTTGAAGCCCGTGTTCGAGGTCAGCGTCAGGCCGTCGAAGTCGTAGTCGATGTGCAGCCCCAGCGTCAGTATCTCGGAATTGTCGTTGTCTCCAAGCGACTGGTCCGAGTCGGCGTCCCTCTCGTCGCCGTCGACGGCGATCGACGCGCCGAACAGGCTATCGAGATTGTCCCAGGTGTCGCCGGTAGTCACCGCGCGATATACGGAACCCGACTGGGTGCGGTCCTCGAACTCGAGCATGGTGTCTACGGACAAGCGTTCATTGGTGTACGACGTCGACCAGCGGACCGCCGTCTTCTCGTGCTCGATTAGCTCGCCGCCATCGAACAGATTGTCGACGAAGCCGTCTTCCTGCGAAGAGTAGGCGGCGAAGCGCATCGCAAAATTGTCCGACATCGGTACGTTGATTGCCGCGTCGACGGCGAACCGGCCACGCTCCGCCGCATCGACGTTGACGTACGCGTCGTTGGACCCGCCGATCTCCGCGCGCCGCGTGTATACGCTGATCGCACCGCCGATCGAATTTCGTCCGAACAGGAAGCCCTGCGGACCGCGCAGAATTTCGGCGCGCTCGATATCGTACATACTGGTGACGACAACACCGTTGCGGCCCTCGTACAGATCGTTCTTGAAGAACGCGGCCGAGGGATCGCCACCGACACCGAAGTCCTGGGTGCGAATACCACGAACGCTGACGGCGTCGATAAAGCTGTCCTGACTGTTGCCGCTGATGCCCGGCGTGAAGGAGATGAGGTCCTTGACGTCGTTCAGGTTCACACGATCGACGAACGCACCGGAGAACGCGGTTATCGCAAGCGGCACTTCCTGCACCGACTCCTCGCGCTTGGTCGCGGAAACGATGATCTCTTCGAGTTCCTGAGCGGCGACCGGCGTTGCGAGGCTTGCGGCAACGACGCCGCTTACCGCGACCGCGACGGCGCTCCTGCGCGGGATCCGAGATTCCACAGTATTCGGCTTCAGCTGCATGTTTATTTCCCCCTCGAGTCGGTGATCGCCGCGACAGCCCTGACGGCGCTCGATCCCTGATTCTGCGCTTTATTGCGTGCGTAGAAAAGAGTGTATTTCGATGCCCGCCGCCGGATCAGCGCTGCAGGCACTCATTCTGTTCGAGGATTACCAGCATCGGTTCGAGCTGGGCCTCGTACCGCCGCCAGCGCCCGACCGAGCGCGTATGCGCCGGCTCGCGCACCTGCACGGCGCTGGCCGTCGAGACAGCCTGCTTCTGTTTGTGGAATTCGAGACAAGCATCCTGCCAGGGCAGCTCGAGATAATCGAGCAGGGCTCGGGCATTGCCGTCCAGGTCTCTCACGGTCTGCTCGTAAGAGATGTCAAAGAAGCGTCCCGGGAAGCGCTCGCGCAAGACCCGCATCAGATGGCGGTATCGGCAATGATGGCGCGCCATTTCCTGGAGATCGTAGGAATGCAGATAAGCGTCCGCGAACAGCTGCTTGTAGCTCGAGAAACACGCGTCCGCCGCATCCCGCGTCAGATGCACGATCTTCGCGTTCGGTAGCGCTTTGAGGATCAATGGAATCAGCAGGTAGTTCTGCGGCAGCTTATCGACGAATCTGGGCGAGTCACCCTGCATACGCCGGCTCGATTCCATATAAAGATTGCCGAGCTTCCGGACGTCTACGCCCAGCGCGGCATCGAAAAACGCCGCGGAGAAGCGCCGCGGATCCTGATGGTTCGTTAGTCGCCGGACCCCGAGCCCGAATTGCTGCAGCTCGCCTGCCGAATGCACGTCCGTGTGTGCACAGATAATCCGCTCGACGAGCGTCGTACCGGTACGCGGTTGGCCCAGCACAAAGATCGGCGCGTTCGTGTCGGTGCCCGCATCACCCGCGTCGAGCCATTCTGGTGTGTAGTGATTCTCGAGAAAGTCGAACATCTCGGCTTCGGCGGCTTCGTCGTACTCCACCGTGCTTCGCCGTGCGCTCGCGCCGCGCGCGAAAGCCTCGAAAGCGGCCTCCCACTCCTCGAGGTCTTCGAGTTCCTTGCCGATGGCGTAGTAGTAGAACGCCTCCGCGCGCGGGTGATGTGCCCGCTCGTCCAGAATGCCGCGCATCGTCTCTACGTGGGCGTGATCGCGCGCCTTGCGTGCGCCGGCCAGCGACCAGTGCGCCTGCGGGCTGTCCGGCTGCAACTCGATTATGCGCTGGTGATACTCGACCGCCGCCTCCGTATCGCCGTGGTAGATCATGTTGTTCGCGAGGTTGAGCAGATACGGCGTGTGTTCGGGACGCGCGGCCACCGCCTTTTCGAACCAGTCCTGCGCCAGCCCGTACTCACCCATCAGCGAGTACACCGACCCGAGCAGATCCTGCACGAGCGGGTCGGTAGTCGTGGCGCGGGTCGCCTCGGTCAGAGCAGCGTCCGCCCGATTCACCTGACCCTCGGTCATGAACAGCTTGGCCAACTGGGCCCAGGCGGCGGCGTGATTGGGCTCGAGCGCGGTCACAGAGCCGAATGCCTGCAGCGCCGTCTTGCGGTCTTTTGCCTCCAGGGCGACGAGCCCGACGAGAAAGTGGCCCTGGACCAGCTTCGGCTCGGCCGCGAGTACGCGTCGGCAACACTCGCCTGCATCGGCAATGCGACCCGCGGACAAAGACTCGTAACCGCGCTTCAGAAGCGCCTGCAGTTGTTCTCGATTGGATACGGCGGACATATTTCGCTGGCGATGGCTATTGGCACCGGCCTTGCGATCAGGCTATAACGCCTTGATCCGCACGCGCAAGCGGCACGCAAGACGAAGCAGCATGAGCAAAGCAGAACATTCGGACCAGACCCGGGATTGGCGGACACTCGACCGGCAACATCACCTCCACCCGTTCACCGACCTCAAGACCTACGCCGCGTCCGGCGGACGTATCATTTCGCACGCGGACCACATTTATATTTACGACACGGACGGCAACGAGATTCTGGACGGCATGTCGGGGCTGTGGTGCTGCAGTCTTGGTTATAACCAGCGGGCGATCGTCGACGCCGTTGCGGAGCAACTGGCTCGACTGCCCTATTACAACAGCTTCTTCAATTGCTCGAACCAGCCATCGGTACAGCTCGCGGCGGAACTGGCCGAAGCGACGCCAGAGCAGTTTGCTCATTTCTTCTTTACCAGTTCGGGCTCGGAAGCGAATGACACCAACATTCGTATCGTGCACCGCTATTTCGAGTTACTCGACCAGCCCGAGAAGAAACATATTCTCAGCCGGCGAAACGCTTATCACGGCAGCACGATCGCTGCAGCGAACCTGGGCGGCATGAGCGCGATGCACAAGCAAACGCCCAGGCTCGACTTCATCCATCACGTCGACCAGCCTTACTGGTACAAGGAGGGTGGCGAACTGAGCCCCGATGCATTCGGAATCGAGGCGGCGCGTTCGGTTGAGCGCAAGATCGATGAGCTTGGGGAAGACAAAGTCGCGGCGTTCATCGCGGAGCCGATTCAGGGTGCCGGCGGGGTCATCGTGCCACCGGACTCCTATTGGCCGGAGGTGCAACGCATCTGCCGCGAGCGAGACATCCTCTTTATCAGCGACGAGGTCATCTGCGGCTTTTGTCGAACCGGTGAGTGGTTCGGCTGCGAGACTTACGCTACCGAACCGGACCTGATGACGTTTGCCAAGGCCGTGACCGCAGGCTATCAACCGCTCGGTGGCGTCGCCGTTAGCCGAAAGGTAGCGGATGTTCTCACCGCCGGCGGTGGCGAGTTCGCGCACGGGTACACCTATTCCGGACATCCGGGGCCGAGCGCGGCCGCCCTGGCGACGCTGGAGATACTGCGGAACGAGCGCATCGTCGACAACGTGTCCGATGGCGCTGGCCGACACATGCGTGCTCGGGCGAATGAACTCGCCGATCACCCGATCGTCGGTGAAGTGCGGACCAAGGGGATGCTGGCGGCATTCGAACTGGTTCGAGACAAAGGCTCCAGAGAGCCGATCGCGGCCGAAAACGCGGCCGCCCTGTGGTGCCGCGATACGGCCATCGCGAACGGCCTCATGGTGCGCGCGGTCGGCGACTCCCTGATCCAGGCGCCGCCTCTGATCTGTAGCGAAGACGAGATCGACCTGCTCTTCGACCGCCTGACGGCGGCACTTGACAAGACCGCGGCGGAATTCGGTGTCGCTGGCTGACCTGAAGAAAGATCAGATCGTGCACCCGAAGACGCTCGGGCGCACGGACATAGTGCTGTTCACGGTGTCGGCGATCCTGTTGTTGGACACGCTGACGGCAGCCGCTTCGATCGGCGCATCGAGTGTGTTCTGGTGGATCGCGCTCGGCATCGTCTTCTTCGTTCCGTTTGCGATGATATGCGCGGAGATGGGCTGCACGTATCCCGAACAAGGCGGCATCTACGCGTGGATACGCGACGCGTTCGGCAGCCGCTGGGGTTCGCGGGCGAGCTGGTTCTACTGGGTCAACACGACCGCGTGGATACCCGCGATCTTCATTCTCTTCGCGGGGGTGTTCCGGCAGCTGTTCTTCCCGGACATGTCGCTCGGACTGCAGATCACAATGGGCGTCGTTCTGATCTGGGTTGCGATGGCACTCAACATCGTCACTCTGAATATCGGCAAGTGGATTCCGAACGTCGGTGCAATCCTGAAGATCGTCATCTTCGCGGCGCTCATCGGCGGCGCGATTCTCTATACGCAACAGCATGGCATGGCGAACGAAATCACCCTTGAGACCCTGACGCCCAACTGGAGCTCCAGCGCACAGTACATACCGGCGATCGTCTACGGGATGCTGGGTTTCGAGCTCGTCAGCGCGAGTAGTGAGGAAATGAAGAACCCGGCTCGGGACGTGCCAATCTCGATCTTCATCTCGGGCGCGATCATCATTGTGCTGTATACGGCCGCCACCATAGCCGTCCTCGCGGCCCTTCCCGCTGGCGAGATCGACCTCGTCGAGGGACTCATTGCAACGCTGCACTCGTTCTTTGGCGGTACCGAACTCGGCCAGATCGCCGTAGCCGCTCTGGGCATCGCCGCGCTATTCACGTTCTTCTCCAACGGTGTCACATGGGCGCTGGGCTGCAACCGGGCAGCCGCCGAAGCCGCGCTCGAAGGTGAGTTGCCGAAACTGTTCGCCATCGAGAGCCGGTCCCGCGGCACCCCGATTGGCGCGGCGATCGCGATGGGTGTGTTCGCGAGCGTAACGCTGATTCTCTACGGATTTCTGGCGGAGTCGAACGGCGAACTGTTCTGGGACCTGTTCGCATTCAGCGCTGTGATATTTCTGCTGCCGTATCTCGCAATGCTCGCCGCGTACATCCGCTCGCGTCTCGTGGACGTCGACAGGGAGCGGCCGTACGCGCTGCCGGCCGGGAGGATCGTGGCGATTGCGTGTGCCGTGATCTGTATCCTCACGCTGACCCTATCGATCGTGTTTTTCATGTACACACCCGGAGAGGGCATTCAGTGGCCGGTCGTCTTCGGCGCCGCCGCTTTGATCGGTATTGGCGAAGTCCTGATCCGTTACGCGGAGCTTCGCAAACGCCGTGGCTGAGCAGGTTAGCCCACGCGAAGATTCGAACGCTCCACTCACCGGACTGCGAGTACTCGAACTGTCGCGCATACTCGCGGGGCCCTGGGCCGGACAGCTACTCGCGGACCTCGGCGCCGACGTCATTAAAGTCGAGAGCCCGCAGGGGGACGATACCCGCCGATGGGGACCGCCGTTCGTCGACAATCCCGACGGCAGCCGCGATGCGGCCTACTTCCACGCCACGAATCGCGGCAAGCGATCGGTCGTCATCGATTTCACGACCGCCGACGGCTTGAAAGAACTGCGGCGCCTCGCGCGGGAGGCCGACGTACTGATCGAGAACTTCAAGGTCGGCGGCCTCGCAAAGTACGGCCTCGACTACGCGAGCCTCGACGCCGAAAACCCTCGGCTGGTCTATTGCTCGATCACCGGTTTCGGTCAGGACGGCCCGTATGCGAGTCGTCCCGGCTACGACTTCATCATTCAGGGAATGAGCGGGATCATGGACGTGACCGGTCACCCCGATGGCGAGCCGCAGAAAATCGGTGTCGCGTTCGCGGACATCTTCACGGGCCTGTATTCGGTCGTCGCCATCCAGGCTGCGCTTGCGCAGCGCGAGCAGACTGGTCGAGGCCAGCAGATCGACATGTCGCTATTCGACTGCATGCTGGGCGTGCTCGGCAATCAGGCGCTGAATTATCTGGTCTCGGGAGAATCGCCGGCGCGACTCGGTAATCGGCATCCCAACATCGCCCCGTATCAGGTTTGCCCCTCGAGCGACGGCTGGTTCATCCTGGCCGTCGGCAACGACCGGCAGTTCCGCTCCGGCTGCGATGTACTCGGCCTGGACAAGCTTGCAGATGATGAGCGCTTCGCGACCAATTCGGATCGCCTCGCCAATCTCGATGCGCTGAATGACATTCTCTTCGCCGCGACCAGCGCGCGGCCACGGGACGATCTACTCCGCGAATTTGACGCGGCGGGAGTGCCTGCCGGACCGATCAATACCGTCAGGCAAGCGTTTGGCGATCCGCAGATACTCGCGCGTGAGATGGCGTTGACGATGCAGCGAGACGGAATCGAGATTCCAGGCGTCCGCACACCGATTCGTTTCTCCGACGCCGATCTTGCGCTCGATTCGCCATCACCGACGCTTAATTCCGGCAAGCCCGAGTGGCACTAAATCAAATGCCCAGACCGGCCAGCAATCACCGTTCGCCGATGATCAGCAGTTCGGTCTACTTCACATCGTCAATTTCGCATTGCGCAATCTCAGTGCATTTCCGATGACGGATACTGAACTGAAGCTCATCGCCGCGGCTGCAATCATCGGGCTTAGCAGCAACCCGAAGACCGGATATAGAATGCCCGCCGCAAGCGGAACGCCCGCCGTGTTGTACGCAAACGCGAAGAACAGATTCTGTCGGATGTTGCGCATCGTCGCCGAACTGAGCGCGCGAGCGCGGACGATGCCGAGCAGGTCCCCCTTTACCAGAGTCACACCGGCACTTTCCATCGCGACATCGGTACCGGACCCCATCGCAATACCGATGTCGGCCTGAGCCAGGGCCGGAGCATCGTTGATACCGTCGCCCGCCATCGCCACGATTGAGCCAGCAGCCTGCAATTCTCTGACGATCCTGTTCTTGTCCTCGGGCGATACCTCAGCATGAACCTCGTCGATACCGGTTTGATCGGCGACAGCTTCCGCGGTTGCCCGACTGTCACCGGTAAGCATGACGACACGCAACCCGGCTTGATGCAGTCTGTCGATCGCCTCTGCCGTCGTGGCTTTGATGGGATCGGCAACGCCAATAAGCCCTGCCAGATGTCCGTCGACTGCCGCGAACATGACGGTCTGTCCTCGCCGGCGGAGCGCGTCCGCCGATTCGCTGAGGTCCGTCTGCGTTGCGCCGATCGATGCCATGAGTCGTTCGTTGCCGATGCAAACTCGTTTGCCGTTAACGTCGGCTGCGGCACCCTGACCGGTAATCGACTCGAACCCGGTTTGATCGTGAAGCTCTATCGAGCGATCTCGTGCGGCAGATACGATCGCTTCGGCGAGCGGATGCTCGCTAGCGGTTTCAACCGATGCAACCATTCTCAGCAACTCGTCGTCGCTCATTTCACCGCTCGGCTGGATAGTCACAACGTCGGGTCGACCTTCGGTCAGTGTGCCGGTCTTATCGACAACGATTGTGTCGACTTTCTCGAAGGTCTCCAGTGACTCCGCGTCTCGGATCAGGATGCCGGACTGTGCGCCTTTGCCGGTGCCGACCATTATCGACATCGGCGTCGCGAGCCCGAGCGCGCAGGGACACGCGATAATCAGAACGGCGACAGAATTCACAATCGCGTACGCCATGGCCGGGTCCGGCCCGAATATCGACCACACGATGAATGTGACGATCGCGACCACAACGACCGCCGGCACGAACCAGCCTGCAACAAGGTCCGCAAGGCGCTGAATCGGCGCACGGCTGCGTTGGGCTTCGGATACCATTTTGACGATCTGCGAGAGCATCGTGTCCTCGCCGACGCCGGTTGCGACCATGACAAATCCGCCGGCGCCATTCACCGTGCCGCCAATGACCGTATCACCAGAGCGCTTGGCGACCGGAATCGGCTCCCCACTGACCATCGATTCGTCGACGCTGCTGCGACCGTCTTCGACCATTCCGTCCACCGGGACCTTGTCGCCCGGCTTGACACGCAATCTGTCACCCACGATCAGTTCGTCGAGGGAGACTTCCTTCTCGATGCCGTCCGATCCGATTCGAAACGCCGTCGGCGGCGCAAGCTCCAGTAGCGCCCGGATGGCGCCCGATGTCCGGCTCCGTGCCTTGAGCTCGAGAACCTGACCGAGCAGCACGAGAGTGGTTATGACGGCCGCGGCCTCATAGTAGACGGCGACCTGTCCGGCACTATCACGAAATGCCGCGGGAAATAGCTGCGGCATCGTTGTGGCGATAAGCGAATAGACGAACGCGACACCGACGCCGAGACCGATCAACGTAAACATGTTCAGATTCCACGTTCGCACTGATTGCGTGGCTCGAACGAGGAACGGCCAGCCGCACCAAACCACCACTGGCGTTGCCAGAACGAACTGAGCCCACTGCGAGAGCTGTCTGGGCAGCAAATCCTCGAGCGGTCGCCCAGGCAACAAATCACCCATCGCGTAAATGAAGAGCGGCAGGCTCAGCGCGGCACTCACCCAGAATCGCCGCGTCATGTCGTCGAGTTCCGAGGTATCTTCCTGACCGGCGGATACAGTCTCCGGCTCCAGCGCCATGCCGCAGATGGGGCATCCGGAATTGCGCACGTCGCGAACCTCCGGGTGCATCGGACAGGTGTAAACGACACCACTATAGTTGTCGGGCACGACGTCGTATCGGCCGTCCGCAGCCTCGGAGTCAGACCCGTGATTCCCGTGACAATGATGTTTGTCCTCAGACATTTTTGGCCTCCTCGGCCTCTCGACCGCGCCAGACAAAGAACAGCGCCGGTATAACGATCAAAGTCAGCACGGTCGCGCTGGCGATGCCGCCGACCATCGGCGCAGCGATCCGGCGCATCACCTCGGAGCCGGTACCGCCTCCGAGCATGATAGGCAAGAGACCGACCATGATCGAAGCGACGGTCATCATGATCGGCCGCACTCGCAGTAGTGCGCCGTCGAGCACCGCTTGCCTCAGTTCGTCCTGCCTGAGCTGCCTGCCCTGCGCCTCAGCAACAGCTCGGTGTCGCTTGAGCGCGAGATTCAGGTACACGAGCATGAGCACACCGATCTCGACCGCGACGCCGGCGAGCGCTATGAAACCGACACCCACAGCCACCGAAAGGTCATAGCCGAGCCAATACAGGAGCCAGAGCCCGCCGACGAGCGCCAGCGGCAGAGTGCCGAGAATCATTGCAACCTCGGCGAAGCGCCGAAAGCTCAGGAACAGGAGCAGTACGATGATTGCCAGCGTGACCGGTCCCACGATTGCCAGCCGCTCCTTGGCGCGTACCATGTATTCGTACTGACCCGACCATCGGATCGAGTATCCGGCCGGTAGCTCGATCGACTCGGCAACTACACGCTGCGCCTCGGCAACGTAGGATCCGAGATCACGTCCCGCAATGTCGATGTAGATCCAACCGTTCAGGCGCGCATTCTCGCTCTTGATGGCGGGCGGGCCGTCGGTGACCCGCACATCGGCGACATCGGAAAGTGCGATTCGAGCACCGTTCGGCGTCACGATCGGAAGGAGCTGCAGTTGCTCCAACGAGTCCCTAACATGCTGCGGATATCGAAGATTGACGGGGTAGCGCTCCAGCCCTTCGACGGTCTGTGTGACCTCCATTCCGCCGACCGCTGAGCGAACGACGTCCTGCACGTCGGCTATATTGAGGCCGAAACGCGATGCGCGCCCACGATCGATATCCACGTCGACGTATCGTCCGCCGGCGACCCTTTCCGCATACACGGACGCTGTCCCCTCGACCTCCGCCAGCGCAGCCTCTATTTCCTGACCGATGCTCTCGATCACCTCGAGATCGGGCCCGGCGACCTTGACTCCGACCGGCGTCCTGATGCCCGTCGCCAGCATGTCGATGCGCGCTTTGATCGGCATGATCCAGGCGTTGGTCAGCCCGGGATACTGCACCACTCGATCGAGCTCTGCCCGGAGCAACTCCGGCGTCATGCCCTCGCGCCACTCGTCGCGCGGCCTCAGCTGGATCACGGTTTCGATCATGGTCAATGGCGCAGGATCGGTGGCCGTATCGGCGCGTCCGATCTTGCCGAACACCTGTGCCACCTCGGGCACCGTAGCGATCAATCTGTCTGTGTGCTGCAGGATCTCCCGCGCCTTGTCGATCGAGATGCCGGGAAAGGTCGTCGGCATATAGAGTATGTCGCCTTCATCGAGCGGCGGCATGAATTCAGAGCCCAGCCGCGATGCCGGCCAGACTCCGGCAAGCACGATGATCGCGGCCAGCGCGAGCGTTGCGCGTGGAAACCGGATCACTGTCTCGATTACCGGTCTATACGCCGCAATCAGCGCTCTGTTGAGGGGGTTCCTGTCCTCCGGCGTCACTTTTCCGCGGATGAAGTAGCCCATCATTACCGGCACAAGCGTGACCGCAAGGCCTGCAGCGGCAGCCATCGCGTAGGTCTTGGTATAGGCCAGCGGCGCAAACAGCCGGCCTTCCTGTGCCTCGAGCGTGAACACGGGCAGGAAACTCAGCGTGATGATCAGCAACGAAAAGAACAGGGGCGGCCCGACTTCGGTCGCCGCATCCCCGATGACTCGCCAACGGTTCTGATCGGTCAGCGGTTCCTTCTCGATGTGCTTGTGCACGTTCTCGATCATCACGATCGCGCCGTCGACCATCGCTCCGATCGCTATGGCGATGCCGCCCAGCGACATGATGTTGGCGTTGATGCCCTGCAGCCGCATGACGATGAAGGCTACGATGATGCCGACGGGGAGACTCAGCAGGACGACCGCCGAGGAGCGCAGGTGAAAAAGAAAAACGGCACAGATGAGCGTCACGACGAGAAACTCCTCAATGAGCTTTTCGCTTAACGAATCCACTGCACGCTGAATGAGATCGGAGCGATCGTAGGTCGTCACGATGTCGACACCGTCCGGCAGCCCCCGCTCCAGTTGTGCGAGCCGCTCCTTGACAGCTTCGATCGTCCGCGATGCGTTCTCGCCCCACCGCATCACGATGACGCCACCGACAACTTCGCCTTCGCCATCGAGGTCGGCGATTCCTCGACGCATCTGCGGACCGAAGCGGATTTCCGCGACGTCGGACAGCGTCAGCGGTGTCCCGTCGGCGTTGACACCAAGCGGGATTTCTTCCAGATCATCGATGCTCTGAATGTATCCGGTAGCGCGGACCATGTACTCGGCCTCGGCCATCTCGATCACCGAGCCCCCGGTTTCCTGATTGCCGCGCTGAATCGCTGTCCTGATGCGCGCCAGCGGGATTCCGAACGCCCGCAGTCGGTCGGGATCGACGACGACCTGGTACTGACGAACCATGCCGCCGATCGTTGCAACCTCCGAAACTCCGGGGACCGTCTGTAACTCGTATTTCAGAAACCAATTCTGCAGGCTCGTAAGCTCCGCGAGATCGTGTTGACCCGTCCGGTCGACGAGCGCGTACTCGAAGATCCAGCCCACGCCGGTGGCATCCGGACCCAGGGCCGGGGTTGCGCCGTCCGGCAACTGCGCCGACACCTGACTCAGGTACTCGAGAACCCTCGAACGCGCCCAATAAAGATCTGTTCCGTCCTCGAACAGGACGTAGACGAACGAATCGCCAAAGAACGAGTAGCCGCGTACGGTCTGCGCCCTCGGTACCGAGAGCATCGCCGTCGTCAACGGATACGTCACCTGGTCCTCGACTACCTGCGGCGCCTGCCCCGGATACGACGTCTTGATGATGACCTGCACGTCGGAGAGATCGGGCAGTGCATCGACCGGTGTCTCACGTATCGCGTACCCGCCCCAGAGCAGCAGCAGCGCGGTCAGAATCAGCACCAGGCCCCGGTTGGCGATCGACCAGCGAATAAGTCGGGCGATCATCGGTCGTCGCCCATGTCATGGCCGCTGTGGTCCTCGGCTGACGACTCTTCTCCCGAGTCCATTCGCGTTAACGCGGATTTGATATTCGACTCGGAGTCGATCAGAAACTGGCCCGACACGACGATTTCGTCGTTTGCTGCGATTCCACTGAGAATCTCGATGCGGTCGCCGGATTCGATGCCGAGATCTACCGGCTGGGCGCGAAAGCGGCCTTCGCCGATAGCGACAACGACACGATCCAGGTTGCCGCCACGAATCACTGCTTCCCGCGGCACGTGCACGACGTCGTCAGTCGCATGGCCGCGAATCGTCACACGGGCAAACATGTTCGGTCTCAACGACTCGGTCTGGTTGTCGAACCTCAGGCGCACGGTCAGCGTGCGCGTTTCCGGGTCGAGCTCCGGATATACATAGTCGACGACGCCGCGCCACGTCTGCTCGGGAAGGTAGTCCAGTTCAACCATCGCCTCCTGTCCTTCGCTGACCCAGGCAGACTGACGCTCGAATACTTCGGCCAGCACCCAGACGCGGTCGATCTCGGCGATGGACAGAATGTCCGTCGCAGGTGTTACATACATGCCTTCCCGCACGCCGAGGTTGGCGATCACGCCGGCGCTCTGCGCGTCTACCCGCACACGTTCGCGGACCTGTCGACGCTCCCGGAGCTGCCCGACTTCTCCGTCAGTAACACCGAGGGCCGCCAGTCTGTCTTCGGATGCCGCGATCAGCGCGGCGTTACCGCTGCTGAGCGCCGCGAGGTATTCCTGCTGCGCATTGACCAGCATTGGTGAATACAGCTCGAACAACAACTGGCCTGCTTCTATTCGATCCCCGACGGCTTTGGCGTCGAGCCTCTCTATCCAGCCATCGACGCGCGTATGCACGTGCTGCATCGTGCCCTCGTCGTAGCTGACGTATCCGACCGTCTCTATCACACGAGGCAATGGGCCGAGAGCCGCGCGCGCGGTCCGTACGCCCAGATTGCTGACGACCGTTGGATCGATAGAGACGACGCCCGGCTGGCCATCGACCTCATCGGCATAGACAGGCGTGAGGTCCATCCCCATTGGGGATTGTCCGGGTTCGTCACGTCGGTAATTCGGATCCATCGGCGCGACCCAGTAGAGAATCTCGCGTTCCGCGCTCCCTGACCCGGTACCGCTGTCGACGGCTGCAGGCCCCCAGGATCGGCCGAGCGCGACGCCGAGTGCGATCGCTGCTACGAATGCAATTCCCATCAGTATTCGCTTATTCATCATTCAGCCCTCCGAGATTGGCGAGTACGGCGTAGCTTCGCCGCTGCTCTGTCCTCAATCGGATGAAGTCGATCTGCGTATTCAGATCCTCGATATATCCGCGCATGACATCGTCGAAATCGCCCTGATCGGACTGGTATGCGAGCAACGCCGCCTCGGCATGCTGGCTGGATTGCTGGAGTATCCGCTCGTCGTAGAGCGCGAGGCGCCGAGCCAGGTCACGCCAGCGCGCGTATTCGCTTTCTAGCTGTCGGACGAGTTGCCGGTAGAGTTGCTCACGTTCCGATTCCGCGGCGGACCGCTCGTGCAGCGCCGCGGACAAGGTGCTGTCGACGGAGGTCCGTCGAAAGAAAGGCAGGCCGACTGTCACGCCGACGCTTAAGAAGTCGGAGCGCGGCTGGCCGCTCGCAAGCGTCCCTTCTCGGTAGCTGTAGCCGACATCGAGTGACCAGTCGGGCTTGCGTCGTTGCTCAGCGAGTTCGACACCGGCATCGCCCGCTGAAATCTGAGCGTCCGCAGCCAGCAATGCGGGGTGACCGTCCAAACGCCGCAGTAGCTCCGATTCCGCTGGCATCTCCTGGCGAACCGAGAGCTGAGCAGCGAGCGGACGCTCGGCGTCGGAACCGACCCACTCGCGGAGTGCGGCGATTGCGGCGGCGTGCTGCCGATCGATCTCGATGAGACGGTCATCGATACGGCTCAGCTCGAGTTCGGCTCGCAGCACATCTTGTTGGCTCTTTCGGCCGACGGCGTAGAGCGATGTCGTGATTTCGGTCAAGTCCGCGAACAGCGGTCGTGACTGGCTCACCAAAGAGCGCGCCTGCTGCCAATACCAGGCATCGAGCCACGCAACGCGAACTGCAGTCCTTACATCGCGACCGCGGGCATTCGCATGACGATACATGCCTGCCGCCAAGTCACCGAGCTGCTGCTCTCGCATTGCCAGTGTGCTGCCGCCGGGAAACGTCTGACGGATGCCGATCGCCGCATGCGTCATTCCTTCGGTGCGGAAACTGCCGGACTCTATGGGATAGTTGTTGAGGCCGACCCTCAGCACAGGATCGGGCAGCTGCCGTGCGGCCGAGGACCGCTGTTCCAGCGCCAGGGCTCTGGCGAATATCGCCTGCTGGCCGGGCTCCGCGACGATCGCGATGCGCTCGGCCTCAGCCAGAGACAGCGGTTCGTTCGCGTTTGCCTCAGGGGCGACAGCGAACAGGGAAACGACGACTGCGATCAGACGAAGCCGTCGTTCGGATACGTGGATACGGGGCAATCGCCCATTGCAAACAAACATCAGACACACTCCAGCGGAACAGAACGAGACGGTTCAGTTCGGAGCGGTGTCTAATCCCTGTAGACGCAATAGAGCTGGTGCAGGCGAGGCGAGCCTCGAGGTCGCCATCCAGGAGGACCGGTCGCCGGAGAATCAATTCTCAGCGGGGCGCTGAACGCGGCGAACAGGCTTGCGCTATCGACGAGGACGGTCGCCGGTTCGACATCGAATTGACCAACTCGGCCATCGACGGTCAATTGATCCAGATCGCCGCACTGTGCTTTGAGGGACGCGCAGTCGCTGGCTGCGACTTCGCTACCGTGGTGCCCCGCCATCTGGTGGTGTTCTTCCGGCGGGCAGTTCGGACAGTGTCGCTCGGCCTCGAAGGCCATCGCGCAAGGCGCGACCGAGACATTCAGAAAGACGAGCGCGAACAGACCCGCTTTGAGTCTGTTACGAAACGCGCCTTTAGTTGTCATGGCTTTCTTCACGCTCGTCCTTTTGTCCGCGTAGTGCGGCAAATTGTGCCGAGGTGTGACCCTCAGCCTCCATTCATAGAGATTTTTGGCCGTAATTTCAAGGAACTGCGTGCCAGGGCACCGTTCCGGTTGTCGGTTGGCGGCCGAAACCATGACAATCCGCGAATGGCAGCGCTAAGTCTGATTATGACGCTGAGTATCGGCTTCTCAGTCGTAGCCGCACTGGTTCTGCTCGTGGCCTACCTGTTTTTCCTCGAAGACATGGAGAAAACGGCGCTCGGCAAGGTGGCCTGCGCGGTGCTGCTGGGAGCGCTGGCGGGCATGCAGATCGAGCACCTCCGTTTCATTCATACGGGCGCGGAACTCTTCGAGTCGATGCCCTACTATCAGCTCGTCCTGTCGACGCCGGTTTCGTTCTACTTCTTCAGCAAGGAAGTCCTGCTCCCGGACAGACGCAAATCGCCGTGGTCGCTGGTTCATCTGGTTCCATTGGCGCTGAGTTTCTTCCTGCCCGCGCGGATCGTGGCCCCATTCGCTTTCGCCATCGGCGCCGGTTACGCGCTGTGGTTTACCCGATTCGTCTACGGCATGCGGAGGCAGAACAACCGATTTCGGTTCGAAATGTTCTTCTTCGCCCTGTTCGCGGCGATGGCGGTCCTCGTACTCGTACTCGGCTTTTCCATCCCCTACATGGATGCGGCGATCTTCTACTACAGCTACGCGATTTCAATCGGCGTAGCGCTGATGCTGGTCATCGCGGCTCTAATCGTATTCCCGGAGATTCGGACCGATGTGTCAGATCGAGCAAAACTCGCCTACGCAACGACGACACTCGGCGGTATCGACGTCGACGCGAAGCTCCGCGAACTCGAGCGGCTCATGCTCGATGAGAAAGTCTTCCAGAACGAGCACCTCAATCTCGGCCTGCTCGCCGAGATGCTCGAGCTATCCAGCCACCAGCTATCGGAGCTGATCAACTCGCGCTTCGGCTTCGGTTTCTCTCGCTACGTGCGCGAGCGGCGCATCGAAGAAGCCAAGCGGCTGCTTGCCGAAGACGACAGGTCTTCCGTGCTATCGATCAGCCTGATGACCGGGTTCCGGTCGCAGTCGAACTTCTATGCCGCGTTCCGCGAAATCACCGGAGAGGCGCCCGGCAACTGGCGCCGGCAGCATCGAAAACCGCATTCCGGTTCCTGATTTATCATTCTTGAGCTCCGCAGCTGTCTGATCAGGCTGCTGTTTTCCGATTGATGTTCCTCATCGATCGGAGCGGAAGTCCGCGGGCACAGCTATCCAGCAGTCTCTCTCCGACATTCGAGAGGAGAACGCAATGGCCGGCAATTACAGCAACCCGCGAATCGACGAGCAGGCAGCCGATGCGTGGCACGGAAGCGTGCACGCGGACCCGAAGAAACTGGTCTGGATAGGATCGATGCTGATCTTCGGCACGGTCGGCAGTGCCCTGACGGTTTCCGTCGGCGCCGTGTCGCTATTCCTGGTAACGACGGCAACGACGCTGTGCCTCGGTCACTCCCTCGGCATGCATCGGCTGTTCATCCACCGTGCCTGGAGAGCTCCGAAGTGGCTGGAGTACCTGTTCGTGCACTTCGGCGTGCTCATCGGCCTGGCAGGTCCGCTGGGGATGCTCGCAACGCACGACACCCGCGACTGGGCGCAGCGACAGTCGCGCTGCCACAGCTATTTCGGGCACGATGAGGCGTGGTATCGAGACCTCTGGTGGCAGCTCTTTTGCTCGATCAGCCTGCGGCGCCCGCCGAAGATCGAGCCCGAAGCCGAGATCGCCAACGATCGCGTGTACGCGCTCATGGAACGCACGTGGATGCTGCAGCAACTCCCGTGGGCGCTTTTGTTCTATGCACTCGGCGGCTGGGGCTGGGTGTTCTGGGGCATATGCAGTCGTGTCAGTGTTTCCGTACTGGGCCACTGGATGATCGGGTTTTTCGCACACAACAGCGGCCATCGTGACTGGCATGTGGAAGGCGCCGCTGTGCAGGGATACAACGTGCCGTTCGTGGCGCTCCTTACGATGGGAGAAAGCTGGCACAACAACCATCACGCGTTTCCGGGGTCGGCGCGCCTCGGGCTTCAAAAGGGTCAGTGGGATCCTGGCTGGTGGGTATTACAAGGACTCGCCTGGCTCGGGCTGGCTCGGGACTTTGTGACGCCCGAGGTACTCCCGGTCCGGCCGGAACTCCGCAGGTGCGGCTCAGTACTCGATGCGGCTGCCGTCCCACGCGAAGAACCCACCGGTGTCCTCAGGCCTTAGCCCCTCGATCACATCCAGCAGGTAGCCAGCCGATTGCGCGGGATCGAACAGCTTCTCTGCGGATACTCGCTTCGAGAAGGGCTCGGAGAGGGCTGTATCCACGGTACCGGGGTGCAGAGCCACGATCGCCGATTCGGGCCGGCTTCGAGCGTGTTCAATCGCGAATGTCTTGAGCACCATATTGAGTGCCGCCTTCGAAGCCCGGTACGACGTCCAGCCGCCGAGTCGATTGTCGGTGA
>CALZMR010000006.1:0-23730 GCA_945788575.1 uncultured Woeseiaceae bacterium
GCCAAGCGCTTCATGCCCACGGACATCGGCAGGATCGTCAACGGCTTTCTGACCGACCATTTCACGCAGTACGTCGACTACGATTTCACGGCCCGGCTCGAGGACGACCTCGACGCCGTGTCGCTCGGCGAAAAGGACTGGGTACCGCTGCTCGACAATTTCTGGAAGCCGTTCCACAAGCTCTGCGAAGAGAAAGAGGCCTCGGTTACCCGCGAGCAGGTAGCGCAGGCGCGCGAACTCGGCACGGACCCGAAGAGCGGCAAGCCGGTGACGGTTCGGATGGGCCGCTACGGGCCGTTCGTTCAGATCGGCACGAAGGACGACGAAGAGAAACCCAAGTTTGCCGGACTGCGCCCTGGCCAGAAAATGAACGAGATCGAGCTCGAGGAAGCGCTCGAGCTGTTCAAGCTGCCGCGCAAACTCGGTGAAACCCCCGACGGCCTGGCCGTCTCGGCGAGCGTAGGGCGCTTCGGACCGTACGTTCGCTACGGAGACAAGTACGTGTCCATTCGCGGTGACGACGATCCGTACACGATCGAGCTGCCGCGCGCGCTGGATCTTATCGAAGAGAAGAAGATCGCCGATGCGGAACGCATCATTCAGGACTTCGAGGACGAGGGCATTCAGGTCCTGAAAGGGCGCTACGGCCCCTACATTACGAACAAGGCGAAGAACGCGCGCGTTCCCAAGGATCGCGAACCGAGCTCACTGACGCTCGAGGAATGCAAGGAACTGCTTGCCGCGGCGCCGGAGCGTGGCCGGCGCGGCAAGAAGAAGGTGGCGAAGAAGACCGCAACCAAGAAAGCCGCCAAGAAGAAGACGAAAAAGAAGGCCGCCAAGAAGAAGGCTGCGAAGAAAAAGAAGAAGACAACGAAGAAAGCCGCTAAGAAGAAGGCGGCTGACAATTCCGACTGAGCAGACCTGTGAAGCCGGCGCTGATACTCGCTGCGGACGCTCTGCTCGCCGGCGGCGTCGTCGCCTATCCCACGGAGGGCGTATTCGGTCTTGGCTGCATGCCTGACGACGACAGCGCGCTGATGCGGCTGCTGACGGTCAAGCGCCGCTCCGCGGCCAAAGGGCTTATCCTGATAGCCGCCGAGCCGGCGATGTTCGAAGCCTGGATCGACGCTCGGGATCTCGATCGACTGCCTGCAGCAAATCCACAACACCCGATCACCTGGATCGCACGGCCCGGTCCCCGCGTCGGCCCTCTGCTTCGCGGAGATCACGCCGGCATCGCGGTGCGAGTCACCACAAACCCGGTCGCAGCCAGGCTGACACGCGCGGTGGACTCGCCGATCACATCGACGAGCGCGAACATCAGCGGGCGCCCGGTTGCGCGCAACGCCTACATTCTTCGTAGAACTTTCGGCAGCCTGGTAGACTTCATAGTGCCCGGCGATTGCGGCCCGGCAAGCGGTTCGTCGGAAATACGAACCCTCGGCAGCGGACAGACTTTGAGGACGGCAGGAACATGAATCAGCTCGATGACGTCATCGACTATCTGAAAGCACTGCAGAACAGGGTCGTGGCTGAACTCGAGCACATCGACGGCGACGCCCGGTTTCGCGAGGACGCATGGGAGCGCGAAGGCGGCGGCGGCGGACGCAGCCGGGTCCTGCGGGAAGGACGTGTCTTCGAGCAGGCCGGGGTAAATTTCTCGCACGTCTTCGGTACGCAGTTGCCGCCCTCCGCCACGAAGAGCCGCCCCGAACTTGCCGGCCAGGGCTTTCAAGCGGTCGGCGTTTCGCTCGTGCTGCATCCGCACAACCCCTATGTACCGACGACACACGCCAACTTCCGCTTCTTCATCGCCGGCGAAGCCAGCGCCGATCCCGTTTGGTGGTTTGGCGGCGGTTACGATCTGACGCCGTATTACCCGTTCATCGAAGACGTTCGCGAATGGCATGATACGGCGAAAGCAGCCTGTGCCCCCCTCGGCGATGAGGCCTACGAGCGCTACAAGGCCTGGTGCGACGACTACTTTTTCCTCAAGCACCGTAACGAGACGCGCGGCGTCGGCGGGCTGTTCTTCGACGATCTGAACGAGCCGGGTTTCGACAAATGCTTCGAATTCGTCCGTTCGGTGGGCGACAGTTTCACCCACGCTTACGCGCCCATTGTGGAACGTCGAAAGGCACACCCCTTTGGCGATCGTCAGCGCGAGTTCCAGCTTTACCGGCGCGGCCGCTATGTCGAATTCAACCTGATCTACGATCGAGGCACGGTTTTCGGTCTGCAGTCAGGCGGCCGTACGGAATCGATACTCATGTCGCTGCCGCCGCGTGTGCGTTGGGAGTATGACTGGCAGCCCGAAGCGGGATCGCCCGAGGCGGTCCTCTACTCCGATTTCCTCAAGCCTCGCGACTGGCTGGGAGAGGTCCATGGCTAGCGAGTTGCCCCCATTCCATCAGGCGCTGCCGGTGCACGACCTCGATGCTGCCAGCGAATTCTACTGCGGCACGCCCGGCATGGGCGCCGGCCGCAACTTGGAGCGTTGGGTCGACCTCGACTTCTTCGGCCATCAGGTGACTTTGCACCTGGTGGATGAAGACGCGGCCGCGGCCGACACCAACCCGGTGGGCCGTGACAACGTACCGGCGCGCCATTTCGGTGTCGTGTTCGCCATGGATGGCTGGCAGGCCCTGGCCGACCGGCTTTAGGTGGCCGGCTGTGAATTTCTGATCGCGCCTCGGATCCGGTTCAAGGGCGAGGTCGGAGAACAGGCTACAATGTTCCTGCTGGATTCATCGGGCAACGCGCTCGAATTCAAGAGTTTTGCCGATTTGACGCAACTTTTTGCGCACTAAGGCAATCAGAACAAGAAAACTTACTATCGAGACCATGCACATGACCTATTTCAGGCGGTTGGCCGCGCTGGCATTCCTGTTCGTCGCTCCCGCGGCAATGGCACAAGGCAATTACGAGCTGTTTCTGGACAGCGCACAGCTCGAAGCGGTCCCGGTGGACCAATCGGATCCGATCTTTCCGAGTTCAGGATTTCGCACGGGCCAGGAGGGCTGGGTGCGTGTGAATTTCGTCGTCACGCCCGACGGGCGGGCGGCGGACACCATCATCGTCGATTCTGTCGGTGGCCCGGCATTCGAGCGCGCGGCGCTCGACGCGGTCGAGAAGTGGACATTCGAACCCGGCGACATTGAGATTCCGAGCAATGTCGTGGACATGCGCTTCGAGCTGCGTCGCGGCCGAGAGGCGGCGACCTCGAACTTCCTCAGGCGCTACCGCCGTATCATGAACCACGTACTGCAGGATGAAACCGAGTACGCCCGCGAACAGGTCGATGCAGCGATTCAGCTCGGCGGCTGGAACCTGTACGAAGAGGCCATGCTGTGCCTCATGGTCGGTCGTGTGGAAGGCCTCGAGGGCGACACGACCGAGAAGCTGGAGAATTATCTCCGCGCGACCGCGCTGGCAACCCGACGCGCACTGGATGGGGAAGATCGCCGGGAGGCCCTGTCACGCATCTTCGAGATGCAGCATTACTTGGGCCAGTACGGGTCAGCCCTCCTGACTATGGCGAGATTGCGCGCCGATCCCAGAAGCGCCCAGATCACGGAGGCGCTGCAGCCGAAGTTCGAAGAGATCCAAACGGCACTCGCGAGCCCGGCGCCGCTGACGGTCCGCGGGACGCTTTTCAACCCCTGCAACTGCGACGAGGGCCAGCCACTGTGGCGCTACCGGCCCGCCCGATCCGAGTTCTCATTTGCGAATGTGAGTGGTAACGTCGAGTCATTCGAAGCTCGGTGCGAGGCTTCGAGGCTACGTGGAAACGTGCAGGCGGATGGCCGCTGGACGCTGCCTGAGGACCCGGCGCGTTGCGAGATATTCGTCTTCGGCGCAGACGGCGCGAGCCTTGAAATCCTCGAGCACGTTGCTAACGAGACGACCGCGAGGAACGAACAGAGCAATGTCCTGGATCGAAGAAATTGAGGTCGACGATGCCGACGGCAGACTTGCCAAGATCTATGCGGAGCTGATCGAGAAGCGCGGCAAAGTATCGAACATACTCAAAGTCCACAGCCTCAATCCGGAGGCGATGTCCGGCCACCTCGGCCTGTACATGACGATCATGTTCGGCAAGTCGGGGCTGAGCCGCGCGGAGCGCGAAGCCATCGCCGTCGTCGTATCGGCGAACAACGACTGCGATTACTGCGTCAGTCATCACGCTGAGGCGCTCAGGCGGTACATCAAGGACGAGGAGACCATCGCGATGCTCTCCAGCGCCGATGGACTGGAGACACTCGAACCCCGGCTGAGCAATATCGTGCGGCACGCGGAGAAGCTCACGGACGTGCCCGGCGCGATGACCGAAAGCGATTTGGGTGAGTTACGAGCTGTCGGGCTGAGCGATCGCGATATCCTGGATCTCACGCTCATCACCGCATACTTCAACTTCGTGAACCGCATTGCTCTCGGCCTGGGTGTCGCGTTCACGGCCGAAGAACTCGCCGGCTATCGAGACGACTGAGGCCGCAGCAGGTATTCTCAGGCTCTAATGGGAGGCCTGTTCAAACCACGAGGCGCAGTGACCCCTTGAAACGAGTCCGACATCTTTTGTTGCTCTGTCTTGCGCTGGCGACCGCCGTCGATGCCAGCGAGTCGCTGCTGCGCGATGCCGGGGACCCGCGCAACATCCGGCTGGCGGGTAGCGAAGAATCGAGCGAGCGGCGCGTCTACATCGTACAGCTCCGAGCGCCGGCCGCAGCCGAGTACCACGCCGCCGTCACGGGCACGGCTTCGAAACCGACCGCACCTGACGCCGGCCGCGTTCGTTTCGACAAGGACTCGGCTTTCGTCGAAGCCTATGCGGCGGAGCTGCGCGAGACGCAGCAGCGCGTTCTCGAACAGGCCGGGCCCGGCACCGAACACATCTACAGCTATATTTACGGACTCAATGGATTCGCGGCCAGCATGACGCCGGCACAGGCCGACAAGCTTGAAAGCAATCCGCTCGTCATGCACGTCTGGGAAGACGAGATCAGGCCGCTCGCCACCAATTTCAGCCGTGAATTCCTCGGCCTGTTCGACTCGGATGGTGGCCTGCGCGGCAGTCTCGGCCTGGACGGCNNNGACAGCGGCGTCTATCCGGAGCATCCGGCGCTGGCCGATACTCGGGAGGCCGATCGCCCGCGCGCCTGCCGCAGCAGCTGGGGCGAGAACTCGCTGCTCGGCCGCTGGCTTTGCCGGCGCTATTCGCGAGCGGACGACCAGGTGGTGTACGAAACACCCGAGAACTGGAACGGCATCTGCCAGCTTGGCGAGGCGTTCGAAGCAACGAACTGCAACAACAAACTGATCGGCGCACGCTGGTTTATCGATGGCGCCGAGTCCACGGGACCGCTCGATGCCGGCGAGATCCGCTCCGCGCGCGACGTGGACGGCCACGGCACCCACACGGCCACGACAGCGGCTGGTAACCGCGTGTCCGCGTCGCTGTACGGGACCCTGGTCGGCACAGTGGAGGGCATGGCGCCACGCGCCCGCGTCGCCGTCTACAAGGCCTGTTGGCTCCGGCCGGGCGATCAGCGCGCCAGCTGCAACTCTTCCGATCTCGCTCGCGCCATCGACGCGGCCGTCGGCGACGGCGTCGACATCATCAATTACTCCGTCGGCAGCACGATGCGCGAGATCTCGGCGCCGGACGACATTGCGCTCATGGCTGCGGCGAACGCAGGCGTATTCACGGTCGTCGCCGCCGGTAACGAAGGCCCGAACCTCGGTACGGTCGGCTCGCCGGCCGGCGGACCCTGGGTCGTGACGGCCGCGGCGTCAACCCGCGACGGCCAGACTTCCGTGGAAGCAATGCAGATCGACACGCCCGCGGCGATCGCCGGCAAGTATGCGGTCCGCGAGGCGAGCTTCACGCCCAGACTCAGCGAGCGCGACCCGATCGAGGGCGAACTCGTGCTTGTCGATGATGGCGACAACACGCTTTCCGACGGCAGTGCGGGCACCACATCCGACGCCTGCGAAGCGCTCGTCAACGGCGGCGAGGTCAGCGGCAACATCGCCTTCGTCCAGCGGGGCGGCTGCGACTTCGACGTCAAGGTGGCAAACGCCGCCGACGCCGGTGCCGTCGCGGTCGTCGTCTACAACATCGCCGGCGACCCGATTGTCATGAACGGCACGTCGGGCCTGTCGGACATTCCCGCATTGATGGTCGGCCAGGCGGACGGCAATCTCTTCATCGAGCAGTTCGATGCCGGTGAGCAGGTCACCGCGGTGCTAGACAAGAGCTTCCTCCTCGATCAGGCCGAGTCAGGCAACGCCATGGCGTCATTCTCGGCTCGCGGTCCGGGACCGGTTCCCGACGTCCTGAAACCGGACGTGACGGCTCCCGGCGTCAACGTGCTTGCCGGAATCACGCCGGACGCGGTCAATCGCACGCCAGACGAAACGTTCGGCTACCTGAGCGGCACCTCTATGTCGACACCGCACGTGGCCGGAGTCGCGGCGTTGATCATGGAAGCCCACCCGGACTGGAGCCCGGCTGCGATCCGGTCCGCACTCATGACGACGGCGAGACAATCGGTCACTCAGGCGAACGGCACGACGGACGCCAATCCGTTCGACTTCGGTGCCTGTCACATCGTGCCCAACGACGCTGTCTACCCCGGTCTCCGTCGACAGCGCGAGGTGCGACGAGCTTACGGCGGCGGGACTCTCGTTCGAATCGAGCGAGATGAACCAAGCGTCGATCGCGGTCGGTCGACTCGCGAACGAGCGCACGGTGTCTCGCCGGGTAACCAACGTGAGCGACGCAGCGGCCACCTTCACGGCGACGATCGAACCGCCTCCGGAGATGGCGGTCACGGTCACGCCAATGTCATTGACGCTCGCGCCAGGCGAGACCGGCACATTCGACACGACGATTCGCTACCTGTCCGGCCCGCTGGATCTGTGGCGCTTCGGCTCGATAACGTGGACCAGCCAGGATCATTCGGTGCGAAGCGTCGTCGCGGCCCGACCCATTACGCTGACGGCGCCGGGTGAAGTCACGAGCTTCGGCGGCACCGGGACCGTCAGTTTCAACGTCGAGTTCGGGTACACGGGCACGTACAACCCGCAGGTGCACGGGCTGAGTCTGCCGGTCGTGATCGACGGCTTCGTCGACAACGACCCGAGCAAGACCTTCACGTTCCGCACCGTGAACGGTGTCACGGCACATCTGATCGACGTGCCAGCCGATCAGTTGTACCTGCGCTTCGCGCTCTTCGACGCGCTGACCGACGGCGACGACGATCTGGATATGTACGTCTACTTCTGCCCCGACAACATCAACTGCAATCGTATCGGTGAGTCGGGATCGTCGACATCACAAGAACGCTACGACCTGTTCCAGCCGCCAGCAGGACGCTACGCGGTGCTGATACACGGCTTCGAGACCGACGAGCTTGCCGGCGGCCCCGGCGCCAACTATCAGCTTCTCGGCTGGTCGTTTGGAACGCTCGACGATCGCGGCAACATGACCGTCAGCGGCCCGTCCTTCGTCAATACGGGCACGACGGAGACGGTGACAGTCGACTGGTCCAACCTCGCATCGAACACGATCTACCTGGGCGGCATTTCGCACAACACGCCGACGGGCCTGTCGGCGCTGACCTTGATCACGATCGGCAATTAGTCAATGCGTCACGCGACGCTGTTCTTATCCTTGCTTATGATCCTGCCCGCCTGGTCCGACTCGGTGCGCGCGGCTGATGAGGAGATCGTCTTCGCGTGTAACTACACGATTCGATTAACGATCGATGGAATCGCCGGCGCGATCACTACCCAAAGTAGGGTGAGGAACAACAGCCACATCCCTATTAACCTCCGGGATTACGAGCTGCGATTGGGCGCATCCTCGACCGACACCGACATGGCATTGGTCAAAGTCACTATCCTGGAGCGAGCCGATGACACGCTGCGGGAGATCTATCCTCGACCCTTGTCGTTCGAGGCTCCACTGGGCGCACCCACGGAGTTCAGCTACCGCGACGAATTTCTCGAGATCGAGATTGCGTTGATCGTCTCGGTGCTGTCACGTTAGGTCAACAGGCCCTTCGCCCTCGCTCGCCACGAATAGAAGACCAGCAGGATCGTGATCACGAAGACGGTCGATGCAATATAGACCTGCGTCATCCCGAATATGGCCACAACGTCGGACAGCACGAAAGAATATGTGTGCTGGACGAGAATGGCGACGAGCGAGATCACGAATAACGGTAGTGCAAGTGCATTCCTCAATAAGAGAAACACGCTGCCGATCACGGCCGTCGTGACGGCAATCGCGAAGGCCGAGGTCACCCACACCGGAATCGATTCCATATACACGATCTGATCGGGCTCATATCGCGCCAACATTTGTTCGGGCGTGATCGTGACGGTCATGTAGTAAATGGAGAATCCGAACAGATTCCATATCAATGCGGCGCCGCCGATCAGCCAATGCGTCAGCGGCGTGTCCGCCCACTTCGAATCGCTCATGTGCGTCCCCCTGTCTTTTTGTTCTTCAGCGGCATCGATGATCGGTTGTGAACCGACCGATTGCAAGTGGGCCGTCAGCGGCCGATCTTGCCGAGCGCGACGCAGTCTTTATAACGAAAACAACTAGTTACATGGTCGTTGACCATGCCCGTCGCCTGCATGTGCGCGTAGACAATTGTGTTGCCGACGAAGCGGAAACCGCGCTTTTTGAGGTCTTTCGAGAGCGCGTCTGAATCTGGCGACGTCGCCGGTATGTCGGAGTCGCGACGGAATTTGTTCTGGATCGGTCTGCCGCCGACGAAACCCCAGATGTACTTGGAGAAACTGCCGAACTCCTCTTGTACCGCGAGGAAGGCCTTTGCGTTGCTGACGGTGGACTCGACCTTGAGGCGATTGCGCACGATCGCCGGATTCTCCAGCAGCTTCTCGATACGGCGTTTGGTAAAGCGCGCAACCTTCTCCGGATCGAAATCAGCGAACGCTTTTCGATAGCCCTCGCGTTTGTTGAGAATCGTCGACCAGCTCAAGCCCGCCTGTGCACCTTCGAGAATCAGAAACTCGAATTGACTGCGATCGTCGTACATCGGCACGCCCCACTCGGTGTCGTGGTACTCGATGTACGCGAGGCTGACCCCCTCGGCCCACTTGCAGCGTTTGACAGTCTTGCTCATTGACGCGTCTCCAGGCGATTCGATCAGGCTAACAGTGTAGCCGGCATGACGGTACGCCGATTTCTGCGTTCTTGTTCCGAATACTCAACGGACAAACGAAAAAGGCCCACGCGCGAACGCGTGGGCCTTCGTACTTCTGATGAAGCTAGAGCTTCGGACCGGCTGTTAAGCCGCGCCTCCGCACGAGCCCTCACCGCAAGAACCTTCGCCTTCGGATTCCTCACCTTCGCCGCAAGAACCTTCGCCGCAAGAGCCTTCGCCCTCAGCGTCATCGGACTCGCCGCAGGAACCTTCGCCGCAAGAGCCTTCGCCTTCAGCGTCGTCGCCTTCGCCTTCGCCTTCGCCGCAGGAACCTTCACCGCAGGAGCCTTCGCCTTCAGCGTCGTCGCCTTCGCCGCAAGAGCCTTCGCCACAAGAGCCTTCGCCTTCACCGAGCATGTAGCCCGCGCTCAGCGTCGACATCTGGAACGGATTCTCGACCGTGTCTGCCATTGCGGCGCCGCCTAGGGCGAACGAGCTGGCCAGTGCAACGCCAACCGCTAAAGCGACTGGCTTCAATACTTTCTTATCTGACATCGTTTTCTCTCCTACAGGATTACGCCCGAGCCTGGGCATCAATAAACAGTGACCGGATTATCAGGTGGTGCTCCAGTTCACTGAATCTCTAACGTCTCGTTCGATTCTTTCGAGGTTTTCGCCGTCCTCGCCGATGATGGCGATACTGCCGTTGCCGACCGGCAGGATGACGCCGTTGATCGACTGCCCCATCACCGACTGCGGTCCCGACACCATTTCCTCCGGCATCAGGAGGATGGTAATCGGACCGTTTTCACCCTGGATGACAAGGTGCGGGACGGTTTTTCCGTTGATTACACAACTTTGAGCATAGGTGATCAGACCGGCGCTGTGGTCCATAGTTGCGACATTTGCAGGGACAACTCTGGCGAGCCGGCGATCGCTGACCGGGTTGTCGGTAACTTGTAGTGCGTAAGGCTCGTGGTCCAGATGCGCAATAATCTCGTCGGCGAGCGTGGGGTAGGCGTGGTCGACGCCCAGCGTGCGGAAACCGAGCACGGCAACGACGGCGATCGTCGCGGCAACCGCCAGCCACTGTGGTGCCGAGAACCGTCGACGCGGCAGCGCGGTGACGTTGCCCGTATCGATCTCGGGGAGGTCCGGCATTTCGAGCGCCGGCACGGAAATCTCGAGAGCCGATCGGACCCTGCCGTCCAGCGCTCGCATCTCCTCGCGATAATCGCGGCATGCGGCGCATTCGCTCAGGTGCGCGTCGTCGTACGACGGGTCCTGAGTGATGGCTTCAATGTGGTGTTCGCAATTCATCTTTCGTAATTCATTGGCGACGCTCAATCGTCTTCGCTAAGCACCGCCTCCCTGAGTTTCAATCTTGCTCTGTGCAGACGCGTAAGCACCGCGCCCTGCTTCAATCCCATCTGTTCGGCGATTTCGTTCGTGCTGTAACCCATCAGGACCTGCAGCACGAGCGGTTCGCGGTAGTCGTCTTCCAGCCTGTAAATCGCCTCACGCACCTCATCGCGCTGTTCGTCCGGCGCCTCTGCGATCAGCGCCTCCTGCGACGGCGTCAGATCGTCGACATCGACAGTCTCCAGGCGCCGCCGCTCGAAGTAGCGCGCATTCTCGCGGCGTACGATCGTCAGCAGCCACTGTTTGGCCGCACCGTCGTCGCGAAGCGCATCGAGCGACTTCCAGGCTCGCAGCAGGGCCTCCTGAACGACGTCCTCGGCGATGGCCTTGTCGCGACTCAGCCAGGCTGCGTAGCGGTACATATCCAGATGATAGATACCCACAAGCTGGTCGAATCGCCGCCGCCGGTCAGTTGTACCGTTGCTGCTGTTCATCCGAGATGACCCGTCCCATGTGATTTTTATTACTCGAGTCGTGGAAAAGCCCCCTGAGGGCATGGAAACAGTACCTAAATACAGGGAAAATAAAAATATTCCTGCTAAGTTGCTGAAATTATGAGATCACCCGATTACGGCCGGTTCCCGAATACGCGTATGCGCCGCAGCAGGCGTACCGCCGGTCTGCGCCGTCTCGTAGCGGAAACCGAGCTGTCGGCGGCCGATTTCATCTATCCGGTCTTCGTGCTCGAAGGCGAGGGCCGGGAAGAGCCCGTCCCGTCAATGCCCGGCGTTTCGAGGCGCAGTGTCGATCTGCTGCTACCCGAACTGGAGGCGGCCAGCGAGCTCGGCATCCCGGCCGTAGCGCTGTTTCCGGTGATCGGCGATACGCTCAAGACGCCCAACGGCGACGAATGCGCCAATCCGCACGGACTCGTCCAGCGGACAGTCCAGGCCATCCATGAGGCGCTGCCGAACCTCGCCGTCATCACCGACGTGGCTCTCGATCCGTACACGACGCACGGCCAGGACGGGATCATCGATGATACCGGTTACGTACTCAACGACGAGACCGTCGAGATGCTGGTCCGTCAGGCCGTCTCGCACGCCCAGGCCGGCGCGGACATAGTCGCGCCGTCGGACATGATGGACGGACGCATCGGGGCGATTCGTAATGCACTCGAGGCGGCCGGGCATTCGAATACGTTGATCCTCTCGTATGCGGCGAAATACGCTTCCTCGTTTTACGGGCCCTTCCGGGACGCCGTTGGCTCGGCGGCGAATCTGGGCGCCGGCGACAAATCGACCTACCAGATGTCGCCGGGTATGAGTGACGAGGCTCTGCGCGAGGTTCAGCTCGACATTTCCGAAGGTGCGGACTTCGTCATGGTCAAACCGGCCATGCCGTATCTCGACATCGTGCGGCGCGTTCGCGACGGCTTCGGCATGCCGACATTTGCGTACCAGGTCAGTGGCGAATACGCCATGCTGAAGGCCGCGGCAGGGAACGACTGGCTGGACGAGCGCAAGTCGGTACTCGAGGCGCTGATGTGCATCAAACGCGCGGGCGCCAGCGCGATCCTCACTTACTACGCGGTGGACGCAGCGCGGTGGCTCGCCGAGTAGCCGGCAAACCAGGTCCGAACCGGCGCCTTGCCGCCGGAGGCCATGCCTGTGGGCGATGAGCGCGTGGGCGTCGACCGATACGGTGTCATGGGATATCCGGTTTCGCACAGCCGGTCGCCCGTCATTCACCGACTTTTCGCACTGCAGACTCAACAGGCCATCCAGTACGAATTGCTGCAGGTCGCGCCGGCGAAGCTGGAACAGGCTGTACGTCAGTTTCAGCGCACCGGCGGCAAAGGCCTGAACGTCACGGTGCCGCACAAACGAGAAGTCGCCAAACTCTGCGATCAGCTCAGCGAGCGGGCCAGCTCGGCCGGCGCGGTCAACACGCTTGTCTTTCAGGACAACGAGATTTTCGGTGACAACACCGACGGCATCGGCTTGCTTCGGGACCTCGCCGTGAACCTGGGCGTAACCCTCGAAGGCGCGAGCATCCTGATTCTCGGCGCCGGCGGCGCCACGCGCGGCATCGTCGGTCCGCTGCTGGAGATGCAGCCCGTCTCGCTGGTCATCGCCAACCGGACGGTCGACAAAGCAGATGCCATTGTCGACCGTTTCTCCGATCAGGGTCCCGTGTCCGCTTGCGGCTTCGACGCTGTGCCTGCCGACGAACCCTTCGATCTCGTTATCAACGCAACGTCCGCGGGGGTTCACGGCAAGACACCGCCGTATCCGGGGTCGGCCGTCGGACCGGACACATTCTGCTACGACCTGTCCTACGGCGCGAAGCCGACGCCGTTCTGCCAGTGGGCCCGGGGTATGGGTGCGGCTCACTCGGTGATGGGCTGGGGGATGCTCGTCGAACAGGCGGCCGAGTCATTCCATCTCTGGCGCGGCGTTCGGCCAAACACGCTGCCGGTTCTGAAGCAGATCTCGGTCGGCGCTTAGGAGGCTCCCATGTCGATGATAAAGAGCGTCTTCAAGCGTGCGGCAACGTCAGCAAGTCTAAAGGTCCTGTTTGCGGCTGCGTTTTTCTTCCTCGCGCTCGCTTCGACGGCGACTGGACGGAGTTTCCATGGCTTGTATGTCTTCGAGCCGTTCTTTACGCGCCTCGACGCCTCTTTGTTTGTGCTCTCGAGCCTCGCCTTCCTGATATCGGCGGCACGCCAGATCTTTCGCAAGCTGTCAGGAGAAAAGCTATTCGACTACGACGGCGAACCCGCGATTCCTGCAGACTCCGCCGTGTATGTCCAAAAAATGTACTACTACTTTCCGCCGCGGGAGTTCGTTGAGCCGCCGGCAATCTATATGCCGGCGTTTCCAGCGAAGCCCACGTTTCCGCCGGACATCGATTCTGGCTAACGCATGGTGACCAGCTCTTCCGAGCTGGTCGGGTGTATCGCCACCGTATCGTCGAAGTCCTTCTTCGTCGCGCCCATCCGAATCGCCACCGCGAAACCCTGCATCATCTCGTCGGCGCCTTCGCCGATGACGTGACAGCCGACGACCTTCTCGTCGTCGCCTGCGGTGACCAGCTTCATGACCGTGCGCTGCTTCTTTTCGCCGAGCGCGTAGAACATGGCGTTGAACGTGGAGGTATAGACCTTCACCGCGTCGCCATACTGCTCGCGCGCCTCGTCTTCCGAGATGCCGACCGTGCCGATCGTTGGATGCGAGAAGATCACCGTCGGGATCAGCGTGTAATCGAGATGCCGGCCTTCCATGCCGCCGTACAGGCGATCCGCGAGCCTGCGGCCTGCTGCGATCGCGACCGGCGTTAACGCGTCGCGGCCGGTCACGTCGCCGAGCGCGAACACGCTCTCGACGTTGGTCTGCTGGTAGAGGTCGGTGGGAATGAAGCCATCCGGGTCCGTCTCGACGCCGGCCGCCTCGAGATTGAGCCCGGCCGTGTTCGGTCCTCGGCCTATTGCCCAGAGCACGGTGTCAACGGGGATCGACCGGCGGCCGTCCTCGCTTGTGACCACGATGCCATCATCGGTCTTTTCCGCGCTGGCCGGGACGAAGCCGGTCGTAAGTGAAATGCCACTTGCCCGCATCATCACCATGAGTTCCTGGCCCAACGTCGCATCGAAGCTGCGGATCACGCTATCTTTACGTATGACAAGGTGCGTCTCAGTTCCGAGCGCGTTGAAGATGCCCGCCAGTTCGACAGCGATATAGCCGCTGCCGGCGACGAGGACGCGTGCCGGGCGCTCCTCGAGTTCGAAGAAATCGTCGGACGTAATGCCGAGTTCCGCACCGGGGATATTCGGGATGCTCGGGTGGCCGCCGGTCGCGATGACGATTCGGTCGGCTTTGTACTCGCGATCGCCGACTACCACTGAATTCGCATCTTTGAATCTCGCATAGCCCTCGATGTACTCGACGCCGCGTCGATCCAGGTTCGCTTCGTAAATATCGTTCAGGCGCTTCACATAAGCATCGCGACGGCGCTTCAGTTCGCCCCAGTCGTGACCGCGAACCTCCATGTCGAAACCGTAGTCGGCGGCGTGTGCATGGAAATGCGCATGTTCCGCCGTGTACCACATGACCTTCTTCGGCACGCAGCCGACGTTGACGCAGGTACCGCCAAGCGGGCCTGACTCGACCGCCGCGGCGCGGGCGCCGTATTCGGCTGCACGCTGCGCATGAGCGAGGCCGCCGCTGCCGCCACCAATGACGAGCAGATCGAAACGTTCGGACAAGATATTCTCCTTGGAAGTGCAGGTTTGACCTACAGGCGATATATGGGACGTGTGCTAACATCAAAAGCCTGAGAAGGATATTGGATGCGGGCACAACAATATACGCGGCCCGCGAAAATTATTAGGACTGCATCTTCCCCCGTCGATGACCAACCCGTTACTCGATACCTCGTCACTGCCCCGCTTCGAAGCCATCAAACCCGCCGACGTGTTGCCGGCTCTGGAGACGGTAATTGCCGACCATCGGCAGCGCCTCGACGACCAGCTGAACGGCTCCTCCGATCACGACTTCGAGAACCTCGTAGCGCCGCTCGAGGACATGGAGCACGAGCTGTCCCGAATCTGGTCACCGGTAAGCCACCTGCAAAGTGTGCTGGGCTCCCGCGCATGGCGCGACGCCTATAACGAGGCGCTGCCGATACTGACCGAGTACGGCACCGAATTATCACAGAACGGCCGGCTGCAGCGCGCGTACGCCCGCGTCAGCGAGGCGCTCGGCGACGAAGGCGAAGCTGAACGACGCAGAGCGGTGGACCATGCGCTACGCGATTTCCGGCTGGCGGGCGTCAACCTCGACGACAAGGCCAAGGCCCGCTTCAAAGCCATCATGCGCGAGCTTGCCGAGACCCAGGCGAGCTTCAGCCACAACGTGCAGGATGCAACGGACGCATGGCTGCTGCACATCGAAGACGAAAGCGAGTTGCAGGGGCTGCCGGAGCGCGTCAAGGCACGCGCCGCGGACAATGCCCGCGAGCGTAATCGAGACGGTTGGGTGCTCACGCTCGACTATCCGAGCTACGAGGCCGTTGTCACGCATGCGGAGAATCGCGGTCTTCGCGAGGTCTTCTATCACGCATGGGTGACGCGCGGGTCCGATGAGGGCGCCGATCCCGCATGGGACAACAGCGAGAACATTCGGCGAATTCTGAAACTCCGCGTCGAGGCGGCGAAGCTCGTTGGCTTCGAGAACTACGCCGACTATTCGCTGGCGACCAAGATGGCCAGGTCCAGCGAAGAGGTCATCGAATTCCTTCGCGAACTTGCGTCGCGTTCGAGGCTCGCCGCCGAACGTGAACTCGGCAAACTTCAGACCTTCGCCGACATGGCGCTGGAGCCCTGGGACATGACGTTCTGGCTCGAGAGGTACAAGCAGGAGAGGTTCTCCGTTTCCAACGAGGCGCTTCGGCAGTATTTCCCGGCCAGCAAAGTCATCAACGGACTCTTCGATCTTGCCAGCCGGCTGTATGGGATCACGCTCGAGCACAGAACCGGTATCGAGATGTGGCATAAGGACGCACGCTACTTCGAGATCAAGGACGACGCCGGCCGATTGATCGGCGGCTTCTACGCCGACATGTACGCCCGCAGCGGCAAGCGAACCGGAGCGTGGATCGACGACTGCGTCAACCGCAAGGTCGCACGTCGAGATCGTGACGCTGTTTCACGAGTTCGGCCACATGCTGCACCACCTGCTGACGCGCGTTAACGTGCCCAGCATCGCCGGCATCAACGGAGTGCCCTGGGACGCCGTCGAGTTGCCGAGTCAGTTCATGGAGAACTTCGCCTGGAACTTCGAGGTTCTCGAGCGATGCTCGGGCCATGTCGAAACCGGCGAGACGCTGCCGCGCGCCATGTTCGAGCGGCTGGAGAACAGCCGGCATTTCGGCGCCGCGCTCGCAATGTTGCGACAACTCGAGTTCGGACTTTTCGACTTCCGGCTGCACAGTGAATTCGTTGCCGAAGGGGACTTCGATGTCCTCGGCTTGCTGGACGAAGTCCGCGACAAGGTGTCGATGATCCGGCATCCGGACTACAACCGTCTGCCGCACGGCTTCTCGCATATTTTTGCCGGCGGCTACGCTGCCGGCTATTACAGTTACAAGTGGGCCGAGGTACTCGCGGCAGACGCGTTTGCCGCCTTCGAGGAAGCCGGCATCTTCGATCGTGACACGGCCGAGCGCTTTCGCCGGGAGATCCTCGAGGTCGGCGGCAGCCGCGATTTCATGGAGGCCTATGTCGCCTTCCGCGGCCGCAAACCGGAACTCGACGCCTTGCTGCGACAAAACGGTATCCTCGACGCATGAAGATCGCCACATGGAACGTCAACTCGCTGAAGGTTCGCCTGCCGCAGGTGCTGGAATGGATGCAGGCACATGAGCCTGACGTCCTCGTTCTGCAGGAGATCAAGCAGGTCACGGAGATGTTTCCGGCCGACGCGATCGCCGCTGCCGGCTATAAGGCGATCGCCAGCGGTCAGAAGACCTACAACGGCGTTGCCGTCATCGGCAGGAGCGAGCCAGCCGATCCCGTCACCGATTTCCCCGGATTCGAGGACCCGCAGCGGCGCATCCTTGCGACGACGATCGACGACGTTCGGATAATCGATCTCTACGTGCCGAACGGCTCCGAAGTGGGCTCCGAGAAGTACGCCTACAAGCTCGAATGGCTGGCCGCCCTGCACGGCTTCCTCCAGGACGAAATGAGCCGGCACGAGAAGCTCGTCGTGCTCGGCGATTTCAACATCGCGCCAAAGGACGAGGACGTCTACGACGCCGAAAAGTGGGGCGAAGGGATTCTTTGCAGTCCCGACGAACGTCGCGCGTTGAATAACATCCTCGAACTCGGACTGACCGACGTCTTCCGCCGCTTCGAACAGCCGGAGAAAACGTTTAGCTGGTGGGACTATCGCGCGGCCGGTTTTCGACGCAACGCCGGCCTCCGAATTGACCTGATTCTGACCAGCGACGCGATGACCGAAGCTTGCTCGGGTAGCCACGTCGACAAGGAACCGAGAGCCTGGGAACGGCCGTCCGATCACGCGCCCGTGGTAGCCGAATTCCAATTTTGAAAAGTTTTCCGACACTATTGGCGATCAATGGTCGATAGTGTCAGTGCCAGGCGACACACCCTTGACATAAACGGCGATATCGCAGGGAACGTTTGACGCATCGCATGTAAACTACGTGCCCATGCATTCGCATGCCGTCAGCCAGGATCGCCGCAACGATTACGATGTGACCAACACGGTCCAGGTCTCCAGTCCTGCTGCCGTTCGCAACGCTGTCCATGAGATTTTCAGCGAGGCATTTCCCGGCGCATCGTTCGACAAACTGTGGCTCGCCTTCTACGACTTCGAACGTCTCTTCACCGGACGCTATCCGGGCTATCTCGGTTGCGACACGACCTATCACGACATGCAGCACACGCTGGACATGACGCTCGCGCTCGCGCGGCTCGTCGCCGGTTATGAGCGAAGCGTCGAACCGCCCGACAGGCTTGGCGCAAGGCGCGCGCTGATGGCGATCGTCGTTTCGTTGTTTCATGACTCCGGATATATCCGGCATGAAGATCGCGATGCCGACTTCATGAACGGCGCCGAGTTCACGCTTCAGCACGTGTCCCGCAGCGCGGACTTCCTGCGGCGCTATCTTCCCGAACTCGGCATGTCAGCCGAGGTCGGCGTGGCCAGCATGATCGTTCACTTCACGGGCTACGAGCTGGATCTCGACAACATCGAGCTCGACGATCCGCGGGACATTATCTGCGGACACCTGATAGGGACCGCCGATCTGATCGCACAGATGGCGGATCGCTGCTATCTCGAAAAGTGCAGAGATCGGCTCTACAAGGAATTCGTTATTGGCGGCGTTGCGGTCGAGAACGCGAAGCCGGGCGAATACATACAACGCTACGGCTCGGGGCAGGACCTTCTCGAAAAGACCCCGGCCTTCTATCAGCAGGTGATGCGGGAGCGGCTCAACACCAAATTCAACCGTGTCTATCGCTACGTCGAGGTCCTGTACGACGGCCACAATCCGTATATCGAAGCGATCACGGCAAACATCACCCATCTCGTGAAGATTATCTCAACCGGCAACTGGTCCTTACTCCGCCGGCAGCCGCCGTTCTTCTTAGGGATAGTCGACGCGGCCAACGATCTCGAGAACATGGTATCGCGCCATCTGGCAACGTTCACGGGCAAAGCGATCGCGGCCCGGAACGGCCTCCTCATGCCTATCTAGGCGAGAACTCAGCCGTACATCGGCACGAAGCCGTCGGTCCCCCTCACGCGGTCCAGCCAGGCGTTGACGTTCGGGTATCCGGAGAGATCGAAGCCGCCCTCGTCGGCGACGTGCGTGTACGCGAACAGAGCAATGTCGGCGATGCTGTAGCTGTCGTTCGCGAGGAAGTCGTGCGGCCCCAGATGCTGCTCCATCACGTCCAACGCACGATAGCCGCCGCTCCGCTTCGACGCCAACGATGCCTGCTGCTCGTCCGGATTACCGAGATAGCGAACGATGAACCTCGATGTGGCGATGAACGGTTCATGGCTGTACTGCTCGAAGCACATCCAGGACAGAACGCTGGCCTGTTCGTAGCGACCGGTTCCCGCAAGCGCCGAGTCGGCGGCGAGGTACCAGAGGATCGCGTTGGACTCGGGCAGGTAGCGCCCGTCGGGTAGCGCGAGCAGTGGCACCTTGCCATTTGGATTCATGCGCCGGTACTCGTCGGTCCGGGACTCTCCCGCGAGAATATCGATCTCTTGCCAGTCAAAATCGATACCGAGCTGCGCACAGACCAGCTTCAGCTTGTAGCAGTTCCCGGATATCGAATCGCCGAAAAGTCTGAGCTTGCTCATTCTGGTATCACTCCCGGAAATGGTATCGGCGAAGACTCTAATCCGGTCCGTTCTCGTTTTCCCAGACGCGGAGCGCGTGGAACTGACGGCGGCTCAGCTTGCGCTTCGCGTAGAAGGCCGCGATTACGGCGGCAAAGCCACCGAATATGATGTCGGCCGGTGTCACGACTTCGTCGAAGAAGACGGGCAGCGTGAATGAAGACATCGACCCAAGCACGGTAAACGCACTCGTACCCAGCTCCCGTGCCGAGAATGTCGCGGCGACAACGATGTTTCCGATAAGTGCGCCGAAAAGCGTGAATACCGCCGCAATCGCCGGGAAGCGCCAGTCGAGCCCCAGACCTGCGCGACGCACGGCCAGGCCGACGAGGATACCGAGCAGCAGCGTCATCCACGGAAACAGCTCATCGAGCGCGCTGGACAACATCGACCAGAGAACGGTGAATACGGTAATGACGATCAGCGCAGCCATCACGGCCTGGCGAATCGACTGCGCGCGTATCAGGCGCGCGCCGTCCTCGACCGTCGGCGTCTCGTGTTCGCCGGGGGGGTGCCGCTTGCGAATCCGCAGGACCGATTGAGTCTGCTCGTCGCTCATTTGTCGTGCGCCCCGCCCGCAAGTTCGCGCTCGTAGCGAGCGACGTCCCAATATCGGTCGAACTTGTATCCGACCTCCCGGAATGTGCCGACATGGCGGAAGCCCAGCCGCTCGTGCAACGCGGTCGATGCCGGGTTGGGCAGGCTGACGCCCCCGTAGGCACGATGCAGCCCCGGCTCCTGATCGAGCTCTGCCAGCAGTGCCGAGTAGAGCTGCGTACCGATACCGCGCCCTGTGCATGCAGGATCAAGATAGACCGACGTCTCCACGGACGTCGAGTAAGCCGCCCGCGGATTGAAGCGCGCACTGCATGCGAAGCCCGTCACCGAAACGTCCACCTCGGCCACGAGCAGCCGATACGGTCCCGAGTCCGCGAATCCTTCGAACCACATTCGACGCTGCTCGGCGTCGTGCGGCTCGGTCTCGAAAGAGACCGGTGTGTTCTCGATGTAGTGATTGTAGATTTCGACAATGCGCGGGAGGTCAGCGAGCGCGGCTGGACGGACCGCGGCGCCGGACCGGGGTTCACGGTCAAAGTGCGCCGATTTTCGGTCATCAGTCGATTTCGCCGTCAAGTTCAGGGGTTTCATCTGCTATACGAGAGGCTGATTCTACAGGGACTTTCCTATGCGCAAGCTCATTATCCTGTCAGTGATCCTACTGGCCGTATTTGTTGGCCTCGTCGCCACTGCGGACGACGCCCGTCGAGTCGAAGTGGCGGAGTTCGATGCTGACGGTAACCTGCTCGTGCCCGAAGACCTGGACCAGTGGGTCTTTCTCGGCAGCTCGCTCGGCATGGGTTACTCACAGGCAGATTTCGACCCGGATAGTCCGGGCATGTTCCAGATCGTCCGCATGGAGCCGCAAGCGTACCGGGCGTTCAGGGATACTGGCCAATTCGTGGACGGCGCGATGCTCTCACTGCACTTCTACGGTTCGCAGAACGAGATCTCGATCAATCGAGCCGGCTTCGTCATGGACGACCTGCACTTCGCCGAAATCCATTACAAGGACAGCGAGCGATATCCGGAAGGCTTCAACTTCTATAATCTCAACAACGGCGATGAGGTTGCGACGGAGATTCCGTTGCCGAACGAGTGTGTGGAATGCCACAAACGCGACGGAGCCTACGACGGTGTATTCGTGCAGTTCTATCCGACGATCCACGAATTTCTCCCCGAGGACGTCAGAGCGTCTCTCGGTGACGGCGGCGACCATCAGGGTCACTGACGGAAGAATCTGTCTCGGGCGCTCGCCATGACCGAAACGCGCATCATAGCGGCGCTGGCTTACCCGGGGCTGCAGCTGCTCGACATCATCGGTCCGCTGGAGACCTTCAATCTGGCGGCCCAACAGCTCGTCGACGATGGAGAGCTCAAAGAGCGGCCCTATCGCGTCGTCATCGTTTCCAGAGACGGCAATGCCGTGCCCTCGATGTCTGGACTTTTGATCGCCGCCGAGCGCAGTCTGGCGGACGGCGTGGACGACATCGATACACTCATCGTCCCCGGCGCCTTGAGCGGGGACGCGAGCTTCTTCGAAGACGCCGACTACATCGAATTCGTGCGGCGCGCCCACGCGCGTATTCGCCGGCTGTGCTCGGTTTGCTCTGGCGCCCTTCTGCTTGGCGCCGCCGGCCTGCTCGATGGCAAACGGGCGACCACGCACTGGATGGACGCCGACGAGTTGAAGTGCAGGTTCCCTGACGTCCGCGTCGAGGCGAACCAGATCTATATCGAAGACGGCGGCATCTACACCTCGGGAGGCATAACCGCGGGAATCGATCTGTCGCTTGCCCTGATCGAGCGCGACTTCTCGCGGCGGCTCGCGCTCAAAGTTGCCAAACGTCTTCTCGTATTCCTCAAGCGCCCGGGCGATCAACTCCAGTTCAACTCCTTCATCTCGGCGCAGTCGCAACCGACGAAATTCGAAGCACTGCTGGATTGGATCACCGAGCATCTCGATAAGCCGCTCGACACGGCGACGCTGGCGAAGCGCGCCTGCATGAGTGAGCGAACGTTCCGGCGGCGCTTCGAGGCGGACCTCGGTATGCCCCCGAGACGCTACCTGTCTCACGCGCGAATCATCAAGGCTCAGAGCCTGCTGGAGACAACCTCACTGCCGATCGCGGCTATCGCCTCACGCTGCGGATTCCGCTCCGCGGAAGCGATGCGTTATGCCTTCGCATCAGAGCTCGAGGTAACACCGAGCGAATACCGGCAGCGATTCGGCGATGCGGCCCTCAGTAGCGCCAGCCGTTCCGGCTGAGGTTGACCTGAGTCTGCTGCCGCAGGTAGTCGGGTATGTCTTCGTCCTGCAGTAGCTCACGCGCCCGCGCCGGGTCCGTCTGCATGACGTGATAAATTCTCCGGATCTTTGCCTGACCGCGCTTATCCCTGTCGCTGATACTGGCGATCAGGTCGAGCTGAGTGTCGGTCGCTTCGGTCCACTGATACGACATCTGAACGATGGCGTCGTCTCGAGACGGTCCCGCGGGAAGGTTCGTCACCCATATCGTGGCGGCCTGCGGGTCGGTCGTGTACCACTGGCTGGCGAGTTGGCCCGTGGCGGCGCCGCGCATACTGTCATCGGTGATATTGGCGAGCCAGTTTATGGCTTCGGTGGGATTCGTTTGCGTGCGCCGCGCGATGATTTGCATGTATGCCGAGTCTCTTGCCGTCAAGTCCGTGAGCTGGTCAGCGAGCTGTTTCGCCATCAGTGGGTCCTGAAGCGCAACGCCCTCGATCAGCGACGCCTGAAGCCGCTCATATCCCGGCTGGTTCTCGAACTGGGCCACGAAGCTCTGCGCCTCCCCGACCGAGCGGTTCGCGGCCAGCTGCTGAGCGATCTGCAATCGCCACCCCTGTTGGCTCTCCTCGTCGAGCCGCGGCAACAGTCGAATCGCCATATCGACGTTGGTGTGCATCAGCTGGTAGCCGGCACTGGCGATCACCTCATTGGCAAGCTCCCCCTCCTGCGTCAGAACCCAGTCGATGGCCGCTTCAGGCTCCCGGGTCAGCCAGTTCTGCGACACTTGCATGAGCGCCATTCGGCGTTGCTGCGGGTCGGGGATCTGGTCGACGTAGCCGATCGCCGCTTGCGGATCATCCGTCCCGATCTCGGTAATCACGTTGGTCAGCACCATGGTCCGGCGATCCGCGCGATCGATGCTCAGCGCCTCGTCGATGGCCATCTGAGGGTCGGATGCTGCAATCGTGCTGAGAACCGATATCTCGATCTGGGGACGATTCGGGCTGTCGTTCTCCCTGGCCCACTCCAGCGCAGAGGCGGGATCGTCACGCACCATTTGCTGGGCGATGATGCTGCCGAAGTAATATCGATACTGCTGATTCGAGTAGCTCTCGAAGTAGGCCCTGGCGGCGTCCATGTCTGTCCGCACGAGCTGACGAACCGCGCTGAAAAACTCGTTGCTGCGGCCAACGTCCTGGCCGGACGCGAGAATCCGATCGATCGTCAGACGCGGATTCTCTCGAGCGACATTGCTCTCGACGATCGACCGAAATCGCTCTTCATTGGATGGGCTCTCGAACAGCTCGGCGAAGGTAATCGCCACGGCCGTATCCTGTAGCGACAAGTAGTACGCGAGCCAGGAGATGTTCTCGTTTTGCGCAGCAACCGTGTCGAGGCCGTTGATGTACGCGATCGCCTCTCCGACTGACTT
>CALZMR010000006.1:23798-52482 GCA_945788575.1 uncultured Woeseiaceae bacterium
GCGCGGCGAGATTCTGCCGCGCGCGGCTCGGCTGGGTCTTCGCGGCGAACAAGGCTTCTTCCAGATCGGCGCGTCCCCACGCGCGCCAGACCGTCTGCTCGGCACTGCGAACGCCGATGAAATAGTCCGATTGCGCCAGCGCCAGGGCGGACCTCGGATCGAGGCCCGCGAGCCGGTAGAACAGCGCGTTGAGCGCCTGCTCGCGCTCGTAGTCGTCGGCGATGCGATTCGCCTCGAAGATCAGGTTCTGAACGTCGGCTGCGGAGGAGCGGCCGGCGACCGCGTAGAGCGCCTCGGACCGAGTAAAGCTATCCGGCAGGGCAAATATCTCGGCGATCGTCGTCAGGCCCTCGAAGCGCTCCAGACGGTGCGCTTCGGCGGTCGCCTCGCTCATCTGCGGAATGAGGTCAATGTCCCGCACGACCTCGTCCACCGGATTCGATCCGGTGTTCGAAGTGACGGCAATCCACGTCCCGGCTATGCCGAGCAGGACTCCGCCGACGAGCGTTGCAACGGTTTTCGCCATGTTCTCGTCATTGTTTGGACGCTACGGCTGCAGTAAATACGACATCCGTCGAGCTGTTAAGTGCCGTCTCGGTAGAGTCTTGCAGGATGCTGATCGTGAATCCGACTGCGACGACCTGCATCGCGACTTCATTCGAGATACCGAACAGGCCTGCCGCCAATGGTATCAGCAGCAGCGAACCGCCGGGCACGCCCGATGCGCCGCAGGCGGACAAGGCAGCGACGATCGACAACAACAGCGCGCTCGCGAAGTCGACCTGGATGCCCTGCGTGTGGGCGGCCGCCAGCGTCAGTGTCGTGATCGTAATGGCCGCGCCGCCCATGTTGATGGTCGCTCCCAGTGGGATCGACACCGCATAGGTATCTTCCTCGAGATCCAGCTTCTCGCAGAGCGCCATGTTGACTGGAATGTTCGCGGCTGAGCTGCGCGTGAAGAAAGCGGTCACACCAGATTCACGCAGCGCGGCGAAGACTATCTTGTACGGGTTGCGCCGCATCTTGACCCAGACGATGGCCGGATTGATTAGCAGCGCCATGAGCAGCATTGAGCCGACGAGCACCGTGAGTATCTGCGCGTAACTCCCGAGCCCCGAAAACCCCTGGGATGCCAGGGTTCCGGCAACGAGGCCGAAGATTCCGATGGGCGCAAGCCGGATCACGAGGCGCACGATCTTCGTGATCGCTTCCGCGAGGTCGTGCAAAGCGACTCTCGTCGTCTCGGCAGCGTGATGCAGGAAGACACCCAGCAATGCGCCCCAGATCACGATGCCGATGAAGTTCCCGGTCAGAATCGCGTTGATCGGGTTGTCGACGAGCTTCAGCAGCATCGTATTCAGGACTTCGCCGATGCCCTCAGGGGCTTCACGGTTCGCCGGCAGCTCCAACACAAGCTCGGTCGGGAATAAACTGCTCATCGTTACAGCAAGCAGCGCCGCACTAACCGTGCCGACCAGGTACAGCAACAAAATCGGCCGCATCTGCGCAGTATGGCTCGCCTTGCGATTCGCAATGGCGGAGGCCACCAGGACCAGCACGAGCACCGGCGCAACGGCCATTAGTGCTTTGACGAACAGGTCGCCCAGCAGCGAAACGCTGCCGGCCGCCTCCGACGAGATCAGCGACAGCAGGATTGCCGCAACGATGCCGATGGCGATCTGCAGCACCAGACTGCCCGACATTATTCTTTCTATTATCGATCGGGATTCCATAGATTCCGTTTCCTGATAGTCCGTGTTGGCCTGACTGTCCTGTTGGCTGCCGATGACATCTGTGCCGACAGAATCCTTATTCAGCTAGAGCCTCAGCCGCATCCCCTGACTGGCAACCTGGAAACCCTCGTCGGTGACATCGTCGTATTCGTCGCTGCGCGGATTCAGCAGCGGATTTGTGTGGTTCATGTGGATGAAGATGATTTTCGACTTCTCTTCTTCCGTCATGTCTGCGAATAGCGCCATGCTTTCGGTGACGTAGGGATGGCGGATCTGGCTCATGTCGCGATTCGGCAGCTCACCGTCGGCGTAGAAGGTCGCGTCGAGCAGCGCGTAGTCGACCGAGCGAATGACCTCGCGGATATCGGCTGCCCAATCACTCCACTTGTCGATATCGGGGATGAACACGGCCGATCGATTCGGGCCGTCAATACGAAATCCGACCGTCTCGGAATACTCATCGCGATGCGGAACCAGAAATGGCGTCACTCTGATGCCGCCGGCCAGTTCCACGGCGCGCGCATTCTCTAACGGACGCAAGCCGATATTCTGCAGCGAGACGAGCTGGTCCCAGGGGCCGTTCGTGGAGAGAAACTCGGTCATCCGCGGCATAGCGTATACCGGCACGCTGCGCGCGCCCATCACCTCGCGGCCGAAATGCACGAGGCCAGCATAGTGTCCGATGTGCGCGTGGGTCAGGAACAGGCCGTTGAAAATATACTGCCCGTCCGGCGCGATCTCCTGAAGGTCGGCAAGCTGGTCCGGCATCGCGGGCGTCGCTTCGAACAGGTACTTGAGCCGGTTGTCCTCGTCGATCAACGCCAGCGAAGTTGGAAATATGCGTCGATCGATATCGTCCCAGCCGCGCGTGCATTCTGGTTTGTAGCAACCGGCCTGCGGATAGCCGCCGTCCTGTGCGACGCCGAGCACGTAGATATAGACTTCTTGCGCCAGCGCCGCGGGCGCCAGCGTTATGAACAGTATCGCAATCAGGATTGGTCTTATCATTCTTCCTGATCGAGCATTGCCGGGATGTCGGAAGGTCGCTCAGCGATCTTCTCGGCACCGGCCGATCTCAATTCCCCGACGGAGCCGAAGCCATATGATACGCCAATGACCCCCAGCTTGTTATTCAGGCCCGCGGTTATGTCGTGACTGCGGTCCCCGACCATGACGGCGCCAGCCGCTGGCCCAACCCGGGCTATCGCCCAGGCAAGTAACTCAGTCTTGTCGTTTCGCGTCCCGTCGAGCTCCGAACCGTAGACGCCATCGAAGTACCTGGCGAGATTGAAATGCTCGACGATCTTCTGCGCGTAGACCGTAGGCTTGCTGGTTGCAACGAAGAGTCGCCGACCGGAAGAGCGAATGACGTCGAGCGTCTCGTCGATGCGGTCGTACGGCCTGTTCTCGAGCCAGCCCTCGAGCCCGAAGCGCTCGCGATAGAGCGTGAGGGCATGGTTGGCGAGTTCGTCGCCGACGAGCTCACGAAACGTATCCAGCAGCGGCGGCCCGACGAACCGGCGCAGCGCTTCGTCATCTGGAACCTCCGCGGCGAGCGACTCGAGCGCGTAGCAAATCGAACGGCTGATGCCCTCGAACGGATCCGTGAGCGTGCCGTCGAGATCGAAGAAAACAGTATCGACGTCGATCGTCTGGCCCCCCGGGTGTCCTGATGAGATTCCGAGTATCCTTGCCGCCATTATGATGACGCAAGCTAATGCCCATGGCTGGCACCTCGCGCAGATCAATGTAGCGAAGGCGCGGTTCGCGACCGACGATCTTCGGATGGACGGTTTCATGAGCCGGCTCGACGGCGTTAACGCGCTCGCCGACTCGCAGCCGGGCTTTGTCTGGCGGCTGCAGAGCGACAGCGGCAATGCGACCGACATCGATGCCGGCGGCGGTCCGCTGTTGCTCGTGAACATGTCGCTCTGGGAGTCGCTCGAGTCGCTGTCCGACTTCGTCTACAAGACAGTTCACCGGGACGTGATGATCCGGAGGAGCGAGTGGTTCGAGCGCCCCTCCGGCGCCTATCAGGCGCTTTGGTGGATCGAAGCCGGCCGCATCCCCAGCGTCGAGGAAGGTCTCGAACGGCTTGCACTCCTCGATGAGCAGGGACCGAGCCCGCAGGCTTTTTCCTTCGCAAAGAGCTTCCCGCCGCCCGAACTGGATTCCTGATTGATCATTCAGAAGCCTCGCAAGCGACTGTAAAGTCGCTTGTTTTCGGCGTTCGCGTCCTCTTCTATCAGAGTGGAGGCGAGCGTTGCTGCGTATCTGGCTAAATCGCAGACATGGACAGAGTCGCCGCAACAATCGGGGCACCGCGTGCCGTATTGCCGGACACTGCCGGCATCTATTCGGACACCGGGCTGCACGTCTACGACACCTTGGTCATGGATGTTCTGGCGCGGCACGCGTGGGGCTGCCCGCCCGAGCGATTCGTCGCCTTCTATCGTGAACACCTCAGGCCGAACCATGCGGACATCGGCGTCGGCACCGGCTACTGTCTCGATCGCTGCACGCCCGGACCGACTTCTCGGCTGGCGCTGATCGACCTGCGCTCGAGTTGCCTCGAGCATTGCGCCCGTCGCCTGGAAAGATTCCGGCCCGAGATTTTCGTCCGCGATGCTCGCGAGCCGATCCAGATCGACACGCGACGGTTCGACTCGATTGGGCTTGGCGGGCTGCTGCACAGCCTGCCGGGAGATTTGAGATCCAACGGCGTCGTTTTCGACGCGATCGCGCCGATTGCCGCACCGGGTGCGGTCGTTTTCGGCTACACGCTCGTACGCGACGGCGTCGAGAGGTCACTGCGCCGCCGGCTCGTACATCGATTGCTCAACGGCCTGCGGATCATCGACAACCGCGATGACCGCATGGTCGATCTGGCCGCCGAACTCGGCAGGCGATTCAGCGACTGCCGTCTCGAACTCGTTGGCAGCGTGGCCTTCTTCAGCGCCATCGTGCCCTCGAGTGCGGTCTTCCAACACTCACCGGGAGACACACTATGACTGATGCCTTCGTCGAGACCTGCGAGCCGCTGCCGTGCGACGCGGCAACAGCGTGGGACAAAGTTTGCTTCTACGAGAACGTCGGCGCCACTCCGCCCTTGTATCTTCGCCTGGTCCTGCCGACTCCGAACCTGCACGCGGGATGCTTCCAGATGATCGGCGACGTATCCCGCTGCATGTACAGCGATGGCGGCTACCTGACGAAGACCATCACGGGTCTTGCGCCCGGCCGGCGCGTCGAATTCGCGATCACCGAGCAGACTATCCGCTACCACCGTCACGTCGTTCTGCACGGCGGCTTTATCGAGATCGTACCGAAAGACGATGGCGTGAGTTACGTCCGAATGCTGACGCGCTACGATAACCGGCTCGCACCGAGATCGGTCACCGAACCGTTCGTGCGGCGCGTGATCCGCGCCGTCCATCTGTTCGTCATCGGCGACATGCGTGAGTCGTTCGCGAACGCTGGCACCGCGGGAGTAAAACGAAGTTCTGCCAGCAAGCTATTGGAGGCTTCATGAAGATCCTGGGAAGAGTACTCACGATTCTCGTCGGCGCCGGTCCGGCGACGTATCTCTGCTTCATCGCCTTCGTGGGCATCGCCATGGGCTTCGGCGCCGTGTTTAGCGGCGAGATCGCCGGGTTGGTGCTGATCGCCTGGGGCCTTGCCGGTTTCTACGGGACTCTGTCGCTGTGGGCTGTGGGCTTCGGTGTCGTGCGGGGCCGGGTCGTCGTCGGCCTCATCGTTGGCATCGTTGCGCTTACGCCAATCGCCGGGATGATCGGCATCATCGACATGCTGTCGAAGCCGTCGAATTACCCTGAGGCTATCCTTTTCGCCGGACCGATCGTCGTTGCCGTCGCGTGGCTCGGTACGTTGACCGTGCGGATGATTCGCGGCGATGGAGCAGTTCCCAGCGTGATTGAGCAGGCCTGACGAGGCAGCCCAGCATGTTCTATCGGCGAACGTTCACGATCGTCCTTGGCGCACTGCCGGCAACCTGGCTCGGCGTTGTTGCGGCGATGGGCGTGTGGTACGGGGTTTCCCTGCTGATCGACAATCTGCTGCCCGCCGATTTGCTGGGTCTTCTCGGCGCCATTCTGATCCTTTCGTGGGGAGGACTTGGCGTCTACGGCGCGATCTCGCTGTGGGCTGTCGGCCTCGGTTTCACGGGCACTTTTTGGATGCAGGGCCTCATTGCCGGAATCATCGCCATCTTTCCGCTCGTATTCTTCGTTGTCCTGTCAGGTGACCTTGATCTGTCTGCGCTACTTGTGCTCCTCCCCACCGTCGTTGGGAGCGCGTGGCTTTGTGCGATGCACTCCGGCCGCGATTCGAGCGCCGGATACGATGAAATCGAGAACGACCTCATGTAGCTCAGGTCCCGCGGAGCATCCCGGTGATCTATTGGCGAATTCTGACGATAGTCTTCGGTGCGCTTCCTGCAACGTGGCTCAGCCTCTGGGCGGCAGCCGGCGTATTCTGGGGCATCATCTTCGCCATCGCTGGAGCGCCGATCGGGCTGCCGACCGCTATCTGGGGACTAGCAGGACTATACGGCACTGTTTCGCTTTGGGCGGTCGGCCTGGGGTTCGTGAACCGGACATCCATTCGGGGGTTGGCGGTCGGAACGGCCGCGATCCTGCCGCTGACGCTGGCCGGCCTGTTGGGTAACTCCTGGTCCATCGATGGGTTCAATCCGCTCTATGTTGCTTCTGTCCTTCCACCGATTGTCGCTTGCGCGTGGCTTGTCGACGCAGCGCGCAATGGCGATTACCTGGTCTTGTTTGTGTCTTCGGCTCGACAAGCCCCTGAGCCAGGCTCGTGAATAAAACCGGGCCGTCCGCAACGAAATGTCGCGGACGGCCCGTTAGGTCATTGCTGGACGATTAAGTCCTTGCGGGGGGATCAATGACCAGGTTCGGTGTGCGCTCCTTCGCCCTCTAGTCGGTAAGCGAAGCGAGCTGTGTCAGATGGGCGAGATTGGTCTCGGGTTGCTCGATTCGGGACCGTACTTCGATCGCTGCGCGAAAGTCCTCCCGGGCCAGTTCGTGGTCACCTTCCGCAGCCTGCACCACGCCACGATTGGTCAGCGCCACCGCGAGAAACGACCGGCGCTGCGCGAGGCTTCCCAGGTACAGCGAGGTGCCGGTCTCTCGTGTGTCGAGAATGGCCTCGATAGCCACTACCGCGTCGTCGCAGCTCTGCTTCGCCCTCTCCAGCTCGCCTGTCTTCAGGTACGCGACGCAGAGATTGTTGGCCACATAGAACGCTTCGAGGCCCTCCGCATCGACCGTCTGCAGCGCATCGATTGCCGCTTGGTAGTCCTCGGTGAGGATCGAGCGACCGTGCGCCGCGTCCTGTATGACCGCGACCGTGAATTGTGACTCGTCGGCGTTCGCGGCTGCCGTGCCGAGAACGAGCGAGGCTAACGTGCACGTAGTAACCAGTGCTTTCTTCAATCGAACAGCTATTGTGGAATCCATGTCTGCCTCCGAGGACGTTTCGTCTATCGCTACGGCACATTCAACGTGCCAACGCGGCGAACGATAGTTTCGCTATCCGCACACGACAAACGAAAAAAAATCGCGGATGACATGAGAATATTTCATGCTGCGTCAGCGAATCTTTGTAAGGCCCATTCTTCGAACTGCAGAACGGTGTCTTTGCCGGCGTCTTCTTTCCGATAGACGAGGTAGTACGCGTCTGTTGTTTCCAGTTCGTCGTCGAAGAGCCGTACGAGCTTGCCGGAATTGAACCACGAGTCGCTGAGTTGCCTCGGCACGAGCGCCGCCCCGAGCCCGCGTTCCGCCGCACGTGCGACGGCGATCATGGAATCGAGGCTGACGAGTTTGGAGTCGTCCGGATAGCGAATTCCGGAGACGCGCTGCCAGTTTTTCCATGCCATCGGCCGACTCTCGTGCACGACTCTCGGGAAGTCCGTGACGATAGCCTTACCCCTGGTGCGCAGATCGCGTTTGAATTCGGGCGACCCGGCGGGCACGAGTTTCAGCGCGAACAATCGCTGCGCCATCAGAGAGCTCGGCTTCGATTTGAAGATCCGGATCGATACGTCCGCATTGGACGGATGCTTCTCGGCGGATTCGTCGCTCGTTTGAACCTCGATGTCGATCTCGGGGTACTTCTTCGTGAACCCGTCCAGACTCGGTACAAACATCTCGCTGGCGAAGAACGGCTGTACGGAGATGCGCAGCGTTTCCCTCGCGGACGTGCCGCGATGTCGCGCCACGGCATCATCGAGGTCGTCGATCAGCGGGCCGAGTTGCTCGTATAGCGAACGCCCGGTCGCGGTGAGTGATAGCGAACGCGGCTGACGCTCGAAGAGCGGCGTACCGATCTCCTCCTCCAGCCGGATGATCTGATGGCTTACGGCGGACGCCGTCACGAACAACGCGTCGGCCGCTTCACGAAAGCTGTTGTGTCTGGCTGCCAGACAAAACGTCCGCAGCCCTCTCAATGAGACTCGCTGATTCATTACCTGTCTCGGATGTTGGTACGCCGGAATCCACAAATGGTCGCCGCCCGACGCGTCGTTTTCGCGACTTGGCGTTGCCGGCTCATGTCTATCGAATAGCAAGTAGCGTGCCAAAGCTGAACGTTCGTTGAGGATAGTCCGCAATTGCACAACAGATTGATTTCTTTACTTCTTTCCCCTTAGGTCTGTTTCGCGGCTACGTGCACGTGCACCGAATTGATCATCGCCACCCTCTTTCGTGCCCCAAATCGAAGCATCGCTGCATCCAAATCCCGCTCGCCGTCGAATACCAGTCTGACTGCGCACTGAAGCGCCCCCCAACCCCCGGATTATCGAGGAAGAGCCAATGAGATCAATCACGAGAATCATCGCCGTCTTTGCCGTTGCAGTATTCGCATCGGCGCCGGCATTCGCCGGTCACCACGGCGAGCGTCAGAACAACATTGTCGAGACGGCCGCTGCTGCAGGTCAATTCGAAACACTGCTTGCTGCCGCTACCGCCGCGGGCCTCGCGCCTGCACTTTCCGGAGACGGCCCGTTCACGGTCTTCGCACCGACCGACGAAGCGTTCGGTGCACTTCCGGCCGGGACCGTCGAGACTCTGCTCCGCCCCGAGAACCGCGAGCAGCTCGCGACGATTCTGAAGTTCCACGTCGTCTCGGGTCGCGTTGGCAGCGATGCACTCGCGGATGGTGCTACGCTGGAAACGCTGGCTGGCCCGCGGGTCACGTTCACAGAGTCCGAACAGGGCTTCACGATTGAAGGCGCGCGCATCGTCGCAACCGACATCAGCGCGTCGAATGGTATCGTCCATGTCATCGACCGGGTCATCCTGCCGCCCGAGCGCATGAGCCGCACTCAGGCCGAGCGCACAATCGACAACGCGATCGACCGCGGTGTGCCGATGTTCAACCACGGAAACCCGACGGCGACGGTTACGATCTACTCGACGGCAGCGCGCACGCTGCTAAGCTCTGCAGACCTGAGCCAGAACGAGCGCATGCGTCTCGAGCGAGGGTTGACCGCCAGCGATCATTCACGGACCGCGCACGAGAGTGCCTGGCAGCTGCGCTACGCACTGGACGACGTACGCGCCTCGTTGCACGAGTCCGGTGAGATGATGGCCGGCGACCGCTAGACAGGTCGTTGCGGTCCTTTGCGGCGATTTGACGTCAGGCGGCGGCTCGATGATCCGGGCCGTCGTCATCTCGTCGGCAGATTTTAGGCCGCGGCAAGACGATTTGGAGACCATGTCGACAAACGACTCTTTGCTCGAACGTATAGCCAATGGCGATCGAAACGCCGTTGCGCTTTGCGTCGATCGCTACTCCGGCCTTGTCTGGTCGCTGGCACGTCGCTTCATTGCGAACGAAGCCGATGCGGAGGAAGCCGTGCAGGATGTCTTCATGGAGCTTTGGGCGAACGCCTCACGCTTCGACGCATCGAAGGCAGGTGAGACCACCTGGGTATCGATGGTGGCCAGGCGGCGCCTGATCGACCGGGCACGGCGGGAAGGACGAACGCCTGAAAGCGAGCCGCTCGCCGATGTCGAACACCTGTTGGCCCGAGACGGCCATGCTGCGATCGAGGCCAGCGCCGAGTCGAGCCGCGTAATGAAAGTCATCGAGACAATGAACCCGGAACAGATGCAGGTCGTACGCATGTCGACGTGGCTCGGCATGACGCACGCGGCCATTGCGGAACGCACGAATTTGCCGTTGGGGACGGTCAAGAGTCATCTGCGCCGGGGACTCAGTCGCATTCGCGAGCAGCTTGGCGTTGTCGCGACCGACGGAGCGGGAACATGAGCAACATGAACGACGAACTACTGGATCTTCTCGCCGAGCGCGCTTTGGAAGGCCTCTCGGCGGCCGATGAAGAACGACTGGGCGAGCTGCTCGAGGCGGCCGGCATGAAGGACAGCGACGATATGGAACTCGCCGTCGCCGCGGCGTGGAATGCTTTCGCCGCGGCCGAGGGAACGTCGGAGACTGAACAAGCGCCCGATGGCTTGCGTGCAAAATTGCTCGCCGACGCGGATGAGTTTTTCGACGACCGCGGCAAGACCGCGAGCGTTACGGATATCGAGTCGGCTCGGTCGAAGCGGGACGCCAGTCAGGCTCGGGATGAAGCCTCTGCTCCCAGCGGGTTCTCCGGACGCATCGGCTGGGCAGTCGCCGCCATGCTCGCGGTCGTGGTGATGTTCGTACTGCGCCCCGGCAGCGAGATCGAGCGCTTCGACGCCGCTATTGCGCGCGCGGAGCTGATCGCCGAGTACCCGGGCACGACGGTCGTCGAGTGGGCACAGCCCGAGGTCCCGGCCTACAGGCGGGTAACCGGCGACGTTGCCTGGAACGACGAGCGCCAGGAAGGTTACCTGCGCCTTGCCGGCATGCCCGTGAACGACCCCAGCATCTCGCAGTACCAGCTTTGGATCGTCGATCCGGATCGCGACGCCAACCCGGTCGACGGGGGTGTCTTCGATGTTCCGCCGGGCGGCGGGGAGGTCGTGATACCGATTGATTCGAAGCTCAGCGTGTCCGCCCCGGACGCGTTCGCGATCACGCGTGAACAGCCGGGTGGGGTTGTTGTCTCGGATGGTCCGCTGCTGATCGTCGCTGCCGCCGGGTGAAGCTGCGACGTAGCAGCGGAGCTGCGGTGGTATACGCTCCCATGCCAGATGTCAGATTGGTGAGCTCACGGTGGAAATAGCGCGCGGATCCCTTCTTCTCTCACTCGCCCTGGCGTGCTCGGCATTCGCAGCGGAGGGCTGCCCACCCGAAGACGGCATTGCCCTGCAGGTGCTCGGCTCGGGCGGCCCGATTGCCGACGATGGGCGTGCGTCGTCTGCCTACCTCGTCTGGGTCGACGGTTCGGCCAGGGTGATGATCGACTCCGGCGGAGGAACGTTTCTGCGCTTCGGCGAGGCTGGGGCCCGATTCACGGGTCTCGATTTCGTCGGCCTCTCGCATTTTCACACAGACCACTCGGCCGACTTTCCCGCGCTTCTGAAGTCCGGCAGCTTTGCAGGGCGGGAGCGTGACCTCACGGTTGCCGGACCCAATGCCGGCGGCCCGTTCCCCGGACTGGAGACGTGGCTCAATAGCCTCCTGAACAGCGACGACGGCGCATACGGCTACCTGTCCGGCTATCTTGACGGTGACGGTCGCTTACCGAGGCTGGAGGTCGTCGAAGTGAGCGGGGATGAGGTCGTCCGAGTATTCGAGTCCGATGAGTCCGACATCCGCGTCGACGCCATGCACGTTCCGCACGGCATCGTCCCGGCGCTGGGCTTCCGCGTACACGTCGGCGAGCAAGCGCTCGTATTCGCCGGCGATCAGAACGGCTCGCATCCGTCGTTCGCGGAATTCGCGGCCGATGCCGACGTACTCGTCATGCACCTCGCTATCCCGGAAGACGCTGGCCAGGTCGCGCGTCGCCTGCACGCGCCGCCGAGCGTGGTGGGTGAAGTCGCGGCTGCGGCGGAAGCTGAGCGCGTGGTTCTGAGTCACTTCATGGCAAGGAGTCTGCGAGATCTCGGTGCGAACGTCGCTCTGGTGAAGGACTCATACGATGGCGAAGTGATTGTCGCCGAGGATAACGCTTGTATAACGCTGTCGATCAGATAATCGCTGGGCGCGTGCAGCGAACCTTCTGATCATAGAGGAGTATCTTGAGGCAACAGTTGCACTCGATACTCACCGGCATCCTGATTTGTCCAGGTGATCAGAACCGGCACCGTCACTTGGTAGCCATCGAGCGTGATAGACGCGGAGCACTCCCGTTCATATGGATCCGGGCGCGGCAATACGGCGCTGATCTCTCCAACCTGGAAAGCACTCTGCATCCCCGAATCGCGAATGATCTCGATGACGGCAGTCGATACCTGTTCGTCGCCGCAAAGTGGAAGAACGTTGGGAGCCATACTGATCGCCAGGCCATAGCCCAACTTGATTATCAGGACGACTCCGGCGACGGTTAGGGAGATAGCTCGGAAGGCGCCCATTGCGCCTCTATCTCGAGCTCTCGGTTTTTGCGGTGGCGACAACCGGTCCTGCCTTACGGTGGATATCGCCCACACATGGAGTGCGGGTTCGATCCACGCGACGATCATCGATGCGACGCCATAGTCGGATGTGAGCTTTGCCGGGCTCGTGCGTGCGTCGTCGACCGCTTGTTCGATCAGGGCAAATAAGTCCTCGTTAGACACGCCCTCATTGACGGCTTTCAAGCGGCGGAGCGGCGCAATCAGACGCTCCGGCGACAAGTCTGTATCCGTGATCCATTTCGGCTCACGTTGATACATGGCTCGCCGCCAGGCGAGCCCCTTTTCGCTCAGGAATGGTCCTAGCTCGGCCGGTATCAGATGACTTAGTTGAGGTTCCGCCGCAATTTTCGGTTGGCCGATCTTCCCGTCATGCGCTCGCTCTTGCGCGCCGCGCCTGCTTGCCTTGGCCCGAGCGCCATTGATAACAGCAAGCACATCTGTGTCCGACGCGTCGCCGGACAGAAGTCCCGCTCTTCGCAGATCGGCGCAGATTTCAGCAGCGTCTTCCCGTTCTCCGATGAAGTCGCTTAGTTTGTTCCGAAACACGGCCATGCGACCTCTATTCGTATTGTTGATTGGAATCCACCGGCCTCTATTCGAAGCGCGCTGACTCCGCGGTTACTGACATGTTCGCAACACTCGGCGGCGCCGCACTTACTATGGCCGTATCTTAACGCACCGAGAGGCAGCCCTTCGTATGGCCACAGACCGCCCTTCATCAAAAGAATGTTCTGCGTTCGCGGGCCTGGATATTCCACTCAAGTGATAAAGTCCTGGCTGTTCGACCGCGTCGATAGCAATCAAATGCCTTTGTGGAGACTTTACACATGCATACGAGACACAGCCTGTCATGAGCGAATTCGATGTCTATTCTTTCGGTGTGGTGTCATCGAGCACCCTGTATCGCATCAAGGGCGAGTTCCCGCGGCCGGACGGCTATGCGGAAATCGTCGACGCGCTGCACATGACAGGAGGCGAGGCCGCGAACTCATCTGTTGTTCTTGCTCACTTGGGCGCGCGAGTGAAACTGGATGGCAACTGGCTCGGCACCGACCAGGGGGGAAGGCGCACCAAGGCCATGCTGGACGACTTTCGGATCGACACATCCCGACTTCCACTGAAGGAAGACTACAAGGGCGTACAGGAAGTCGTATTCGCCGCGAACGAAACTCGAACGATCTTCGGCACCTACATCCGGCTGCATGAGGACAGCGCCTGGAATCAGCCGCGTGAGGAGGATATCGGCAGCGCCAGAGTCGTCAACGTCGATCCGTTCTTTGGCGAGGCTTCGCTCAGCGCCGCCGAAACGGGCTATTGCGCAGGCAAACCCGTTGTCACCGTTGACTGCCGGCATGACGATCCGCTGCTCGAATACGCCGCGGTTGCTGTAATTGCGGAGTCTTTCCTGCGAGAGAATTATGCCGACGATGACCTCGAGGACGTCTTTCGAAGTTACCAACAGACCGGTGCCAGCCTGGTGATCTTTACTTTCGGCGCCGATGCAGTCTGGTATGCCAGAGGCGAGGAGTCGGTGAAGACCGCACAAGCGTATTCGGTTGAGCCAGTGGATACGGCTGGTGCGGGAGATTCATTCCGGGCCGGGATCGTCTATGGCCTGCTTCAGGGCTGGGAGGACGAGCGGATGGTCAACTTCGCCTCGGCCCTGGCGGCGCTGGTCTGTACTCGGTTTCCCGGTGTGCTGGATGCGCCGAGCTACGATGAGGTGCTCCGCCTCATGGAAGGGGCCTGAACACCGGACAAACGTAATATCCCTGTTCTCTGCCTCCGTCTGGTTTTTCGAGAAACTCCGTAGATAAGTAACGGGGCAGGGTTTTCGCGGTTCACAGGGCTCTCCGCGTGATCGCGGCGTTCAATGCCAGCGTCGGATCGCGTTGGGTCTTGTTGAATTTGGTTGACGCACCAGCTATCTCGCGTGGCGGTTTCCACGACAGGCTAATACTGCTTGAAGGGCGCTATGGACTAGCTCAGCAGCTCGCCGATGTGTGTTGGCTGAACACTATAGGGCGGGAGTAGCACCTCAGCGGTCTAGATACACTATCCCGCCTGACACCTGGAGAATCCCGTCAAAGAAAACGCATGAAAATCGTAGCGATTCCGAGGAATGAGAAGAAGCCGGCAACATCGGTCACGGTTGTTAACAGGATCGACGAGGACGTAGCCGGATCCTGTCCCAGGCGCGTTAGCGATATGGGGATTAGCGCGCCGGCGAATCCTGCGGCTACCATCGCTAGCACCATGGACACTGCAATGACGCCGACCAGTGCCATGGACCCGCTCCAGATATAAACCCCTATCCCGCACGTAAGTGCTATCCCGACACCGTTTATGAAGCCGGCCATGACTTCCTTGCGCATCACGCGGAACCATTGCCTGACCGTAATTTCACGCAGGGCCAGTCCACGCATGGTGACAGCGAGCGCCTGCGCACCGGCGTTGCCGGACTGTCCGGCTACGACGGGCAAGAGAACCGCCAACGCCGTAACCTGAGCGATTGTATTCTCGAAAATCCCAACAACCGAGGCTGCCAGGAATGCCGTCAAGAGATTTATCTGCAGCCACGGCATGCGTTTCTTCACCGTAAATACCGGACTCGAAAGCGCGCGTTCGTCCTTACTGGCACCGACCATCGTTTGCATGTCCACAGACGACTGCTCTTGAACGGTCTGAGCAATACTGTCATGCGTCACTGCACCCAGGAACCGTCCGTCGAGATCGACGATGGGAATGTCCAACACCTTTTTCTGGTCGAAGGCGGTTGTCACTTCCTGCAGCGAGTCGACTGGTCGCAATACGACGCTCGGAGGTTCCTCGAGCTCGCCCAGCGTCGATTCTGGTGACGCTAAAGCCAGTGCTTGAAGGGTCGCCTTTCCCGTCAGTTGGTGATCGTCGTTCACGAGAAATAAACTTCGGGCCGTTTTCATTCCTGTGGCTCGCAATTTTTCAAGCGCTTGTTCGACCGTCATTTTCTCCCGATAGGTCACAACACTGACATCCATCAACCGGCCGGCTGTGTCAGGCGGATACGCCATCATCGATTCGATGTCTTCACGAATTGCAGGTCGTAACCTCGAAATGCGCTCCGCCTGCTCGTCCTGAGACATACAGCCCAAAATGCGTACGGCCTGGGGTGGCGTGAGCCTTTCGAGCACTTCGCTGACCAGCGATTCCGGCAGCTCACTAAGAAGTGCGGCCGCCCAGTCGGGCATCAGATATTGCCAGACCGGAATGAGAATATCGGCAGGGAGCTTGGCTGCTGCAGAAACAGCGTTGTCGATACCCAGGGTCTCGAGTTCTTGCGCAGCATCAAACGGAAACTCCACGAAGAACTGCCGGCTCATCACGTCCGCTACGGATGCGGTGTCAGTGTCCATCGCGTTCTCCCCGCCGTCCAGGCCCGGCGACTGGTGTGGATACGAGATTCAGCAGCCCTGCTGAGGTCGTTGCCAGGGCGGCAAACATCGATGCTGGCATTGTTTGGCTACCATGGTTGGCCCCGGGCGCGTCGGCAAGCCTCTCGGACTTAAGCGCTTTTCTCGAAATAGCGCCAATGACCTTGCGTTGCCGGTTGACCACCGGCAGGTAGACGAAATCATGCCAGTGGGCCGGATCCGCGATGGCTTCGAGCTTGCTGTAAGCGGAGACCTGGGGGCAGGACGAGTCCAGAATGGCTGTCAGCTTTACCGCCTCTGGTGTTCGAAGGGCAACAGCGCTGCTTACTACGCCAACAAGATTTTCTGCATCATTCAACACGAATACGACATCAATAGGATCCCGATCGGACTGCCTGATGGTGTCAAGCGCGGTTGCTACGCTGTCGGTCTCCGACAGCGTCGGTATCGTGGTTGTCATATGCGCCCCTACTGTCCCGGACGCAAATGACAGCGATTTGTCCAATACTAATCGGGTTCGTTTCGAAAGTTTGGAAAGGAATTGGCTGCGAGTAGCTCGGTCCATCTGTCGCACGATGGCCGATGATTTGACGTAGTCGAGATCCCGGAAGATGGCGGCCGCCGCCTTGTCATCAACGAGCCGAAAAATCCTTGCCGCAGTCACCGGTTGCAGGTGGGCGACGAGTTTCGCCGCATGCGGTACCGGAATTTCCTCGATGAACGCTGCGGATGCTTCAGGCGGCATTGAAGACAGCACGCGGCCGGCCGACTCCGGACTCCTGGTAATGTACGCGAGAGCGAGTTGAGAGGAACTAGACATTCCTGTCCTCCTGGTTACTGATCGGACTCATAACGGTTATCACCGCCTCGTCGGCCAACCTGCCAGGCACCAGAACCCGCCCCTTATCCGTATCCAGCGCAATCAGGGTGGATGTGAATTCGACAATCTCGCCTTGGGTCTCACCGACCTGAATTGTCATGCCCGCACTAAGGTTGGCCTGAGCGGTTCGGATGCCAATCAGGTTGCTGACGTGGGCCCGCGCCCCCGACGCGAACGCCACTGCGACTGCAGCTAAAATTCCCGCAGTAATTACGACTGCCAGACCGATGAGCAATGCGACATCGATACCGACCTGATCGAGGCCGATAATGAGCGCTACTGAGAAGACCACTGCCTGGGCGATTCGTCCAACGAATGGGACAGCTGACGATGCATCGGTGCCCGTCTGCGGAAGAAATTGTTCCCGTGCAAAGACACTCAAGAAATAGCCCACTACGACGATGCCGATGCCGGCAACGAAGTTCGGCAGCTGGGCTGCAATTCGATCCAGCCATAGCGACACAGAGCCTAGTTCAGCGAACCTCGCTGCCATGGTCACCGCAATCAGTATTATTGCCCAGAAGACGACTTCACTCAGAAGCGTTACAGCGAACGATGACATTCGTGCGCCTGAAAATATTCCGCTGGGGAAGGCGCGTGTCAGCCACTGGTTGGATGCTGATCCGACTCGTCTTACGACGCGCCGAGCAAGACGGGCAACTATCCAACCGACCGCCAGAATGAGAACCACGGCTAGAAAACCCGGGAGGTAGCTGACCAAAACATTCAGCTGACTCATGACTGCATCCAACAGTCCATTCGCCCCGTCATTTGTTGATTCCATGATGCTACTCCTCATGCCTTTGTATCAGCGGATGGCCGATCGACCAACCACCGCGCCCCGGCTATTCGTCGCTGTCGGTCCTCGATTAAACCAACACACTGGTATCCAGATCCCGAACCTTGCTGTGTCGCCGTCTCCGTGCCTTTGGCGGCAACAGACCGCGCATCGAATCGAGCTTGCCAAAACACAGCAGCCTGTCGTCTGCCTCGAGCACCCTGTCTCCCCTCGGATTCGGGATGACCTTGTTGCCTCTGTAGAGGGTCAGTACGTTGATATCTTTGTCCCTCAGATTGGTGCTGATGATCGTCTTGCCTTCGAAATTCGACCCTTTGGGAATGTGAATCTCGCTAACGCCGTACCCCTTGCTGACAGTCAAGCGCTGACGAATATCTATGTCAGAGAAGTCGACCCTCGCGGCGATGTATTCGATAACTGCGCCGGCCACATCAAGCTGAGTGCAGGTCTCGATACCCTCCAGACCCGGCGATGAGTTGACCTCCATGATTTGCGGGCCTGTGGCGCCTTCAAGCATGTCGACGCCGGCAATTCGCAAGCCGAGGATCTGCGCTGCGCGTACGGCCGTCTCCCTATACTCTTCGCTCAGATCGACGGCCTCTGCAACGCCGCCACGGTGCACGTTGCTACGGAACTCCTGTCCTTGCGCTACTCTCCGCATGGCCGCTACGACGCGATCGCCAACGACGAATGCTCGAATATCTTTGCCTTTGCTTTCGGCAACGAACTTCTGGATCAAGACGTTTTGCTTCTGGCTTTGAAGCAGCTCGATGATGGCCTCCGCCGACTTGGTCGTCTCCGCCAGAAGTACGCCGATACCCTGAGTGCCTTCAATTAGCTTGATAACGACTGGAGCTCCGCCCACCCTTTCAATTGCTGGAAGAACGTCATTCTTGTCGTTGACAAATGTCGTACGCGGGATACCCAAGTGGTGTCGACTGAGTATTTGCAGGCTTCGTAACTTGTCGCGTGAGTTTGAAATTCCATTCGCCGTGTTTGCGCAGAAGACGTCCATTTCCTCAAACTGTCGGACTACCGCGGTACCGTAATAGGTAATCGAGGCGCCGATTCGTGGCAATACGGCATCATAGTGCGTCAATTGTTTTTGCCGAAAATAGAGGTCGGGCGAGCCCCGATCGAGATCGATAGCGAATTTCAGCGTGTTTAATACTTTGACCTCATGGCCGAGAGCCAGAGCCGCTTCTTTGAGTCGACGGGTGCTGTAAGCTTTGGGCCCACAGGACAGAATTGCTAGTTTCATTGTGATTCTCGCTTTATTGTGAGTTTTGACCGGACTCCGGATTCTCGGTTTGCGTGCCGAGGTCATGAGAGCTGGCGAATTTCTCGACCACGCCCTCAACTTTAGAGACGCTCTTGAACTCCGCGATGTTTGCCAGCGCATCACCTTCATGCGCTAACGGGAGATTGCTCCGGCCGATTATGATGCCGTCATACGGGGCTCGGACTATGTCTTCCTGGTCTCCGATCGGGTTGCTGAGCGTCGCCAGGCGCTGGTCCTTCGAAACGCTCGCGCCAAGCTTTACGTTCCAGCTTACGATGCCGCTGGACGATGCTCGCACCCAGTTCATTGAGCGTGCTTCTACGGATTTTAATTGGGTGCTGGTCTTGGCTTTCGGCAACATGCCGATGCTCCGCATGACGTTTGTTATGCCACGTAAGCCGCCACGAATGCAGATCTCGTCGAACCGCAATGCTTCGCCTGCCTCGTAGAGAAGCATCGGAATGCCAAATTCGGCGGCATGAGATCGCAACGATCCATCGCGCAGATTGGCGTTAACGATTACCGGTGCGCCGAACGCGTTAGCCAGCGCCGCGGTTTTTTCATCATCCAGGTTTGCGCGGATCTGCGGGAGATTGCTGCGATTGATTGCGCCAGTGTGTAGGTCGAGACCGTAGTCCGCTTTCGATACGATCTCCGAGACAAATGTATTTGCCAGGCGGGCAGCGATCGAGCCTTTCGGGCTACCGGGGAAACTCCGGTTCAGGTCACGTCGATCGGGGAGATAGCGAGACTGATTCAGAAAACCGTGCACGTTGACGACGGGTGCAGCTATCAGCGTGCCACGAATTGACCGCAGAACTTTTCTTTTGAGCAGCCGGCGTATGATCTCGACGCCATTGAGTTCGTCGCCGTGAATGGCGGCCGAAACAAACAGGACCGGGCCCGCATGGCGCCCGCAAATCACTCTCACCGGCATGCTTAGCGACGTCCCTGTGTACAGGTCGGCGACCGGGAGGTCGACACTTGCTCGCTGCCCGGGCTCAATCAGCGTGTCGCCGATCTTTATTGCACTATTGGAACTCTTTGACATTCAGATACCGTTGCCCTTTTTTCGTCGTTTATTGTCGGCGAGATACGATCTCGCCCGTTTGACTCGAACGCGATCCTTCAACGCCGTTCGGCACCACAGCATATCGTTTCGCGCGGTCAGCGTGATTTCGATCGGCCATGTATTCGATCCAACGCTTAACGGAGTCTCGGTGACCCAGCGCCCGTCCTTGTGTCCGCCGGAATCGGATACCCTGCGCTCTTCCATGACGTCGGCCGTGCAGGCAGCAACCGTGTCGTGGCCGCGTTGACTCGGATGGGTCCTGAACTCAACATGCCGAAGGCCGCTTTCTGGAAATGGCCGAACCCGAAAGGCGTGCAGCGCCGACGTTCCGGCGCCTGTATCCGCTTTGGCCTTTATTGCCGGTAAGCGCGGCTCAGGAATATTGATCCATTCTCGCCAGCCCAACGCCATGAGATTGTTCTTAGTCGGCATGGCGTTCAAGAGATGCGCCCCTATGCGCAAACGCCATCGCCGAACAGTAGCAGCCATTCCACATGTCGGCCCAGCCGCGCTCGACCGATTTATCATTAGCTGCGGCGGCGTTAGCGGGCGGATGAGCGTTTGGCAAGCTTCAAGATACGGAGCGCCCGATGATAAGTATAGTTAATAGTTCTTGTGAATTGGTCAAAAAGAACTTATAAGCAGTCGATGGATCTCAAGTTGCTCCGTACCTTTCTTGAACTCAACCGCACACGTCATTTCGGGCGCTCCGCTGAGGCTTTGCATGTAACACAAGCGGCGGTAAGTAGCCGGCTACAGTCGCTGGAAAATTTGCTGGGCGTCGTGTTGTTCGAGCGCAATCGCCGAGAAATGCGCTTAACGCCGGAGGGCAGCCGTCTGGTTCGACATGCTGAGCGGCAGATTAGCGCATGGCGCGCTGCTCGTCAGGACGTAGGGCTTGCGGAGGCAAGCGAGCAGCTCGTGATCGGGGGCAGCCTGCGCTTGTGGGATGTCTTATTGCAGCGATGGTTGCATGACCTGCGGCGAACACATACCGGCCTCGCCATCATTGCCGAATCACAGTCGCCGGAATCCCTCACCCGCCGACTCATCGACGGAACATTGGACGTAGCAATCATGTTGGAGCCGGCTCAGCTCGATACGATGCACATCAGGGAAGTGGCTACGATAGAGTTCGCCTGCGTGTCCAGCCATAAGGGAATTGGCATCGAAGATGCGTTGCAGTCCGATTATGTCTACGTGGATTGGGGATTGTCTTTCGGCCTCGATCACCGACGTACTTTTCCCGATGCCCCGGAAGCGATGACCCGGCTGTCTCATGCGAAAATGGCGCTGGAGTATATAAACTCAATCGGTGGCTCCGCCTATCTGCCACGCCGAATGGTAGAGAAGGACATTGAGTTTGCATTGCTTTATGAGGTTCTCGATGCGCCGGCTTTCGAGCGCAGCGCCTATGCGACTTACCCTGTCCGCACACCGCGGTTAGAACTCATAGAAGAGAGCCTGAAACTCATTCCCCTGTAGCTGAGCCTGGGGATTTCACACACTAGCGTAGACCGCGTCTTCAGGCGACTGGTTGCGCATTGCAAGACTGCCGGAGTAAGCCGTGCAAGACACTTTAGTATGGGTACTGATCGCTTTTTGCGTTAGCCAGTCGGCGATGTTTTCCGGCCTGAATCTGGCGTTCTTCAGTTTGAGTCGATTGCGTCTTGAGACCGAGGCCGATCACGGAAATTCGGCAGCCAATCGAATTCTGGCGTTGCGACGAGACTCCAACTTCTTACTCACTACGATCCTCTGGGGCAACGTGGGTATCAACGTCTTACTGACTCTGCTTTCGAACTCCGTGCTCGCCGGCGTTGCTGCTTTCTTATTCTCCACGGTACTTATTACGCTGTTCGGTGAGATAGTACCGCAAGCCTACTTTTCGCGAAACGCGATGAAGATGGCAACCCTACTGGCACCGGTGTTGCGATTTTATCAGTGGCTGCTGTACCCGGTCGCCAAGCCATGCGCCGCGATGTTGGACAAATGGCTCGGCAAAGAAATAATCGAGTATTTACAGGAGCGGGATCTTAAACGGATTATTGCAGCGCACGTGGGCGCTGACGAGGCGGAAGTCGAACACATCGAGGGCATCGGTGCGCTGAATTTTCTTGAGATCGACGATCTGACGATCGCTGAAGAGGGTGAAGTGGTCGATCCGGCCAGCGTAATCAAATTGCCTGTAAAAGTGGATCTTCCGGTCATCCCTGACGTAACTTCGCCCAAAACAGATCCTTTCGTCGCAAACGTCCAGTTGTCCGGCAAGAAGTGGGTCATTCTCGCTGACGATGATGAAGAGCCGCTGCTAGTGTTGGATGCTGACGGTTACTTGCGCGCTTTGTTTCTGGCAGCGTCCGATTTTGACCCGTACTCTTTTTGCCATCGCCCCATTGTCCTGAGAAACCCCAAGACGACGCTGGATGTCGTGATTAAGAGAATGAAACAAAGCCAGCCAAGCACCACGGACGAAGCGATAAAGAAAGACCTGGTTCTTCTTTGGCACGACGTCAAAAGGGTGGTGACGGGCGCTGATATCCTGGGCCGCCTGCTGGATGGTGTTACTACACCAATGCGACAACAACTCTGACCAGACTTCGGAATTGGGTGTGAACCATGTGCCCGGAAGACACTTAAGCAGCTTATTGCCGTCTTGCGTGTGCCATTAACGCGATCCTTGTCGTATCAACGGTCTTTATTGTCTCGTCAAAATGTCCGTGTCTCATTTGCCCTACTCCACGGTCACGGACTTGGCGAGGTTACGTGGCTGATCGACGTCGGTACCTAGAAGCACCGCAACGTGGTACGCGAGTAACTGCAGCGGCACCGTGTACACGATCGGTGCAATGAGGCGGTCCGCATGCGGCATGGATATGACCTTCATGCCCGGTTCGCTGACGATGCCCGTTTCCTTGTCCGCAAAGACATACAGCTGGCCGCCGCGCGCGCGGACAACCTGCATGTTGGATTTCAACTTATCAAGCAGCTCATTGTTGGGTGCTACTACGACCACTGGCATTTCGTCGTCGATCAACGCCAGTGGACCATGCTTGAGCTCGCCTGCGGCGTAAGCCTCCGCGTGGATGTACGAGATCTCCTTGAGCTTTAGTGCACCCTCCATGGCGATCGGCCACATAGGCCCGCGCCCCAGAAATAGCGTGTGATTCTTGTCGGCGAAATCCTTCGCCAACTCCTGCAGCTGGTCGCTCATCTTCAGCGTCAGATCCGACGCCGCCGCCGCGTGCGTGAGGTTTGCGACAAATTCCTTTTCCCGGCTTTCTGACAAACCCCGATGCTTCGCCATCATGAGCGTAACGAGGAGTATTGACAGCAACTGCGTCGTAAACGCCTTGGTGCTTGCAACGCCAATCTCGGGCCCGGCCTGCGTCATCATGACGAGGTCCGACTCGCGCACCATCGAACTGTGCGGACTGTTGCAGATCGTGAGCGTGCCCAGGTAGCCCAGCCCGGTCGCGAGGCGCAGGGCCTCCAGGGTGTCTGCGGTTTCGCCCGACTGCGATAGGGTCACGAACAGAGTGTTCGGTGGCACGACCACATGTCGATAGCGATATTCGCTGGCTATTTCGACCTGCGTCGGCACACCGGCTATCGACTCGATCCAGTACTTGCCCACGCAGCCGGCGTGATAACTCGTTCCGCACGCGATGATATGGATGTTCTCGACCTTGTCGAGCATCTCTGCTGCGCGCGGCCCCAGCGACTCGGCCTTGACGCGTTGATTGGAAACGCGGCCGTACAATGTATCCGCCAGCGCACTTGGCTGATCGAAGATCTCCTTGAGCATGAAATGCTCGTATGGCGCCTTCTCAGCCGATGCGCTGTCCCATTCTGTCTCGTGAACTTCGCGCGTGACCGGGTTGCCCTCGGTATCCACGATGCGCACACCATCGCGTCGAATTTCCGCGAGGTCCCCTTGTTCGAGATAGATGAAACGTTGCGTTACCGCCAGAAGCGCGGGCACACCGCTGGCTACGAAGTTCTCTCCGTCACCAAGTCCGATAACGAGCGGGCTTGCGACGCGACTCACAACGATGCGATCAGGGTCTTCGGCATCAATGACGAGCAGAGCGAACGCGCCTTCGAATCTTTTGACCGCTTTTCCAACAGCGTCGACGAGATCAAGACCTTGTTTCAGGTAATCATTGATCAGATGCGTGGCGACCTCGGTGTCCGTTTCGGAATCGAAGGCGTATCCCTTCGCCAGCATCTCTTCTTTGATCGGCTGAAAGTTTTCGATGATGCCATTGTGGATGACCGCGACCCGGCCTTCCGACACGTGCGGATGTGCGTTTGCCTCGGTAACGCCGCCGTGAGTGGCCCAGCGCGTGTGCGCAACGCCTATTCGTCCCTGTAACGGATTCTCGACGAGCTTTTCCTCGAGCTCGGCAACCTTGCCAACGGTACGGCTCAACCCTAGAACGTTACTCTCGCCGACGACCGCCACACCAGCGGAATCGTAGCCACGATATTCGAGGCGTCGAAGACCTTCCACGAGGATCGGGACAATGTCCTTCTCGGCGACGGCGCCGACGATTCCGCACATACGGTTTAGCTCCCTTTCTTCACGGGCCGCTTCCAGCCCTCGATCGTGACCTGCCGGGCACGACCGACTGTTAATTTGTCTGCCGGCGCAGGCTTGCTGAGCGTCGTGCCGGCTCCTATGTTCGCGCCTGCTCCCACCTCGACCGGAGCGATGAGATTGACGCCCGAGCCGATGAAGGCGCCGTCGCCGATCGTCGTACGATGTTTGTTGGCACCATCGTAATTGCAGGTGATCGTACCCGCGCCTACGTTGACCAAGGTGCCGATATCCGTATCACCGATGTAGCTCAGGTGATTGACCTTGCTGCCATCGGCGACAATGCTCTTCTTGATCTCGACGAAGTTGCCGATCTTGACCCTGTCCCGGAGCTCGGCGCCCGGCCGCATTCGCGCGAACGGTCCGATCTCGCAGTCCGCGCCAGTCTTCGCGCCTTCGATGTGACAGTGTGGGTGTACGGCGGTGCCGGCGCCGAGACGACTGTCACGAATTACGTTGTGCGCCTCGATCGTCACGCCGTCACCGAGCTCGACCCTCCCCTCGAACACGGCATTCACGTCGATGAAGACATCCTTGCCGCATTTCAGCGTGCCGCGAATATCGACTCGGGCGGGGTCGGCAAAGCCGACGCCTTCCGTCATCAGTTCGTCGACCAACCGGGCCTGCAACGCCCGTTCCGCTTCGGCGAGTTGTTTCTTGTCGTTGATCCCCATGACCTCTGCCTCATTGTCGGCCTTCACGCCGTGCACGGTGACACCATCGGCTACGGCCATCGCGATGACGTCGGTCAAATAATACTCGCCCTGGGCGTTGTCGTTGCCGAGCCGCTCCAGCCACGCCTTGAGACGGTCAGCCGGGCAGCACATGACGCCGGTATTGATCTCGCGGATCTCCTGTTCGGCCAGCGTCGCGTCCTTGTGCTCGACGTTCCGAACCACGAGTCCGTCCTTGCGGACTATGCGTCCGTAACCGGTCGGATCCTCGAGGTCGACGGTAAGCACGCCAAGGTCGTGATCGCCGGCATCGATAAGCAGGTTCTGCAGTGTCCCGGGCAGGAGCAGCGGTACGTCGCCAAACAGGATCAGCACCCGATTGTCGTCCGGCGTCTCTGGCATCGCCTGCATGACGGCATGGCCGGTCCCGTGTTGCTCGGCCTGCAGGGCCCAGCGAAGATGTTCGCCGCTGATCGTCTCGCGAACCAATTCGCCGCCGTGACCGTAGACGACGCATACGTCGTCGGTCGACAGCGCTTCGGCGGTCGCGACGACGTGCGCCAGAAGCGGCCGGCCGGCCAGCGGTTGCAGCACTTTCGGCAGGTCGGAACGCATGCGCGTCCCCTGGCCAGCCGCCAGAATGATGATGCTCAGACCCAAGTCAGGGGCTCCCGGGTTTCACAGCGTGCCGATGATACAGGAAGTGTCTTTGGGCGGCAGTTTCAGCGGGCATTAAGCATTTTCGGCGTATCCTTGGCCAATGCTGCGCCTTCCGTTCATTCTTCTGGCAATGCTTGCCAGCGCCTGCGACGGCCGTATCTATGTCCGTGACGGGGTCACCGACGGCGATACCTTCTATCTCGCCGAGCGAGCGCTGACCGACGACGATCCGGTACTCCAGAGCTGGGTCACATACAGCCTAGCTCGCAGCACCTGCCAGCTCCAGGTGGGCGGCGAGAACCCGGCCAGGGTCAGTACCTACGGCTGCGAGTTCAGCGCTCGCTCGCTGCTCGTCGACTCCTGGTCCGAGAAGCGCCCGCCCGAGGGCGACGCCTACCTCGACGCGCTCGCGAGGGTCCGCGACGAGGGATTTCTGGACGAGTACGTCGTCCATTACTTCGCGCGGCGAGAATGGCAGATTCCGGCAGAAGTCGATTCGGACGCGTTCGACACCTGGCGGCGGCAACAGCTGCGGGGACATCGCCCCGTGACTCGTATCATCGGTTCCTGGAACTACGCAGACCCCGCACGTACGATTGCCGGGGATGAGTACTGAGACCGTAATCTTCATTGGCGTCGCGATCTACATCGCGATCATGGCCGGCGTCGGCATCTACGCGTCGAGCAAGACACACTCAGCGACCGAGTTCGTCCTCGCCGGGCGCAGTCTGGGCCTCGGCCTGTGCACAACCACAATCGTCGCAACGTGGCTCGGCGGCGGCATGATCCTCGGCGGTTCGGGCGCAGCCTACGACGAAGGCATGCTCGGGGTCATCGCGGACCCGTTCGGAGCAACTCTATGTCTGCTACTGATGGGCATGTTCTTTGTCCGCATCTTCCGCCGCCTGAAGTTCTTCAGCTTCATCGAGTTTGTAGAGCAACGGTTTGGCCGGGTTGCGACCGTTATCACTACAGTCGGGGCGCTTGCGTCGAGCATCTTCTGGGTCGCCGGCATGCTGGTCGGCTTTGGGATCATCTTCGAATCGCTGACCGGCATTCCACTGGCGTATGGCATTATCGGCGGCGCAGTCGTCGTCGTCGGCTACACGTCCGTTGGCGGCATGCTGGCAGTCGCGCTGACCGACTTTGTCCAGGTCGTGATCATCGCGGTGGGCATGGTCGTCCTTTTCGCGGTAGTGCTGATAGACGCCGGCGGCCCTGCGACCGTGTTCTCACAGATCCCGGCGGAGTCCTGGCGAATGCTGCCAATCGAGAGCACGGGCGAGCGCTGGCTCAACTATCTTCGCGCCTGGTTCATCTTCGGGCTTGCGGACCTCGCATCGCAGTCGCTGCTGCAGCGGGCGATGTCCGCGAAATCGGAGCGCATAGCGCAGAACTCTTTCTACCTGGCGGGCTTCGGCTATCTCGGCTTCGCGATGATCCCGGTCATGCTCGGCATCATCGGCAGCGTCACGATGCCGGGATTGGTGGATTCGGAATCGATACTGCCGACGATGGCCATTGAGCATCTGCATCCGGTTGCCGTCGCGATATTCGTCGGCGCGCTTCTCGCCGCCATCATGAGTTCCTGCGACTCTGCATTGCTTGCCGCGGCAACGGTGATCAGCACGAACTTGCTTCCATTCGCAAAGCGGGCGCCGTCGGAACGGTTGACGCTCAGGGTCGCTCGCTGGGCCATCCCCGTTTGCGGCTTTATCGCGGTGCTGGGTGCACTGAACGCGCAGGTCGTATTCGACACGATGCTGGATGCGAACATGCTACTGCTTGCCGCGGTAATCGTGCCGTTCATTCTGGGCGTTTGGTGGAAGAAAGCGAACCGGGCGGGCGCATTGGCGGCAATGAGCACCGGGATCGTTGCCTGGCTGCTGACCTCGCTCTACTACACCGCCCTGCCAGGCGATCTGATTGGCCTCGGTGTGTCGCTGGTAACGATGCTGATCGTTACGCCACTCACCCAGCGCATCGATCCGCCCCGCAGGCTGGTCGATCGCGACGGCAACGATGTCGAGCTGACGAACCGTTTGGGGCTGATTGGGATCGGGGGCCGGTAAGGCGGACCGCGGTCGTCTCTTGCATTGGCCGCGAGCGAAATCAGCTATCGCCTCGGGCCGAAATCAAGATTCCGTACCAAGCGGGAGGCCACATTCAGAAAGTCGAGCACGATAATGGCGCGCGCTCCGCGGCGCGCTGATTGGACAGCGGCAGCGATTGGAAGCGTTATTTCCCCTGTAACTTCTGTGCCGCCCGGTAGCGCGCCTCAGCCTCGGCAAGTTCAAGCTGCGCCTTTTTGAGGTCGGTCTCGTCGGAGATGCCGTCGAGCGCGTGCTCCGCAGCCTGTTTGGCTTCGAGCGCTGCTGCGGCGTCCAGCTGATCGCCGCGCAGGGCGGTATCCGCCAGCACCGTCACCATGTGCGGCTGCACTTCGAGCATGCCGCCGGTGATATAGAAGTGCTCCATGTCGCCTTCAACCGTCTCGACCCGCACCTCGCCCGGGCTGAGCTTCGTCAGCAGGGGCGCATGCCTCGGCGCGATGCCGACCTCACCCATTGCCGCGGGCGCATACACCATGTTCGCCTCGCCGGAATGGATCTCGCCTTCGGCGGATACGATGTCGACCTTGATCGTTGCCATGTCTGCTTTCTCGGATACTTAAGTGCAGGCGCCCGCGTGGCGGGCTGCTACGTGAAGTTCTTCGCGTTCTCGACCGCTTCGTCGATCGTGCCGACCATGTAGAAGGCCTGCTCGGGAATGTGGTCGTAATCGCCATTGACGATGCCGTTGAAGCCGCGGATCGTCTCGGCCAACGAAACATACTTGCCCGGCGAGTTCGTGAAGACCTCGGCGACGAAGAACGGCTGCGACAGGAAGCGCTGAACTTTACGCGCACGGTTAACGGTGAGCTTGTCGTCTTCCGAGAGCTCGTCCATGCCGAGGATCGCGATGATGTCCTGCAGCTCCTTGTAGCGCTGCAGTACGGCCTGCACGCCGCGAGCG
>CALZMR010000007.1 GCA_945788575.1 uncultured Woeseiaceae bacterium
TGTTCGCCGATCTCAAGCGCCGGTATCCCGATCGACCGATCGACGTAATTGCGCCTGGCTGGTCGTTGCCCGTGTTAGCCCGCATGCCCGAGGTGCGGGAGGGTTTCGCCGCGGAGACCGGTCACGGCGAGTATGGCATGTCGAAGCGCCGGCGGATCGGTCACGGTCTTCGCGGCCGCTACGATCGATCGATCGTCTTGCCGCGGTCCCTCAAGTCCGCACTTGTGCCCTGGTTCGCGCGCGTACCGCAGCGCACGGGCTATCGGGGCGAGTCGCGCTACTGGCTCATCAACGACATGCGCCCCTTCGATCGCGATCGCCTCGATCAGACCGTCAAGCGATTCGTCGCATTGGGCCGCGAGCAGGGCGACGAACTCGACGGAATCCCGAATCCGCGGCTCGACGTGTCGGAAGAGAACCAGCAACGACTACTGCAGTCGCTCGGCTTGTCGCCGAACCGTCCTGCCGTGGCGTTCATGCCGGGCGCTGAGTATGGGCCGGCCAAGTGCTGGCCGCTGGATCACTTCGCAGAGCTGGCGAAACTGCTCGGCGAGTTGGGATTCGAGGTCTGGCTGCTGGGTTCGGTGAAGGACGAGCCGGCCGGCGCGCAGATCGCGGCCTCGAGCGGTGCGCGCAATCTCTGCGGCAAGACCTCTCTGGAAGACGTAATCGATCTGCTCGGATTCACGACCCACGCGGTCAGCAACGACTCGGGGCTCATGCACGTCGCCGCGGCCGTGGGCACGCACGTGCACGCAATCTATGGCTCGTCGTCACCACGGTTCACACCGCCGCTCACCGCGCGTCGGACCGTGCACTGGCTCGAGCTCGAGTGCAGTCCCTGCTTCAAACGCGAATGCCCGTTCGGGCACCTGCGATGCCTGCACGAAATCTCCGCCGGCCGGGTCGCCGCGGGAATCGAGGCCGCGGCTCAGTGACCGTACACGGCGTCGATCTTCCCGGTCACGTCGTTGACCGAGATCAGGTCCATTGCCGCGGGATCGCGCACCCGCTGGCCCCAGCGAACCTGCGACACCGTCTTGCCCATGAAGGTCTCCAGCGCCTCCGCATAGCGGTCGATCGTGAGCTGTCTGGATACGTAGGGTCCGGTCCGCGCCGGATTCGACGTTGCGTAGAGCCCGATAACCGGTGTCCCAGCCGCGGTGGCCATGTGCGAGGGCCCGGAATCGGGGCAAAGGACCGCGTCCGCCGCCGCAAATACCGCAAGTGATTGTTTCAGCGTCGTCCCGGCACGATCGCTTCGCCGTACTCACGCTCGATATCGGAACTGCCGCCGGTCAGAATGACACGCGCTTTGTGCTCAGATTGCGCGTAGCACGCCACCGCGGCGAAGCGCTCCGCGGGCCAGTTGCGATAGTTGCGGCTACGCTGACTGCTGCACGGGCTGATGACGAGAGTCGGATAGTGGCACTGATCCGCGCCGAACTGCCTGTCATCGTCGCCGAGCGGGATGTCCCAGCGGACCGGCGTCGGCGCGGCGCCGATGTATCGCGCGAAGCCCATCATTGCATCGAGCGCGTGTTGCTCTGGCACCGCGGGAATACGTTCATTGGTGAACAGGAACTGGAAGTCGCGCGCGCGGCGCCAGTCGAATCCCAGTTTCACCGGCGCGGGCAACAGCCGGCAAAGACGATTCGCGCGCATCGACGCATGCATGCAGAGCGCAACGTCGAATTGCCGGCCGCGCATCGACTCACGGACATCGGCGTACGCGGCCCGGCCTTTGGCCTTGTCGAAAATGATAAACTCGACGTCGGAGATATCCGCAAGCAACGTAGCTTCCGTTTTGCCGATGATCCACGTGATCTGCGCGTCCGGCCAGTTGTCCTGCAGGTTGCGCACGACAGCGAGCGCATGACAGGTATCACCAATGGCCGACAAACGAACGAGGCAGATTCGTCGTGGTGCGGAATGGGCGAAGAGCTGAGACAAGTCGATAAAAAGGGACGGATACGTTGACCGAAACCGTCGAGAGAACCAGCACCGGCGCCATCCTATACGATCAATCGATCATCAACCAAATCTCCGAAGATCACTTCGCGCCGGAGGGTTGGCTGCATTCGGAACTCATCGCGGGCAGGCTAGGCTCGGGTGGGCGCGGCAATACCTACTTTGTCGGCAACGTGCCGCGCCAGTTCGTGTTGCGTCACTTCGTGCGCGGCGGGCTCGTCGGCCGCATCAATCACGATCGCTATGTCTGGGGTGGAGAGAACCAGACGCGCGCATTCGCGGAATGGCGCATGCTCGCCAAGATGGCCGACTTCGATCTTCGCGTGCCGCGGCCGGCAGCCGCGCGATACGTCCGGCGGGGTACGTTCTACACGGCAGATATCATCACGGTGCGTATCCCTGAGGTTCGTCCGCTGTCGGTCGTAATCGCCGAGTCGCGGCGCGACGAGGCGTTCTGGGGCTCGGTCGGGGCGGCGATCCACCGGTTTCACGAAGTCGGCGTCTATCACGCCGATATGAACGCCTATAACCTGCAGATCGATGCCGACGATGAATTGTGGATGCTCGACTTCGACAAGGGCCGGCTGCGTCCACCGGGGACATGGCAGCAGAAGACACTAAGCAGACTGCACCGATCGCTGATAAAGGTCCGCACACTCGATCCCGCCATTCATTTCGGCCAGCGAGAGTGGCAGGCGCTGCTGGACGGCTACTTCAACGCGTCGAGATCGTCGTAGTAGTTCGGGTAGCTCTCTGGGAGATTCTTGAACTTGCGGTGAATCCAGAAGTACTGCTCGGGACAGGAGCGAATGTGCTCTTCGAGCACGGCGACGTACTGATTCGTGTCGGCGACAAGATCGCCGCTCGGGATGTCGGCAAGCGCGGGTAGAACTCGCAGCGTGTAACTGCCGTCGGCTTCGCGGCGCGGGAAGTACGGGAGGACGATGGCGTTGCCGAGACGCGCGAGCGTCGAGGTCGCGGTCGTATGCATGCACGGCACGCCGAAGAACTCGATAATCTCCGCGCCCTTACGGTCATAACTCTGGTCGGGCGCGTACCAGACAGGCCGAGCACTCTTCAGGCTGCGCACCATGTGCCGAACGTCGCGCTTCTCGATGGTACCCGAGGCCGAGAGTTCCCGCCCGTGACGCAGGAGTTCGGTGATGAACTCGCTCCGATTCTTGCGATACACGGCATCGAATGGAGGACAGTGCTTGGCGAGGACTCGTCCGGACGCTTCCAGCGTCGTGAAGTGCGCGCTCAGCAGGATGATGCCTCGCTGCTCGGCGACGGCGGCTTGCAGGTGCTCGAGGCCGTCCATGACCATGAGCCTTTCCAGCTTTTCGTCCGATGCCCAGCGTCCGATGCCCATCTCGATGAGCGACATGCCGAGCGCTTCGAAATGCCTGCGGGTGAGCGCGTCGCGCTCGGTGGTCGACAACTCCGGAAAACACAGCTCGATGTTTCGTCGCACGACCGCGCGACGAGTTCCCGCAAGCCGGTGCGCGAGGCGTCCAATCCAACGACCGACACCGAGCGCGGCGCGATGCGGCAAGCGGCAAATGAGCCACAGCAGGCCCATGCCGATCCATATCGGCCAGTAGCGCGGTGAGCGGAACGTGCTCAGGGGTTTTCGGTCACGCGTCATTGTGCCGCGAGCTTAGGGAGACAATCCCGGGGAGTCCAGTGGTGCCGGTGGCTACTCCGACATGCCGTCGATGTAGGCGCCGTCGTCGCCGCCGGTATATCCCTCTTCCGCCGTCGCCTCATCGGTCTGGATGCCAACGTGGAAGGCGGCAAAGCCCGGCATCACGACCTGATTGCGCGCCATGCCGATGATGCGTCCCGCGTATGGCGAGCGCAGCTCCGTGTGCAGGTTGCTCATCGGATCGGTGATCGTGCCGAGCAGATCTCCCTTGCGCACGGTGCTGCCCAGGCTGACGTCGGACAGCAGTATTCCGCCGGAATCGGCACGTACCCAACTCGACCGGTAGTACACAGGCTCGGGATTCGACCATCGTCGCGGTGTCTCCAGCATGCCGAGCGAACTCAGCAGGGTCTCGATGCCGGACACACCTTCCATGACTTCGCTGGTCTCGAGCTGCAGCGGGCCGCCGGCCTCCAGCGTAACGGTCGGTATGCCCGCGTCCGTGGCGGCCTGCCTCAAGGTGCCTTCGCCGGGTGTCGAATGAAGAATCACCGTGGAACCGAAGCCCTCGCTCAACTGCACGATCGCGGGATCGCGCAGGTCGGCGCGGATCTGCGGAAGATTAGTGCGTTCGAAGGAGCCCGTGTGCAGATCGACCAGTGCGTCGCAGTGTTCGACGACGTTCTCGAAGAAAGAATGCGCGATACGCGCCGCGGCACTGCCGTCGGGGTTGCCGGGGAAGTAGCGATTCAAATCTCGACGATCCGGCAGATAGCGGGATCCGCGCCGGAATCCTTGTACGTTGACGATCGGTACGCCGATGAGCGTCCCCGACAAGGAGTCGGGCGATACATCGTGCAGGACACGTCGTACCATCTCGATGCCGTTGAGTTCGTCGCCGTGCACGGCGGCCGTCAGACACAGCGTGGGGCCGGGATTAATACCGTTGACGACCAATACGGGCGTGGATACAGGTACGCCTTCAAAGAGCTCGGTAGCTGTCCAGTCGAGCCTTACCGACGTGCCGGGCGCCACGTCGTCGCCGAGTATGGTGACCGGCGGGCGGGATTCCTCGGCCGCCAGCGGTATTGCGACGAGGCCGAGAACGATCGCCAGAATCGATTGTCGAATTCCGTTTCGCATCGTCGTCCTGACGCATACTGCGTGTTGCCCGTCCAGATCGCCCAGGTTACGGTAATCCGGCGAATTTTTCTGTGAACTAATCAAGAGTTTGTACCCTGTCTGCGACTTAATCCAAATGCTGAGAAAAAGTCAAATACTGTTTGTTTTTATTGCTCTCGCGGCCGGAGCCGCCGTCGCCGACGACCGCTTCCCATGGCCGCCTGAACTCGAGCCGGATGTGCAGTTCTGGATCGACATCTTCACCCGCTATTCGACCGAAGAAGGCGTGCTTCACGACAACCGCGAAATGGGCGTCGTTTACGCCCGCATCGACATGCCCTCCGGCTTGTCACGGCGCGAGCGGCAGCGCCGCATCACCGCGGAGCGTGACGAGATCAAGGCTGTGCTCGAGGTGCTTGCGAGCGGCAAACGCGAAGGGCTGACCGCCGAGGAGGCGCGTATCCTGGGGCTTTGGCCGGACGGCGTCAGCAACGAAACGCTTCGCGCGGCCGTCGGGCGGATTCGATTCCAGCAGGGGCTGTCGGATCGTTTTCGCCGCGGTCTCGAGCGATCCGGCCGTTGGCGTGAACACATCGAGACAGAGTTCCGTGCACTCGGCGTGCCGGTCGAGCTGGCCGCACTGCCGCACGTCGAGTCGTCATACAACCCCGATGCGAGATCGCACGTCGGTGCGTCCGGCATCTGGCAGTTCACGCGCAGTACGGCCCGCCGTTTCATGCGAGTCGACCACGTCCTCGACGAACGCAACGACCCCTTCGAGGCGACGAATGGCGCCGGCCGACTGCTGGCGTACAACTATTCGATCACCGGCAACTGGCCGATGGCGATTACGGCCTACAACCACGGTCTCGCCGGGGTTCGCCGAGCGATGAGGAGTCACGGGGATACCGCTTACGTCGACATTCTGCGCAACTACAATGGCCGCACGTTCGGCTTTGCTTCGCGCAATTTCTACGTCGCTTTCCTTGCGGCGATGGAGGTCGACCAGAACCCCGAAAGGTATTTCAATGGTGTTACGCCGGAGTCGCCAACGTCTTACGTGGTCGCGGAGCTGCCCGGCTTTCTGCCGGTAAGCGATCTCAGCGAAGCACTCGGAGTCAGTCCGGCGCTGCTCGCGCGCCACAACCCCGCGCTGCAGGCGACGGTCTGGCAGGGCAGCAAGCACCTGCCTGCCGGATTCACGATCCGCATACCCGGCAGCGAACTGCAGGAGCCGATCGATACACTGCTGGCGGCGATCCCTGCCGATCTGTGGTCCGATGAACAGCTGCCGGACCTCTTCCATACAGTCGCCCGCGGCGACACGCTGTCGCAGATCGCCGAAGCCTATGACACACGCGTCTCGACGCTGGTGACATTGAACAGCCTGAACAGCCGGCACCGCATTCGAATCGGACAGCGCCTGCGTTTGCCAGCGGCGGGTCCGGCGCCGACGGCTGCCGCGCCACCCGCGACCACGGCTGCCGCCGTGGAGGCCGCGGTCGTTGCCGCGGCCGAGCCGGCTGAGGACGTGGCGGTGTCCGAAGTGACACCGGGTGCGATGGCCGATGAGGCCACGGCCCCGACCTTCGAGGGTCTGCAGACGGCGCTGCTGTCCGATCCCAGCGACTACAACATCGCTGACAATGGGACGATCGAAGTGCAGCCGCTCGAGACGCTCGGTCATTACGCTGACTGGCTGGGGATTCGCACGCAGCGGCTGCGCGACCTCAATGGTCTCGCATTCCGCACACCTGTCGAGGTTGGTCAGCGCATCCGGATCGACGTGCAGAACGGTGACATTGCTCAGTTCGAGAGCCGGCGCATCGCCTACCATCGCGCGCAGCAGGATGCGTATTTCCGCGAGCACGTCATCACCGGCGTTACCGAGCATGTCATTCGTCGCGGCGAGTCGGTGTGGATTCTCTCGCTGCGGCAATACAACGTGCCGATTTGGCTATTCCGGCAGTACAACCCGGAACTGGACTTTCATCGGGTGCAGCCCGGCACAACGATACGTTTTCCGGTCATTCTGGATCGCGTGTAATGGCTCTGTCGTCCGGCGTGCTGCTGGTCAGAATCGCACCCGTGCTCTTCCTCACGGTCGCCGCCGGCATCTGGTTTTACCGCGTGCAGGAAGGCGGGCCCTGGGTATTCCGCAATCTCGTGCCGCTCGGACTCGTTGTCGCGCTGTCCGCGCTGACGATCGTCCAGGGTGGCGGACGCTGGACGGGAGCGGGCTGGCGCCTGCCGTTGGGCGTGGTCGGCTTCGCGATTCCAGCGCTCGGTCTGGCCGCCTACCTTCACTATGCCTATAGCGTGAATCTGGACGACATATTTGGCGCAGGCCCGGGACAGCTGTTCCGCTACCTGCCGCTGTATACGGTCGTCGCCGGTGGAATCGGCTTTGCCATTGGCTGGATCGTCGGCCGCAATGTGTGACCGATGTCGAGGATCTTCGCGCCTTGGCTCCCGACAACTGGACATGCAACGTGCTTGTGAACTATTTTTAAGCCCGCTTCCGATCTTGCGGCGTTTTTCGCGGAGAATTCGATGCCCCGAGTGCTGAAATTCCTGATTCCGATCTCGGCGCTGCTGGCGGCGGCGCTGATCCCGTCGGTGGCCGGCGAATTTCCCGTGGCTGACGAGGTGCTGGTGGAGAAGGACAAGCGCGAGCTTCACCTCATCCGGGACGGCGCAGTATTCAGGACCTTCGATATTGCGCTGGGCATACAGCCGCGGGGCGACAAGCAGCAGGAAGGTGATTTTCGGACCCCCGAAGGGCGCTACGTGCTGGACAGCCGCAATCCGCACAGCGAGTACTTTCTCTCGGTTCATATCTCCTATCCGGACCGGCAGGATCGACAGGAGGCTCGCGCCCTCGGCGTCGATCCCGGCGGCGCGATCATGATTCACGGGCAGCCCAATACTCCGACTCGCTCCGAGGCCTATTACCGGACTCAGGACTGGACCAATGGCTGCATCGCGGTGTCCAACTCGGACATGATCGACATCTGGCTGATGACCGGCGAGAACACACCCATCGAAATCCGGCCCTGACGGCATGAACAAACCAAGCGCTTCGGTCGCGTCCGTGGACGCCGAAGTCTGGCCGGAAGGCAGCCTCGAAGTCCTGTCTCAGGTCGAAGTCGACCAACTTCGCTCGACCGGCGAGCAGGGACTGTATCCGCTGCTCAGGCGCTGCATGCTCGCCGTATTGAATTCGGGCAGCAACGTCGACGATACTCGCGCGGTCCTCGAGACCTACGCCGGCTTCGATGTCGCTTTTCTGCAGATGGACCGTGGGCTGAAGGTCTCGCTCAAGGACGCACCGCCGCACGCATTCGTCGACGGCAAGATGATCCGCGGTATCCGCGAACTTCTCTTTGCCGTACTTCGCGACATCGTCTTTACTCACAACGAGATCATCGGCGACGCGAGATTCGATCTCGACTCGGTCAGCGGGACGTCGAATGCCGTCTTTCACATCGTCCGCAACGCGCGGCTGCAGACGCTGCCGGCCAGCGTCAATCTGGTCGTCTGCTGGGGCGGGCATGCGATCGGCCGGGCCGAATACGATTACACCAAACTCGTTGGCTACGAGTTGGGGCTCAGGGGGCTGAACGTATGCACCGGTTGCGGACCCGGTGCGATGAAAGGGCCGATGAAAGGAGCGACAATCGGTCACGCAAAACAGCGTATCCGCGACGGCCGCTATATCGGCATCACGGAGCCGGGGATCATCGCCGCGGAGTCGCCCAATCCCATCGTCAATTCACTCGTCATCATGCCGGACATGGAAAAGCGGCTCGAGGCGTTCGTCCGGGTAGGTCACGGGGTCATCGTGTTCCCCGGCGGCGTAGGTACGGCGGAGGAGATACTCTACCTGCTAGGTGTCCTGCTGCATCCCGACAATGCCGAGCAACCGATGCCTATGATCATGACGGGTCCGGCGGAGGCCGAGCCGTACTTTCGGCAGATCGACGAATTCGTCGGGGCGACGCTCGGCGCCGAGGCACAAAAGCGATACAAGATCATCATCGACGACCCGGTCGCAGTTGCGCAGGCCATGAGCGAGTCTCTGCATGACGTCCGCGAGTACCGGCGTCAGCTCGGCGACGCTTACTACTTCAATTGGCGGCTGACCATCGATCGTGAATTCCAGCGCCCGTTCACGGCGACGCACGAAACGGTCGCCGGACTGGACATTCGAGTGGATCTTCCCACGCACGAGCTGGCGGCCAATCTGCGCCGCGTCTTCTCCAGCATCGTTTCGGGTAACGTCCGCGAAGATACCGCTGCGGCAATCGACCAGCACGGACCCTTCGAGATCAACGGTTCGGGCGAAATCATGCGTCTGCTCGACAATCTGCTCAGGGCCTTTGTCGAGCAGAAACGCATGAAGATAGCGGCCGTAGACTACGCGCCGTGCTATCGGATTAAGTAAAATGCCGCATAATCTATTGTTTTTGATAGGAAAATCGCTGTTCTGCTCTGTGATGCAGTTCCTGTGATTTAGCCTCGGTCACACTTAACATTTGTTCAAAGGATTGACCGAGCAAGTTCAATGCCCGACAGCAAGAACGCCAAGTGGCTCGACGACTACACGGATGATCAGTCGTCGAACCAGAAACCAGCGGTAGAGCCCGATCAGCCCGCGGCAAACGATGCCGACGGTTGGCAGCAATACAGGCGCTGGATTTCAAAGGCTCCCACGCCAAAGAGCAAACGCCCCGGTATGGACCCGGCGCTCTTTACGTGGAAGGGATATCGCAACTGGACTGAGCAAGTGCGTCGAAATTGGGACGACGAATCCGGCGGCGACTCCGAGTGAGTCCAACGCAAATACGAATTCGAAACGCGCCTTTAAAGGCGCGTTTTTCGTGCTGCGTTTCGGTCGTGAAAACTCGCACATTCGATTTAACCGAATGCGCTCCGGACCACAGTTGATACCGGTACTGTGTCTGGTTTTTCAACATTGTGTAACGAATCTCGGAGGCTCTGCGAGAAGCTGTGATACGCCTCACGGAGCGCGTCGACGGCCGGTCTTATAGTCGCTGCAAGACTGTTATCGAATATGGAAACCGACGGTCACAGGATGTCACGAAAGAATACGGAAATTGAATCGCCGACGGCCGCGCTGAAGAACGAGTCTGCTCGCCAGCGCTGGGAGCTGTTCCACCGCGCAATCGCGCACGCGAAACAGTCCAACTATGATGCGCTCGTCGAGGCAGATGGCAACAGCAGCGAATGCGAGAGTTCTGGCCCGCTGCTCACGATCGTGCGATAGGCGACGAATATGGAGCGCTTTCTACTGTACTGGGACGATCTCGACGACCTCGTTGGCGCGTTGCGCCTGAAGGCCGAGAATATCCGCAGAGCCGCGATGTTCCTTCTGGGCGTGATGTTGTTCGCCGTGGGACTGACCGGCGGTGTTCTTCTTGCTCTGGCCGACCCGCCTCTGGCGCTCGCCGTGGTGACACTGCTCATCATCTGGCTGCTCAATCTGTCGCTGGTGTCGCTGACTCCTCCGGCTCCAAAGACCTCAGCCGCCTGATCCCGAGCCGCCCGCGGCGGCCGCTCTCGAGCCCCGCTCGTTGGCTTCTTGCGTGCCGATGGCAGGGCCCTCTCGGTTCCAGCCGTTCCGACCCGCCGAATGCCGCCGACCGTCGCCTGCGGATTCCATGCTTATCGGTTTAACGGCATCCTGCCCTTTCATGCTTGCCCCGGTTTTGACGGCCCAGTCGTCCTGCCGCGCTAATAGACTTGAATTCTCCGCGGACGGCACCATAAGAGGGCGGTCTGATCGACGGCAGGAACAAGGGGGACACGTGACCGCAACAGCCGAGACACACGGATTCCAGACCGAGGTTCGTCAGCTGCTCAAGTTGATGATCCATTCGCTCTACAGCAACAAGGAGATCTTTCTCCGTGAGCTGATTTCCAACGCATCCGATGCGACGGACAAGCTGCGCTTCGAGGCGCTGGCAACGCCGGAGCTGACCGAAGGGGACACGGAACTCGAGATCCGGGTCGAGCTCGATTCCGAGGCGAAGACCATTTCCGTCGTCGACAACGGCATCGGCATGTCGCGCGACGAGGTTCTCGATAATCTCGGCACGATCGCGAAGTCCGGGACGGCGGAATTCCTGCAGCAGCTCGGTGACGCCGACAAGGCAGGCGCGCAGCTAATTGGCCAATTCGGCGTCGGCTTTTATTCAGCGTTCATTGTTGCCCGGGAAGTGGTGGTCGAGACCCGCCGCGCCGGTGTCGACGCCGCCGAGGGCGTTCGCTGGACTTCGGACGGCGAGGGCGAGTTCTCCATCGAGACAATCGATCGGGCCGAGCGGGGCACACGGGTGACGCTGCATCTCAGAGACGAGGAGGCTGAATTTTCGGAGGCGTTCCGCGTCGAGTCGCTGATCCGCAAGTATTCAGATCACATCGCGTTTCCGGTTTCCCTGATCGCGGGCGATGAAGAACCCCGCGTCGTGAACTCGGCTACGGCGCTGTGGACGAGACCGCGATCAGAGATCGACGACGACGAGTATCGGGAGTTCTATAAGCACCTCTCTCACGATTTCGCCGATCCGCTCAGCTGGAGCCACAATCGCGTCGAGGGCAAACGGGAGTACACGAGCCTGATGTATGTGCCGGCCAACGCGCCGTTCGATCTGTGGAATCGGGAGGCGCCGCGCGGTCTGAAGTTGTACGTCCAGCGTGTGTTCATCATGGACGATGCCGATCAGTTCCTGCCGCTGTACCTGCGATTCGTCAAAGGCGTCGTCGACTCGTCCGATCTGCCGCTGAACGTTTCCCGAGAGCTCCTGCAACAGAACCCGGAACTTACCTCGATCCGCGGCGCCCTGACACGCCGCGTGCTCGATATGCTCGGCAAGATCGCCAACTCCGAATCCGATGACTACCAGAAGTTCTGGAGTCAGTTCGGCAGCGTAATCAAGGAAGGCATCGTCGAGGATGCCGGAAATAAGGATCGCATCGCGAAGCTGCTGCGATTTGCTACGACACATTCGGCGGATTCAGAACAGGCACACTCGCTCGACGACTATTTGTCACGCGCGGAGTCCGATCAGGACAGCATCTACTATCTGCTGGCTGAGAATCACGCAACCGCCGCAGCCAGCCCACACCTCGAGCAGCTCAGGGCCAGCGGGATCGAAGTGCTTCTGCTTACCGACCCGATCGACGCATGGGTCGTCGATCATCTCCGTGACTACGAGGGCAAGTCCTTCGTCGACGTGGCGAGCGACGAGATGCGCTTGCCTGAAGGTGACGGTGAGATGTCGGAGGAGGCCGACGAGGACGAACACAAGCCTTTGCTCGAGAAGATGCGACAGGTGCTTGCCGACCGCGTCGAGTCCGTGAATGTGAGCCGCCGGCTCGTCGACTCGGCTGCCTGCGTCGTCTCGGGCAACGATGATCTGAACCCGCAGATTCGACGGATGCTCGAGGCCAATGGCCAGAAGCTGCCCGAGACCAAGCCGATCCTCGAGATCAATACAGGACACCCGCTCGTCTCCAGACTCTCTGACGAGCCGGATGACGAGCGATTCAACGCCCTGTCGAATATCGTCCTGGATCATGCGCTGCTCGCCGAGGGCTCGCAGCTCGACAACCCGGCTCAATATGTGCGGCGCATGAACGAGCTCCTGGTCGAGATGGAATCCGGCGGAAATCCCGAGTAAGGTCTCCGCTCCGCAACGAGGACAAGTTTATGAAGCTGTCGGACGACGATCTGCGCGGCAAGCTCACGGACGAGCAGTACCGCGTCACTCAGGAGAAGGGCACCGAACGCCCGTTCACCGGCGAGTTGCTTGATCAGAAAGCTGACGGCACCTATCACTGCGTGTGTTGCGATGCGCCGCTGTTCAGTTCGGAACACAAATTCGACTCGGGATCGGGCTGGCCGAGCTTCTGGCTACCGCTCGCCGGCGAAGCCGTCGCGGTCACCCGCGATCTCAGTCACGGAATGGTCCGTGAAGAGGTGACCTGCAGCGCTTGCGGGGCTCATCTCGGCCACGTTTTCGAAGACGGACCCGAGCCCAGTGGACTGCGCTATTGCATCAACTCGGCGTCGCTCGGTTTCGACGACGCCGACTGAACAACCAACCGGGAATCCACAACCAATGAAGAAACTATCTATCGTGCTCGCGGCCTGTCTCGCAATCGCCGGCTGCGGCCAGCAAGCGGAAGAGGCGGCCGTCGAAACAGAAGCCGAGGAGGGCCCCACTGTGCAGATTGAAACGACGAGAAACGGACATGGCCGCGCGGTCGGCACCGGCGACACCGTCACTGTCCATTACACAGGCTGGCTGTATGACGACGAGGCGGAGGACAACCGTGGCGAGCAGTTCGACAGTTCCCGGAATCCGGGCCGTGATCGCTATCAGTTCACGATCGACCAGAGCCGGGTGATTCAGGGCTGGCACGACGGAGTCAAAGGCATGCTGATCGGCGAGACTCGCGTACTGACCATCCCTTCGGACCTCGGCTACGGTGACCGCGGACGCGAGCCCGTCATTCCCGGCGGAGCGACGCTGATCTTCGAAATCGAGCTATTCGACGCGCAAGGCCCGAACGACTAGCGGCTCAGACGAAACTCGACGCGGCGGTTGCGCTCGCGTCCGAGACGGGTCGCGTTGTCGGCGACAGGCTCCGTCGAGCCGGCCGCGCTAAGCACGAGTCGCTCACTGACCATCCCACGCTCGACGAGATAGTCCGCTACGGCCTGCGCGCGCTGCAGGCTGAGTTTCAGGTTCAGCTCCTCCGGGCCCGACGCATCGCTGTGGCCAACGAGTTCGATGTTCACCTCGGCGCAGTCCTCGGCGAAGTCCACGACCCGGTCAAGTACGGGCTGAGAGGCGCTGCGCATTCGCACGCCGGATTCGTCGAACTGCGCAGGAAGTGTCGCGACGGCAGCAAACATGCGGTCACAGATGTCCGCCACAGCAAGTCCGGAGTCTATGACGAACACGTCAACGTCCGTGGAGACGTGATCCGGTAGTCCGTCCCTGACGGCCGTCAGCACAGCCGGAAACTCACTATCCGCCGATGCGATGCCGCTTATCCTCAACGAGTGCTCCGACAAGTCCGCGATGCCTGAGTGCATCGTCGTGACGAGTTCGATCACTCTTCCGCGCAGAATCGGATCGGCGTATCCCTGCGCATTGACCTCGCTTCCGTGCAGCGCGACAGCCAGAGCCGTGATTGGCGGTAGCTGAGTCTCGCGATCGAGCGGCGATGCGCCGATCAGACCCGTAAGAGCGACAACGGCGAGTACCAGGTATTTAAAATGACCGGCCATGGCAAAGATCCGTCAGAGCTCGCCGGCGTGCCGGTCGTCCAGCTCGCGCGCCTGTCCGATCCAGTCTTCGCGGTAGATGCGTGAGCGGAATCCTTTGAGCCGTTTCGCGACACGGTCGATGTCGTATTCGCTCATTGCCGCAATCTGGCTGAATCGAAAGATTCCGAGCTCGTTGAGCGTTTTCTCGATAGCGGGTCCGACCCCCTTGATCATCTTGAGGTTGTCGCGAAGTCCATGCTGGTCACTCTTGAAGGCTGATTCGTGTTCGGCGCCGTTGGCCGCCGCCGCGCCGTCGTGGTCTTCGCCAGGTTCGACTGCGTCCTCGAGTATTGCCTCGATTGCGGTCTCGATAATTGTCTCGTTGGAAGCGGCCAGATCGTCAGGGCGTGCATCGGCCGGTTCGACCAGGGTCTGGTCGAACGTCAGTCTCGATTCGAGGTCCGCAATCTTCTTTCGCGCCTCGGCCAGTTCGCTCTCGAGTTCCTTTGCCTCGGTATCACGTTCGCGGAACCGGTCGATGAGCGGTGGCAACCGGCCCTGCCAGCTCTCGAGCTCCCGGCTCAGGCGGAATATCTTGTCGTCCTTTTCCTTGATCGACGCGGCGGAGTCGCCGTTGGTTGACTGGTCCGAGACGCTTGATTGCCGGCGCTGCCGCTCGGCGAGAAGCGATTCCAGGTTGCCGCGCACGTCTTTGATCTCACGCTGCAGTTCGTCGCGTCGGGAGAACGCTTCCTTGAGTGCATCCGACAACTCGCGCGCGCGGTTGGTCGCATCCTTGCTGGACGCCTGGAACTGATTGACCTGTTCCATGAGATTCTTGTTCTGCTCTACGAGCCGGCCGTGTTCGGCGCGCTGCGCTTCGATCTGCTCCTGCCAGCCCGATTGGATGGCGAGCTTCTCCCTCGCGCAGCGCTTGCTGCGAACGAGCCAGCCGACGACGATGCCGAGAAGAACGGCGCTCGTCGCGATTCCTATATAGATGGCTGAGAGTTCCGGCATTCCCTATTCTGGCCCATTCAGGACGCGAGTCTTCAGGACGCGAGTCGCAGTTTGTCCATCTCGCCCAGCACGTCCTGGATCTGATCGACCGCCCAGTCGATCTCGGCCTTGCCGATGATCAGGGGCGGAGCAAGACGCACGACGGTCTGGTGTGTTTCCTTACTCAGTAGTCCGCGCTCGAGCAAGGCTTCGCAGATGGCGCGGGCGCTGCCGAGCGCGCTGTCGATCTCGATTCCCACGAAGAGTCCACGGCCGCGAATTTCCTTGATCAGCGGACTGTCGAACTCACGAAGGCGTGACAGAAGATACTCACCCATCTCGGCGCTGCGCTCGGGCAGGTTCTCTTCCATCAGGATATTGAGCGCCTCCAGGCCGATGGTGGCACCGAGCGGATTGCCGCCGAATGTGCTGCCATGATCGCCGGGCCGGAATACGTTCATCACTTCGCGGCGCGCGAGGAACATCGACACCGGCAGGATACCGCCACCGAGCGCCTTGCCGAGGATCAGGCCGTCGGGTTTGACGCCCTCGTGTTCGCAGGCGAGCAGTCTGCCAGTGCGGCCGAGACCGGTCTGAATCTCGTCGGCGATCAACAGCACGTTGTGCTTGCGGCAGAGCTCTGCTGCTGCCCGCAGATAACCTTCCGGCGGCATGACGATGCCGCCCTCGCCCTGGATCGGCTCGACGATCAGTGCCGCCGTGTTGTCATTGATTGCGGCCTCGAGAGCGTCGATGTTGCCGTAGTCGATCGCCTTGAATCCCGGCGGGAACGGTCCAAACCCCTCCTGATACTGGGGTTCGTCGGACATCGCAACGATCGCAATCGTTCGGCCGTGGAAGTTACCGTTGCAGGCCAGGATTTCCGCCTTGTCGTGCGGGACTCCTTTAACGGTGTAGGCCCACTTGCGTGCCGCCTTGATCGCCGTCTCGACGGCCTCCGAACCGGTGTTCATCGGCAGCGCCATGTCCATGCCGGTGAGCTTGCATGCGCGTTCGAGGAATGGCCCGAGCCGGTCGGAATGGAATGCCCTGGAGACGATGTTCAGCGTCGCGACCTGCTCCTGCACCAGTTTGACGAGCCGTGGGTGCGCATGGCCATGACTGACCGCCGAGTACGCGCTCATCATGTCGAGATACTTCTTGCCGTTCTCGTCCCACAGGTACACGCCTTCGCCGCGCGTCAGTACGACGGGCAGCGGATGATAGTTGTGCGCGCAGTAGCGGTCTTCCAGGTCGATCCGTGCACTCATACCTTTACCTGCAACGCCGACAAGGCCCCTTGCCGAGCGTGTCAAAAGCTCTATAAGATCATAATTTTACGACAATAAGCGTCGTACGGGCCAGCAACTTAACCGCCTATGGCAAAACCACCAAAGACCGAGAAACTGTTTCTCGACGGTCCTGTCGGGCGTCTGGAGGCGATTCTCGAGTCTCCCGAGGATGTGCCGGCTCGAGGCGTCGCCGTTGTCCTGCACCCGCATCCCCAGCACGGGGGCACCATGCACAACAAGGTCGCACATACGCTCGGGCGGGCCTTCGTTCGCATGGGCTACGCGACGCTGCGATTCAATTTTCGCGGTACCGAGGCCTCCGAGGGCGAATACGATGCCGGAAACGGCGAGCTGGACGATGCGCTGGCCGCGATCGGCTGGCTCAAGGGGCGTCAGCCGGGTCGACCGGTATGGCTGGCCGGCTTCTCATTCGGCGCGGCGATCGCGATTCGCGCGGCCATCGAGGCCGGCGTCGATGGATTGATCAGCGTGGCACCAGCGGTGAGTCGATTCGCGAGCGGTCTGCAGACTCAGCCGGCATGTCCCTGGCTGGTGGTGCAGGGCGACGAGGACGAGCTCGTGGATATCGACGAGACCATCGCCTGGGTCAACGGACTTGCGCCCGGGCCGGAACTGTTGGTCCTCGAAGGAGCCGAACATTTCTTTCACGGACGGCTCGTCGAGCTACGCGAGGCCGTCGACGCATTCGTGACCCGCAACGTATCGTCTGACTGACAGACAAAAAAAAGCCGGGGCCAACGGCCCCGGCTGTCGATCTGACCGACTCTGCGGTCAAACCATATCTTTGAGACCCTTGAGCACCGTCGACTTGACGACTTTCGATGCCGGCTTGGCCTTGAACATCATCTCTTCGCCCGTAAACGGGTTGACGCCCTTGCGTGCTTTGGTAGCTGGTTTCTTCACGACGCGCAGCTTGAGCAGCCCGGGAATCGTGAACATCCCCGGCGCGCCACGGCCACCGAGGTTCTTCTTGATCTGACCGTTCAGCGATTCGAACACCGCTACAACATCCTTGCGCGTCAGACCAGTGTCCTCGACGATCTTTGCATAAATTTCTGACTTGGTCGGTGGCTTCTTGGTATTGGCTGCCATGAAAAACTAACTCCTGGAAAAATGAAAAACGGGCGTGAGCCCGCGTCAAAAGCAGCGCGACGATAACAGAAAATCGCCGCGGCGGTAAGCCGCTTTCAACCTATATTTTCCGGGATTTCGGACATGGCCGAATCAGCCGTCCGTATAGAACTGTCTCGTGAAGGAGAAGTCTGTGGACTCGGTCGCACCCTCCGGTGTGACGCTGACCTCGAAGCGCAGCGTTTCCTGATTGACGACCCGTGTGCCGCGACTGAATCCGAGGTAGTAGATGGCGTCCCGCTCTTCTTCCATACGCACCGTGAAGTTCTTTACCTGATCCGTCAGATTCACGGCCCTGAGCTCGATGTCGGCACGTACTGGTGAATGATCGTCCGCACGAAGCACAGACAGAGTAACCATCGGTCTGTCATTGCTGCGAGTGATCTCGTAGGCGGTCGCCATTTCGGGCGAGAGCTGATCCGTCGTCATCGCGTTGAAGTGTACGACCCAGTCGCCGGCTTCGATGAACGTTGCCCCCGCCGGCTGCGCCTCTGGAACCCGCGCGTTCTCGCCGGGTCCGCCGCACGCTGCAAGCAACCCAAAAAGTGACAAGGCGATTAGTGTTCTTATTCGCGTCATGATCATGCCTCCTGAACAGCACGCACCGCGGCTGTCAGCAATTGCCGCGACCACTATAAACCATTCGGATGCCGCTATCAGCAGCGCCCGGTCAGGACACCCTGGCCAGCACTTCGGCTTCGATGCCGCGAAGAAGTATAAGCACGACGCCGAGCGCGACCATCGCGAAGATCGGCGATAGGTCGAAGCCCCCCATAGGCGGAACCCGACGGCGGAACGGCCGCAGTACAGGCTCGGAGATTGCGTGCACGACACCCACGACAGGGTTGTAGCTGTTCGGGCTCAACCAACTTAAGACTACCGAGATCAGAATAGCGAAAAGGAAGATATTGACAGTCAGCGTCAGCAACTCGAAGGCCGACGCGACAATCAGCAGTGCGATACCGATCGAGGCCCCGCGAAGCTGCGCGATCACCCAGATGAGCAGGCACTGCAGCGCCAATGCAATCAGCAGCGTCGCCGTGTCGATTCGCCCAATCGGCGGAACGATGCGCCGCACGGGCACGACCAACGGTGCCGTCAGCCGAAGGATTCCCTGCGCCAGCACGTTGTTGAAGCTGACGCCGAGCAATGGCATCAGCATGCGGAGCAGCAGCAGTAGCAGATACAGACGCGTAAACACGTCGATGACGAAGATAAGAGCTTCTCTCAGACTGTCTGTCATGCTTGATTCCGGTGTGCTTCGTCGGCGAGTTCCACGGCTCTGTCTCTGGCCGCTGTGATGGCTGCGGCGAAGATACCACGAACATCCGCGTCTTCGAGGCTGTCGAGTGCGGCGGCAGTCGTTCCGCCGGGCGAGCGAACCCTTGCGATGAGTTCGGACATGGATGTGTCGGCGTGTGCAGCAAGTTCCGCTGCGCCACGAGCCGTCTCGATGGCGAGCGTACGCGCCGCGTCGGGTTCGAGCCCCAACTCCACGGCGGTTACAGCCAACTGTTCGATCAGCATGAAGAAGTAGGCTGGGCCGCTGCCCGACACTGCGGTCACCGCATCGATGTCAGCTTCGCTGTCGACTTCGACCACCGAACCGACGGCGGCCATTATGCTGACGGCTCGCTGCCGCTCCGCGTCGGTTGTCCGCTCATTGGCGTGCAGTCCCGACACACCGCGCCGAAGAAGGGCGGGCTGGTTCGGCATGACTCGCACGACCGCGAGACCGCCGCCCAGCCATTGGTCGATATCCGCGCCCCGCGTGCCGGCGGCGATCGATACGATGAGCGGTCTGCCGGCCTGTATGGTTGACTTCAATTCCCGGCAAACTTCCGCGAGCACCTGCGGTTTGACGGACAGCACGACGCAGTCCGCCGTGGCCGCCACTGTCGAATTGTCGGCGGCTATCCGCACACCGGGAAAGTCCGCACCGAGTTGCTCCCGTGCAGCGCCGAGCGGCTCCGATATCGATAACGATGCCGCATCCGCGCCGCTGTTGAGCAGCCCGGCGACGATGGCGCGCGTCATGTTGCCGCCGCCGATAAATGCGATCTTGTCCGTCATGTGTCCCTCTGTCCGAATATTGCGGTACCCAGGCGAACCATCGTTGCGCCCTCGAAGATAGCCGCACGATAGTCGCCGCTCATGCCCATCGACAAGGTATCGAGTTCGAGGCCCGAGCCGCACAGCGATTCATACTGTTCTCTGAGCTTTGCGAACGGCTCGCGCTGCGCCTCGAAAGAGGTGTGGATCGCAGGCAGGCACATGAGTCCGCGCAGTCTGAGGCCTGGGAGTTCGCTCACCGCATGCGCCAACTCGGGAAGCTCTTCGGCGCTGACTCCCGACTTGCCTTGCTCAGCGTCGATATTCACCTGCAGGCAGACGTTGAGCGACGCCAGGCCTTCCGGACGCTGGGCGCTTAGACGCCTCGCCGTCTTCAGCCGGTCGATACTGTGAACCCAGTCAAAGTGCTCGGCGACGGCTCGTGTTTTATTGGTCTGCAGGTGGCCGATGAAGTGCCAGGTGACGTCCAGTGAGGCCGTTGCCTCGATCTTCGCCAGGGCCTCCTGAACGACGTTCTCGCCGAAATCGTGTTGCCCGGCTCGAGCCGCTTCATGGAGCTTCTCGAGCGGCTGCTTCTTGCTGACCGCAAGTAGCTGCACGGCATCGGCTGGACGACCGGCCTCTAAGGCGTAACGGCTGAGCAAATCGCGGATTTTTAGCAGATTTTCCGTGACTCCAATCACGTTTTGCTCCGAGTGCTTCGCTATACTAGGCCACAAATCGTGCCGGGTTATGGTAAATCCGGTTGAGACTGTAGAGGGAAGAATATGGCTGTCGACGTCGCTCAGCTGTTGTCATTCACGGTGAAGAACAACGCGTCCGACCTGCACCTGTCCGGCGGGGTTCCGCCGATGATTCGCGTCGACGGCGACATCAAGCGTGTCAACATGCCTGCGCTGACTCATAAAGACGTCAATAGCATGGTCTACGACATCATGAATGACAAGCAGCGCAAGGACTACGAAGAGTTCCTTGAGACTGATTTTTCATTCGAGATTCCCAAGCTCGCGCGCTTCCGCGTCAACGCCTTCAACCAGAATCGCGGCTCGGCCGCCGTGTTCCGGACGATACCCTCCGAGATTCTGACGCTCGACGATCTCGGTGCACCAGCCATCTTCAAAGACGTTTCGATGCACCCTCGAGGCATCGTGCTGGTGACCGGGCCGACTGGCTCGGGCAAGAGTACGACGCTCGCAGCGATGGTCGACTACATCAACGAGAACAAGCCCGATCACATCCTCACGATCGAGGATCCGATCGAGTTCGTTCACGAATCCAAGAAATCGCTGATCAATCAGCGCGAGGTCCATCGAGACACACTGGGCTTCAACGAAGCGCTCAGGTCGGCGCTGCGTGAGGACCCCGACGTGGTACTGGTCGGCGAGCTTCGTGACCTCGAGACGATTCGCCTCGCACTGACTGCGGCCGAGACTGGTCACCTCGTCTTCGGTACGCTGCACACGAGTTCCGCCGCGAAGACCATCGACCGAATAGTCGACGTGTTCCCTGCGGCAGAGAAAGAGATGGTCCGAGCGATGCTGTCCGAGTCACTGCGTGCGGTGATATCGCAGACACTCCTCAAAAAGGTCGGTGGCGGCCGCATCGCGGCACACGAGATCATGATTGGCACGCCCGCGATTCGAAACCTGATTCGCGAAGGCAAGATCGCGCAGATGTATTCCGCGATTCAGACGGGTCAGCAGGTAGGCATGCAGACCCTCGACCAGAACCTGGCGGACCTGATGTCCAAGGGTCTGATTAATAAGGAAGAGGCACGCTTCAGGGCGGCCAATAAGGAGAATTTCTAGAGCGCGGTGATATTCGCCACGCCGGGAGTTGAGGAACGATGGAACGCGAACAAGCGGTACGACTAACACAGAACCTGCTTCGGAAGATGGTCGAGCGGAACGGCTCGGACCTGTTCATCACCCGCGGCTTCCCACCGGCCATCAAGGTCGATGGCACGATCCACAAGGCAACCGACACCCCATTGACGGCCGACCACGCGGCGATCATGGTCCGCTCGATCATGAACGATAAGCAGATCAAAGAGTTCGACTCGACCAAGGAGTGTAACTTCGCGATCTCGCCGCAGGGCATCGGCCGTTTCCGTGTCAGCGCATTTATCCAGCAGGGCTACGTAGGCGCGGTCCTGCGTACGATCACCACTGAGATCCCGACGCTGGAGGATCTGGAGCTTCCGCCGATCCTGAAGGACGTGGTCATGAACAAGCGGGGTCTTGTCATCGTCGTCGGCGGCACGGGCTCCGGTAAGTCGACGACGCTCGCCGCGATGATCGGCCACCGAAACGAAAACTCCCGCGGCCATATCGTGTCGATCGAGGATCCGGTGGAGTACGTTCACCCGCACAAAGGCTGTGTGATTACGCAGCGAGAGGTGGGCGTCGATACCGAGACCTGGCACGCGGCGCTCAAGAACACGCTTCGTCAGGCGCCCGATGTAATTCTGATCGGTGAGATCCGCGACAGGGAGACGATGGAATACGGCATTCAGTTTTCCGAGACCGGTCACTTGTGCCTTGCAACGCTGCACGCCAACAGCGCCAACCAGGCGCTCGACCGCATCATCAACTTCTTCCCCGAGGAGCGGCGTCAGCAATTGCTCATGGATTTGTCCCTGAACGCCAAGGCGTTCGTCTCGCAGCGGCTCGTGCCGCGCGAAGGCGGCATCGGCCGCATCGCAGCCATGGAGATCATGCTGAACACGCCGCTGATTCAGGACTTGATTTTCAAAGGCGAGGTCGGCCAGATCAAGGAGATCATGGCTAAATCCACTCGGCTTGGCATGCAGACCTTCGACCAGGCGCTGTTCGACCTCTATGAATCCGCCACGATCAGCTACGAAGAAGCGATGCGCAATTCTGATTCGAAGAACGAGCTTCGCTTGCGGGTCAAGCTGGAGAGTAAGCGCGACTCCGCGATTGCAGATCAGCAGTCAGAGAGTCTGCGCATCATGGAAGAGGATACGGCTCAGACCTTCTGAGCTTCGTTTGCCAGGGAAGAGCACACTCGATGAATGTAAAACCTCTGTTCAAGCTGATGGTCGAGAAGAAGGCGTCGGACCTCTTCTTCGCACCGTTCGCACCGGCCAAGATCAAGATCGAAGGCAAGATCATGCCGGTCAACAAGCTCGAGATGACGCCGAAGATGGTCAAGCAGGCAGCGATCGAGCTCATGGACGAGGACCAGCTCGAATACTTCACGCGCGAGCTCGAGATCGACTTCGCTATCTCGGAGCCAGGACTCGGCCGCTTCCGCATCAACATCTTCCATCAGCGCGGCAACGTCGGCATGGTGATGCGCTACATCACCAATGAGCTACCGACACTGGAAGAACTCGGGATGCCCGAGCAGATCAAGGAACTCACGATGCTGCGCCGCGGACTGATCCTCATGGTCGGAGCGACGGGCGCTGGCAAGTCGACAACTCTGGCGGCGATGATCAATCACCGCAACGAGAAGACCTCGTCGCACATCATCACGATCGAGGATCCGATCGAGTTCCTGCACCCGAACAAGCAGTCGATCGTCAATCAGCGCGAAGTCGGTCTCGACACGAAGTCCTATAACCGGGCATTGAAGAGCGCGATGCGCGCGGCGCCGGATGTTATTCAGATCGGTGAGGTCCGTGATACCGAGTCGATGCAGTCGGCGCTCGACATGGCCGGCACCGGGCATCTGGTGCTCGCCACAGTCCACTCGAACAACGCGCCCGAGACGCTCGACCGCATCATCAACCTGTTCCCTCAGGAACAGCATGGCCAGGTGTTCATGGACCTCGCGCATTACCTGCGTGCGATCCTGTCGCAGCGGCTCGTGCGTTCGCGTAGCGGCAAGCGCGTTGCGGCCGTCGAACTGATGCTCAACACGCCGCATATCAAGGATCTCATCCTCAAGGGCGACATTTCGGCGGTTAAGGAAGCGCACAAGGACTCGGGCGAACAGGGCATGCAGAACTTCGACGATGCGCTGTTGAATCTCTACAAGGCCGGAACGATTACGCTGGAAGAAGCCATGTCGCACGCCGACTCGCGTTCCAACCTCGAGGCGAAGATCAACTTCGGTGGCTAGGCCGAACACCACCGAATCTCTAAAGCACGCTCTCACCGCGCTCGGCCTCAACCCGGGCATGACACTAATGGTGCATTCCGCGCTCGGCCAGGTCGGCTATACGGTTGGCGGACCCGCCGCACTCATATCCGCAATGCAGGAAGTGTTGGGTGGTGGCGGCACGCTGGTCATGCCCTGCGAGTCGCCGCAGCTTCTGGACCCGGATACCTATCAGGACCCACGCGCCGAAGCCGGCTGGTACGACACGATCCGCGAGCACCTACCGGTGTTCGATTCTCGAACCACACCGACAACGCTTGGCGCCGTGCCCGAGGCGTTTCGCACGTGGCCGCGCACATTGCGCAGCAATCATCCATTGGTATCGGTCTGCGCGAACGGCAAACTTGCGAATGAGATCACGGCGGAACACTCGCTCCCGTTCGGCGAGGGACCGAACACACCGTTCGAGAAGCTCTATGACCTCGACGCGCATACGCTACTGCTCGGCGTCGGCTTCAATCGCTGTACGTCGCTGCACTATGCCGAGTCGCTGACGCCGAATCGGCGCACGACGACGCATCGTTATCCGGTCATCGAAGCCGGCAAGCGGGTCTGGGTCGAGAGCCCGGACATGGCCAACGACGACGGCGTCCACTTCCCTGTCGTTGGCGAGCGATTCGTGGCGACCGGCAAGGTCGCCAAAGGACAAGTCGGCAACGCCGACGCGCTCTTGTTCCGCACGCGCGAGCTTGTCGATTTCGCGGCCGAGTATTTTCGCGAAGTAATGCCGGAGCAGGCCGAGGACTAAAGCCGAGCTACCAGACGACGGTCGTGGCGTCGAACACGGGCCCATCGACGCAGACGCGTTTCATCGCCTGTCCTTCGGGCGTCTCGATAAGCACGGCGCAGCCCGCGCAGCCGCCGACGGCACAGGCCATGTACTCTTCGAGCGACACCTCGCAGGCGACGTCATAGCGCGCCGCGAGTTCGGCGACGGCTTTGAGCATCGGCGTAGGCCCGCAGGTGAAGATCTTGGTCGCGGCGAGCGTTTCCGCATTCTGTCCGTCGAGCCAGCGATCGGCGAGGTCGGTGACGTAACCATCGAAGCAGCCATCGTAACCCTGCTTGGTGGTGAGCCGGGTCGGCACGCCCCAGCTCTCGAGCAGTGGCATCGTGGCCGAGTTCTCATCGGTAAGGTCTTCGAACGGCAGAGACGATGGCACCAGATCGAAGGGGAATGGGATCTCTGAGCCCAGAATCGCAAGGGGCCTCCAGGTATCGTCATTACGCATAACGTCGGCCAGATAGACCATCGGCGGTATGCCCACACCTCCGCCGATCAGCAGGCAGTTCGGCTTGGCCGGATCGAGATTGAAGGGCATGCCGATCGGCCCGAGCACGCTGACCGACGTGCCCGGTTCTTTCTCGGCCAACAGTGCAAGACCTTCGCCATGGGTCTTGTAGAGGATCTCTATCCAGTCGTCCTGCGCGCGCATGATCGACATAGGCCGCCGCATCGGCAGCATCGGATCGCAGGTTATCGCAACGAAGCTCCCGGCCTTCGCGTTCGCGGCGGTCCTGGGTGCTCGAATTCGCTGTACGTACTGGTCGCCCGCCAGCGCCTCGCGGCTCAGGATCTCGCCGTCCTCGACGAAGATCGTGCCGCGATTGCGCTGCGCTACTTGCTGGGCAGCGCTAGACATTGTGGTGACCGGCGACGTGTTCGAGGACCGCCATGCGTACCGCGACGCCGTTGGTGACCTGCTGCGTAATGACCGACTGTGGCCCGTCGGCAACCGTTCCTTCGATCTCGATACCGCGGTTCATCGGGCCGGGGTGCATGACGATCGCGTCGGGCTTCGCCAACTTCAGGCGTTCTTCGCTGACGCCGAAGTTCGCGAAGTACTCGTCGATGCCGGGGATGCCGTCGAGATTGCCGATGCGTTCGCGTTGAATCCGGAGCGCCATTACGACATCGGCATCGCGCATCCCGTCTTCGAGGTTGTCGACGATACGCGCAAAGTCGAGATCGCCGCTTGCCGGAGCCATGGCAGGTGGCGAGACGAGCCGCAGTTCGCCCACGTTCAGCGTCTGCAGGCCGTACGCCGCCGAGCGCGCGACACGCGAGTGTTCGATGTCGCCGACAATCGTGACCACCAGGTCTTGGATGTTCGGTTTGTGCTGGCGAATCGTCAGTATGTCCAGCAGCCCCTGGGTCGGGTGCGAGACGTCGGATTCACCGGCGTTGAGGATGCTTACGTGGTCTTTGACATGCCGGGCGATAAAGGCAGGCACCCCTTCGCTGGCATCGCGCACGACCATGACGTCCACCAGCATGGCCTCGAGGGTATAGATGGTGTCGAGGATGCTCTCGCCCTTCTTGCGCGACGAGGTGTTGACGTCCAGATTCAGAACATCGGCGCCCAGACGCTTGCCGGCCAGATCGAATGACGCACGAGTTCTCGTACTCGGCTCGAAAAAGAGGTTGGCGACCGTGCGCCCGGCGAGCGTATTGCGCCGGATCAGCGGTACCCCGGGTTCGCTCAGGAACTGCTCGGCATCGTCCAGAAGGCGAACGAGAAGTTCGCGATCGAGACCTTTCAGGGTCAACAGATGTCGCAGCGACCCGTCGGGGTTCAGCTGCAGACTTGCCTGGTCGGGGAGCTCAGCGGTCATGGCTGCGGCATTCTACTAGAAGCGGCCTGCAGAATTCCGCTGATCCGCTGTCGACATACGCACTCAGGTACGGGCGCTCAAATAGCGCTCCGCGATCATTACCGCGGCGGCGGCATCGATATCCGACTTGGAGATGCGGCCCTTCGAGCCGGCCTGCCGTGCGCGGATCAGAGCGGCCTCGGCTTCCTGCGAAGTGTGCCTCTCGTCCACTTCAGTTATGGGCAGGCCATAGCGCTCGAGTTCTCGGGCGAATGCTCTGATGGTCGGCGCGAGATCGCCAGGCGATCCGTCCGCGTGCAGCGGCATGCCGACGATGATGCTGTTCGGGCGCCACTCGCGGACGAGCGCGTCGATTCGAGACTGGTCCGGCCCGTTGTCGCCGTTGTCCACGATGCCGAGCGGGCTGGCGCTACCGGTCACCGTCTGGCCGACTGCGACGCCGATGCGCCGCAGGCCAAAGTCGAATGCGAGGATCGTCTCGGGCGCGGTGGGGTCAGGCATGACCCGCGTCAGGTGCCATCTGGCTGATGTCGATACCGAGTGTTCTTGCGGCCGCCGACCAGCGTTCTGCGAACGGCAGGTCAAACACGATGTTCGGTGTGGCCGGAACGGTCAGCCAGGAATTAGCGAGCATCTCTTCCTCGAGCTGTCCGGCCTGCCAGCCGGCGTAGCCGAGCGCGACCAGCGACTTGTCGGGGCCCGCGCCCGCGGCCATTGCGTCGATGATGTCTCGGGACAGGGTCAAATGGATTTCGCTCGATACGGCCAGCGAGTTCTCGAACTCGTCGGAGGGCTGGTGCAACACGAAGCCGCGTTCCGGACCGACCGGACCGCCCATGAGCACGGGATTCTCGGCGGCGTCCGAATCGACCTCGGTGAGTTCGAGTTGCTCGAACAGCCCCCCGAGCTTGAGCGTCAGCGGGCGATTGATGACGATGCCCAGTGCCCCGTCGTCGTTGTGTTCGCAGATCAGGGTAACGGTGCTGGAAAAATTCGGGTCCGCCATGCCCGGCATCGCGATCAGCAGATGATTAGCGAGCGCGTTTTCCATGAAGCCAGTATCCGCCCAGACGGGCGTGGGCACAACCTGGGCCGCTCGTGTCGATTAATTGACGCTTGCGGTACGCTCAATAACGTCTTGCTCAAACAACCACTTGTAGGCGAAGCGCAGCGTGTCGTAATCGTTCGCGATTTCAGTCGGGAAGGGATCGAATGGCGATGCGCGGCGCAGGATGTCGAGGGCGGCCTGATCGACTATTGCTGAGCCCGAAGACCGGCGGATGATCACCTCCGCGAGTTCGCCGTTGGCGCTGATCGATACCTCGAGCGTCGGGCTGCCGATGGCGTCATCCAGATCCGCTACCTGCGGGAAGTACTCATCGCCCACCGCTTCGATGCGGCGCTTCCAGTTGTCCAGATAGAGCGCGACATTCGATTCACGCGTATCCGCACTCACCACGAGCTGGCGCGGTTCGTCGTCATGGATCAACAGGCTTGCGCGGTCCTCACGCGGCAACGGCAGGGTCGTTTCGCTGCCGCGATCCAGCGAAAGCGCAACGCTTTCATCGCTAACCGGGATATCACGCGGCTGGTCCTGGATACTACGATCCTCGAAACGTTCGCTGGCGACAAGTTGGTCCGCGGCGACTTCGTGATCCGTGGAGTCTGTGAAACTGTCGCCGTCTTCGCGACCGATATTGTCGAGAGGGGAGTCACTCCGTTCGAGTGCCGAAGGCCTCACCTGCTCTGTCGTATTGCCGCCGCCCTGCTGGCTCGCCTGAGCGAGGTACTCGGCGCGGTCCGGACGATCGATATTCTGATCGGTCTCGGCCACGATCGTGACCTCGAGTGAGATCGCCTCGGCGAATTGGTCGGAGAGAGCTGGGTTGAAGGCGATACCAATGATGAGCACGCCGTGAATCAGGGCGGCCAGGAACAACATGGCCGGCAAGCGGTCAGGCGGCGCTTTCGAGACGAGCCGGAGCTCGTCGAGCGGGTCCACAATGCCTGCAGTCTTTGTCATGGATCTCGGTGGGTGCCCTGACGGCGCGAATGATCCGCCCATTTTGTCATGAAAACAAGCGCTTATTGACGCGCCTGGCCTGTTACCAGTTTACTCGCAGTCAGCCCCGCGAAATGAGACCTGCGTCACCTCCCGATGGAGGGGCGACGGGGCTCAGCCCAATGCTCCCACGATGGCATCGAACATCAGGCCGGCGATGTTGAGGTCGAATTCCCGATCGAGTTCGCGGATGCCGGTCGGGCTCGTTACGTTGACTTCGGTCAGGTAATCGCCGATGACGTCGATGCCCGCGAAAATGACGCCCGCGTCGCGGAGCACCGGCCCGACCTGCTCGCAGATCTCGAGGTCACGGTCGGACAGCGGCTGGCCGCGCCCGCTCGCGCCCATCACGAGGTTGCCGCGGTTGTCGTCCGGCGGCGGGATCCGAGCGAGCGCGTACGGTACGGGCTCGCCGTCGATCAGAAGGATTCGCTTATCCCCTTCTTCGGTGATCTCGGGAATGAAAACCTGAGCCATTGCAAACTGACTGCCGTGATCGGTCAGCGTCTCGTAGATGACGTTGGCATTGTTGTCGCCTTTGTTGACGACGAATATCGATTTTCCGCCCATGCCGTCCAGCGGCTTGACCACGATGCGTCTGTGCTCCGCGGTGAATGCGCGCAGGTCGTCCATTGATCGAGTGATCAGCGTCAGCGGTGTGTACTGGGGGAACCAGGCTGTGTAGGCCTTTTCGTTCATGTCCCTGAGCGCCCGCGGCTCGTTGACGACGAGACACCCGGCAAGTGCGGCGCGCTCCAGGATATAGGTCGTGTAGACGTACTCCATGTCGAACGGCGGGTCCTTGCGCATCAGGACGACGTCGATATCGCCCAGCCGCACGTCCTGCTGTTCACCGAAATCGAACCAGTCGGTCGAGTTGTCTCGGACTGTCAGCCGCCGCGATCGGCCGCGGGCTTCCCCGGCAACCAGGCGCAGGTCCGACTGTTCGAAATAGTGCAGGTCCGCACCGCGCCGCTCGGCTTCGAGCAGCATCGCGAATGAACTGTCTTTCTTGGTGGTGATCGAGCCGATCGGATCCATGACGATGCCGACGCTCAGACGACGCTCTGCCATCTCGTTCAAATAATCCGGAAATCGTGAGCGGCCCACTATACAGCCCCCGGATTGGACGGCAAGCTCCGGTTTTCACGAGATTTTTGGTGTCTGGGGAGGGCGTCGTAGCGGCACTTATGTCAATATGGTAAAAGTCCGTGTTCCCGAACGATTAGCGGCAATGGGCGACCGCGATTGGGGGTTCGGGTTTGGAGGAAAACCGGTGTCTAACACTCAATCTCGAAGTCTTAACGGACTTAAGATTCTCGTCATTGATGACAGTA
>CALZMR010000008.1:0-3065 GCA_945788575.1 uncultured Woeseiaceae bacterium
CCATCGACGAGTTGATAGATGAGCTGGAGGCAGGTGCTACATTCAGCACGACGGAACTGACCAGCGAGTTTGATTATTCGGACTTCAAGCGAGAGTACCCGGACGGGAGAGTTTTGCTTGCCGTCGATGCCTCCGGTGATCTGCGGTTTCCGACCGACGACCAAAAATTTCATCCTGCCGAAATGTGGACACTGATAGCGCTCAGCGCGAAGCCGCGGGAGGAGACTTGAGCCGATGGAGGAGCTTCGGGAATATCTTTACATAGGACTGTTTCCCGGTCCCAATGGAGTCGACGTCACTGTCGGTAAGCTGTTGGCGGTTGTCCTCGTGCTCGCAGTGGGATACGTGCTCAGCCGCGTCATCGGCTTCTTCCTCGCGAAGCGCCTGGCATCGACGCGAATCAACCCGGACGTCGTGCACGTAATTCGACGGGTCGCATTCCTAACGTTGATCATTCTGGTCGTGCTGACGGCGCTGAGTCTGCTCGGCGTGCCACTAACAGCCTTTGCATTCGCGACGGGCGCTATCGCCATCGGCGTCGGCTTCGGCGCGCAAAATATCATCAACAACTTCATCAGCGGCTGGATCCTGATGGCGGAGCGCCCGATACGGATCGGCGACTTCGTCGAGATCGACACGACATACGGGATCGTGGAGCAGATAGGCACGCGCTCGACCCGGATACGGCGCGTGGATGGCGTGCATCTGCTCGTGCCGAACAGCCAACTGCTCGAACGCACCGTGGTCAACTGGACCCTGGTGGACCGAGAGATCCGCACAACCGTGCGAGTTGGTGTCAAGTATGGGTCGCCCGTCGGCCGCGTTGCGGAACTGCTTCTCGAAGCCGTCAACATGCAACCGGAGGTCAAAGTAGAACCGGCCGCGACGGTCGTCTTCGACGATTTCGGCGACAACGCGCTGATGTTCGAGACCTTCTTCTGGTGCGACGTCGGCGGCGAAAAGTTGCTGCGCAACATCCGGAGCGAGATTCGCTTCAGGATCACCGAATTGTTCGAGAAAGACGAAATAGTGATCGCGTTCCCGCAGCGGGATGTACACCTCGACGCCAGCAATCCGCTGCCCGTCCGTGTGATCGACTCATCCGGCTCGGAACGCTGATCTCGTTGGCTTAGGCCCCGAGGATTCGAAACGCGGCGTAGGCAAGATATACCAGTACGAACGCCGCTCCAGAGATCCTGCCGAGCTTCGCCCTCCCGAAGAAAAACAACGGGATCAGCGCCGCCGCGAGTATCCACGACAGCACCAGGTCGCCGACACCCCCCTCGGGAACGGGTATCTGAGCGATGACGCCGCTGGTCGGCAATACCATTAGCGAATTGAAGATATTCGAGCCGATGATGTTGCCGAGCGCGAGATCGGACTCACCGCGGACGGCGGCAATGATCGATGTAACCAGTTCCGGCATGCTGGTGCCGACCGCGACGACGAACAGGCCTACAATTGCCGGCGACACGTCAAACTGCGTTGCCAGTTCCACGCCGCTCCGGATCGTTAGCTCACCGCCCGCGAAGAGCAGCAGGAATCCGGCGGCGATGAACCACCAGCAAAAGCTGCTCTTTGGCCGAAGGGATACGATGGGTTCGTCGCGGATTTCGTCGAACAGCTGATCGTCCCGCCGGATTCGCAGTATATCCAGCGCAATGATGTAGACGAATATGCAAAACGTCAGCACCAGTATGATTGCGTCTGTCCGCCCAATTGAAGCCGCGGTGCCCTCGAGCGGCCCGTCGAGGACCATCACGGTGGTCATCGTGGTCGCGAGCAGCAGCAGTGGCAGCTCTCGTCGCACGATCTGGCCCTGGATTGTGATTGGCGCGATGACGGCGGCCGTGCCGAGCACGAGGCCCAGGTTGCTGAAGTTCGATCCTACGACGTTTCCAAATGCCAGCTCGGTCGCACCCTGCAGCGCTCCGATCACATTCACTATCAACTCCGGCGAGCTCGTGCCGAAGCCGACGATAGTGAGACCGATGACCATGGGCGACACGCCGAAGCCAGCCGCAACTTCGGATGCTCCGCGCACCAGGAAGGCGCCGCCGACGATCAGCAGCGCGACCCCTGCAGCGACGCCGATAATAGAAAGCATGAGCGAATGATAGCCCACCCTCGGAAGAGAAGCCGCGAGACCGATCGCCTAACAATCCGTGGCGGCTGCATGAATCGATACTTCTTCGGTGACAATCGCCGCGACCGCAGCTATCACTTCGAAATGCGGAATGTCTCGTGGCGTATGTAATCGCACGATAGCCCGTCGATACGTGGACCAGGCTTGCGGTGTTTGACGACGCGCATGGTTCCGAGACGTCGACGCGTTGTTCGACACAGTCGGGGCCAACCGAGCCTGGCCACCGAAATCTCGATTGTCTGACGTACAATGGGGCCATGAACGACCCGGCCCAAATCAATGCGAATTTCATATTCATCTGTCTTCTGAACGGACGCGGCGGTATGTCCGACATCGATGCCTCTGGTATCGCCGACTGGACGCCTGCGCAAGGGATTCTCGGAGTGCACTTGGACATTGGTGAGCGGGAATCCTGCCGCTGGCTCACCAAGGCGAGCGGCATTGATCCGGGAACGGCGGACGTGCTGCTCGAGGCCGAGACTCGGCCGCATTCGTTCAATACCGACAAGGGCATTCTCGTCGTCCTGCGTGGCGTAAATACGAATCCATGGCAGGACCCCGAAGTCATGGTGTCCGTCCGGCTGTGGATCGAGCGCGACCGAATTATCAGCACGCGCCGGCGACAGCTCTTGTCGATGCTCGATATCCGGAAACAGCTTGAACAAGGCGCTGGTCCCACTACGACCGGGTACCTCGAGGAATCCGAACTCGCAATGGAACGCATCATGGTGTTGCGCGAGGAGTTCCCCAATTTCATTGCACAGGGGCAGAACGCGCGCATGTATGTACTCTCGATGGTGGCCGCGATCTGTTTGCCACTGACCTTCGTCACCGGCCTTCTCGGTATGAATGTCGGCGGCCTGCCCGGACTCGATGACCCGCGCGGATTCCTTGTTTCGGTCGTCCTGATGATCGGCGC
>CALZMR010000008.1:3134-41249 GCA_945788575.1 uncultured Woeseiaceae bacterium
TCGACGCCGAACTCGAGCGCAACGTTCGCTCGTACGCTTCGATTGCCGACGAGCCCTGCGACGCCGGAGCGTCAACGCTGCGCCGCCGCTTCCGTTCGCTCGCGAGTGAGGCACGGACGGCGCTCGAGCCCTTCGGCTTCTACGAGCCGATCATTGAAACCTCGCTGGAACTCGGCGAGTCCTGCTGGGCGGCCGCGATCACTATCGACCCCGGTGACGCGGTGCTGGTCCGCGACATCGACGTACGGATCGACGGCGAGGCAGCAACGGACCCCGAATTCGCCGCTCTCGTCGATAATGCGGCGCTGACGCCGGACGCGCCGCTGCGGCATTCTGCGTACGAGAACCTGAAGGAGTCTCTGCAGATTCGTGCCGCAGACCACGGCTACTTCGACGCTGCCTTCAGCGCGCGCCAGCTCGACGTGTGGCCCGAGGCCGGCTACGCGGACATTACGCTTCACCTCGACAGCGGCCGTCGCTACCGGATCGGCGAGATTCGTCAGGAGCAGGACTTCCTCGAGGAACGGATGGTCGCCGCCTATGTCGACCTGGAGCCCGGTATGCCCTTTGACCGGGAGGACCTTGCTCTGGCCCAGCAAACGCTGTCCGAAAGCGGCTACTTCGGCATCGTAAACGTCGAAGCGGACATCGAAAACCGCGGCGAAAGCACCGTGCCGATCCGCATCCTCGCGGAGCCCGGCTATCGGATCGAATACACCGTAGGCATCGGCGCCTCGACCGATACCGGCGAACGCTTTCGCGCCGGCTTCCGCAACAACCGGCTCAACCGGCGCGGCCACAGGCTGATCAGCGATCTCGAAGTCAGCCCGGTCAGACGCGGTATCGGTGCCGAATACCGGATGCCGCTCGCAGATCCGCGCCGGGAGTGGTTCAGCATTACCGCGGCCCTCTATAAGGAAACGACCGACACCTTCGACACCGATGCTCAGGGACTCGGCGCGCGCTGGACGACCGGTGCGGGCGATTCGTGGGTGCGCACACTTTCTCTCGACGTCAGCAACGAATCCTTCAACGTCGGCGACGTGGTCGACACGACGCGTCTCGTGGTTCCGGGAGTCGGTTTTGACCACAAGCGCGCCGATCGCAATGTGTTTCCGCGCAGCGGCCGGCGGGCGACGATCGAATTCAGCGGCACGGACGAGGCGTTCGGCTCGACGACCGGCTATCTGCAGACGGTCGCGCGGATTCGCTGGATAGCGAGCTTCGGTGACGGGAATCGGGGTCTGGCACGGGCCCAGGTCGGCATCACCGAGGTCGATGAATTCGCGGAAGTACCTCCATCAGTCCGTTTCTTTGCGGGCGGAGATCAATCCGTTCGGGGTTACGACCTGGACACCCTCGGTCCGACGGATGCCGACGGCAACGTCATCGGCGGCGCGAATCTACTCGTCGCAAGCGTCGAGTACGAGCGCCGCCTGCGCGGCAACTTCTACGGGGCGTTGTTCGTCGACGCCGGCAACGCTTTCGACGATACAGACTTCGATGCCGAGGTCGGCGCAGGCCTCGGGCTGATCTGGCGTTCCCCGCTGGGGCCGATTCGGCTGTATGCCGGCTATCCGGTGACCGCCGATGACCCCGCAATCCGTTTCCACCTGCAGCTCGGTACCGACCTGTGAAGCGGCGCTACAGATTCCTTATCGGTGTGTCGGCTGCGCTGGCGCTGGTCATCGCCGCATTCGCCTGGCTCGTCGCAACCGAGTCCGGCGCTCGCTGGCTGTTCGCGCGGGCACAACCCTACCTGCCCGACGCACTCACGATCGGCACGCTGTCCGGAACGATCACGTCCGGCCTAACCGCGGAGTCCGCTTCATGGAACGATGCGGCGACGAACGTCGCCATCGAGCGTGTCTTCATCGACGTTCGGATTCTGCCGTTGCTTTCCCGACGGGTGTATGTCGACCGGCTCGACGTCACCGAGGCGCGGGTTGAACTCGCCGACGGCGAGCGCGCCGCCGATGCAGGAGGCGGACTCCCCGATATCAGCCTGCCGATCGATCTTTGGATTCTGGATTCGTCGATCACCGCCCTTGAGATCGTGCGCGACGGTAGCACGCTCGAGATCGAGGCCGTCCACCTCGCCGCACGCATGGAGGGATCCGATCTGGAGATCGATCGGTTGGCGCTCGACAGCGACCTGTTTTCACTGACCGTCGAAGGACGGCTGCGGCTTGCGCGCAAGTACCGGGGTTCGGCCAACGTCGTGTGGAGCTTCACGCCGGACCGCGAATTTGCAGGCCGTCTGCAAATCAGCGGCGACGCCGACGGGTACGAGATAGACCACGTGCTCGATGCGCCGTTCGCAATCGAGTCGCACGGCATCATCTCGTTGGACGACTCGGGAATCATGGCGAATCTCCGGCACGCCTGGCAGTCGTTCGAATTGAAGATCGGCGAACAGCAGCTCGTCTCAGCGGGCGGAACACTAACGACCGTTGGCAATCTCGACGGCATCGACGTGATGCTGGAAACGTCGGCGCAAACCGGGGCGTTGCCCGAGTCGCAGATCTCGCTGGCCGGGAACGTCGACGCATCCCGGCTGCGTATCGATGCGGGGTCCATGCGGAATGAGCTCGGCGTTCTGGAAGTCGACGGCGAGGTGCGCTGGACGCCTGAGGCGTCGCTCGACTTTCGTGTGACCGGTATCGACCCGGCGCGGCTCTCGGACAGGCTCTCGGGCCGTGTTGCGGCGGCCGGACATGTCGACGCGGCCTTCGACGGAGGCGAGCCGTCGATTGCGCTGCGGGTCGACGCGATTGACGGGGAGCTCAACGGCACGAGCATCGACGGCAGTGCCGAGGTCGGCTGGTCTGAGCGCACGCTGACCGTCGCCGCTGCCGAGATTGCGATCGGCGACAGCCGCTTCAGTGCTGCAGGCTACCTCGGCGATACGGTCTCGATTGATCTGGAAATTGAGATCAACGCCGTCGAACGGCTGCTCGCTGACGCCGCGGGTTCGTTCGTGCTTACGCTGGGCCTCGAAGGGCCGCGCGACTCGCCCGACGTGAGGCTGCGCGCATCGGGCTCCGACCTGGCTTGGACAGCGTATCGGGCTGCGAGGATGTCGATTGATGCCAACATCCGCGCACAGGGCCTCACCATCGTCGACGTACGGGCTGCCGACGTCTCAGTCGGCAACGAGAACTTCGACCTGTTCGAGGCATCGGCATCCGGCACCCTCGCGCGGCATCGCGTGAGGATCTTCGCCGAATCCGCTGCATCGAACGTCGAGATCGGCGCGGTTGGCGGCATCGAGGGTACGGGCTGGCTAGGCGAGATCGCGACATTGGACGTCGCCGCCGATCGCATCGGACGCTGGTCAACCGAGAGTCCCGGCTCGGTCGCGATCTCGCCGGATCGTGTCGAACTCGAGTTTCTGTGTGTGGTCTCCGAAACGACGGCCGGCCGTGTCTGCGCGGGCGCGGCGGTCGACCCGGGCGGCGAGACTGCATTGCGGCTGGAGGTGGACGCGCTGCCGGTCTCGGCGCTTCCATTGGGACTGCCGGAGACGACACAGGTCGAGGGGAGTATCGACGCGCAGCTCGAAGCGAGAATCGACGGCAACTCCATCAACGGTGACGGCAGCATCGCGGTCGTGGACGCCAGACTCTCCAGCCTGATCGATGACGAGGAGCTGACGGTCGCATTCACCGACGCCCGCGCCGATGCGTCGATCCGAAACAACGTAGGAGAAATATCCGCTCGCTTCGAACTCGAGGGCAATGGTGCGGGGAGCGTCGAACTGCGCTCCGACAATGTTCTGGACGTGAACGCACCAGTCGACGGGCGAGCGACGCTGACTCTCTCGGACGCGGACCTGTTCGCCTTCATGTTGCCGGCGCTGTCGGACCCCTACGGCGTCATCGAGGGTACGCTGTCGATAGGCGGCAGCCTGGCGCAGCCGGAGTTCGCTGGCGCGCTTGTGCTCGAGGACGGCCGTTTTGCGATACGCAATGCCGGAATCGCGGTCGTCGACGTCAGTGCGCGGGTCGAACAGCAGTCGGTCGGCCGCCTCCGCTTGAGTGGCTCCGGCCGTTCGGGCGCGGGAAACCTGACCATCGAGGGTGAGACGCTGATTGCTGCGGACACCGGCATCCGCAGCGAAGTCCGCATCCAGGGCGAGGACTTCGAAATTCTACGGCTCCCGGACTGGCAGCTCGCCGCGTCGCCGGATATTCAGGTCGTCTTCGACGACCGGACAGCCGCGGTTACGGGCACACTCGACGTGCCGCGGGCGGCAGTCACCGTTCGCGAGATTCCCGAAGCCGCGGAATCCACCTCGTCGGATACGGTCGTGCACCGCGCGGGCGGCACGGAGCCGGCCAGGACCCGCCGCATTTCGATCGATATCGGCGTGAGCCTCGGCGAGGAAGTTCGCTTCTCCGGCTTCGGCCTCGAGACCGGGCTCGACGGCGCACTGCGCCTGCGTGGCGGGACGGATTTGCCGTACACCGGCGTCGGCCGGTTGTCGTTGCGCGACGGTAGCTACACCGCCTACGGCCAGGAACTCGAAATCGAACTCGGCAACCTGATCTTCAACGGGCCACTCGACGAACCGCAGCTCGACGTGCGGGCGACTCGCCGCGCGGGTGACGTTACGGCCGGCATCCTTCTCACAGGGACTCCGGCACGACTCCGCTCGGAGGTGTTCAGCGACCCGCGCATGAGCGACGCCGAGGCCTTGTCGTACCTGCTGACCGGACGCTCACTCGAGAATGCTACGAACGCCGGCGAAGGCGACACGCTCAATCAGGCCGCATTCGCACTGGGCCTGTCGGGCGCGGGTTCGATCGTGTCCCAAATCCGCAGCGATCTCGGACTCGACACGCTGAGCGTCGAGGGCGGTCCGTCGAGCAGTCGCATCGTCGCGGGGAAACGGTTCGGCGAGCGGCTGTTCGTCGAATACGGATACGGATTGATCGACCAGCTCGGCGAGTTGCTGCTGCGCTACCAGCTCAACGACCGGCTCGTTCTCGAATCGCGAACCGGTGAGGTCAGCAACCTCGATATCTTGTACAGCGTTAGGAAGCGGTAGCCGAGGCCGGGATCAGTCCTGATCGTCAGGATCGGCGTCGTCGAGCCAATCGTCGCCACGCCGCCTTTCGAACTTGTCGTACGGGCGGTGTTTCAGCTGGCGGCTCCCGCCGTGCTTCCAGGGCGGGTACTCACCGTCGGTGTCTCGGTGGTCTCGGTGCTTGCGATGACGATCGCTGCCATCTTTTTGCATTGTCATGTACCGGGCGGCGCGGCTTAACTACGCGGCGGGACGGGCCGCGACCGCTGCCCTTCAGTGGGTATCGAACGAATCGTCCCAGTCGTCCCAATCAGACAGCTGCGAATTCAGCCACTGGTTCTCTGCTCGCTGCTCGAGACGCTGCCACGCGAGCTTGCTTTTGGCCGACTTGCTCGGCACTTCCAGCTCGCTCTCGACCAGCATCTCGAATTCAGACGTGTCTTCATCGTAGTCGTCAAAGTCGTCGCTTTGCGAGGTCTTCTTTCCGGCCATTCGCGTTTCCTCTCAAATGCACCGCGTTACGCAGAGGCCCCGCGGGCGAGGCCGCGGGCATCACAGACGAGCTAACTTTCGCGAAATATAGACCGAAAACGGATTGAGTCAATAGTTTTATAGTGCGCAGTTTTCAGGTAGTTATGCTATCTGCGACGACCAACGGACGAATGGCCGTCGCCAGCCGAAGGTCAGTGGAAGTGAACAGCCCAACAAACGAGATTTCGCCACACATCCTGGCTGGATTCCTGTCGAAACACAGCCTCCCGGCAGCATTCGAGGCAAGCGCCAGACGGTTCTACGAGCCGCTCGCCCGTCGACTGCCGAGCTTGCGGCGCACAGAGTTTCCACTCTTGCTGGGGGTCAACGGTGCGCAAGGAACCGGCAAATCGACACTCGCGGATTTCCTTGCGATGGCGGTTGCCGAGTTGTTCGATTGGCGCTCCGCCGTTCTGTCGATCGATGACTTTTACTTGCCTCGGGATGAACGCCTCCAGCTCGCGCAGACCGTGCACCCGTTGTTCGCAACCCGTGGCGTGCCGGGTACTCACGATACCGAGCTCATCCAGACAACACTCGACGAACTAACTTCGTTGGGTACCGGACACAGCGCGGTGCTGCCGCGCTTCGACAAGGCCGTTGACGATCGAGCACCGAAGGACGAGTGGCCGTCGGTTACCGGGCCGCTGGATCTTATTGTTCTGGAAGGTTGGTGCGTGGGTAGTTCCGCTGAGACGGAGGCGGCGCTGGCGGAACCGGCCAATGTTCTCGAGCGCGATGAGGACGCCGAAATGCGGTGGCGCGGCTACGCGAATGAGCGATTGCGAGAGCGGTACGAGCCGATATTCTCCGGTCTCGACGCGCTCGTCTTTCTCGCCGCGCCGTCGTTCGAGGCAATTCTTCGATGGCGCATCGAACAGGAGCACAAGCTGGCACAGAAAGCGGCCGATCCCGGCTCACGCGTCATGAGCGATGACGAAGTCGCTCGATTCGTTCGCTTCTACGAACGCATCACCCGGCACAACCTCATCGACATCCCGACTCGGGCCGACGTGGTCTTCACGCTCGGCGAAGATCACGGCGTCACCGAGGCCCGATACCGTTGACCGAATTTCTAATGCAGTGATGTTTGCTGTTACTTGATCAGTCCCTGTTCCTTCATCGCTCGCCTGACGCCGTCGTTTTGCTCCCAACGCTCGAGATAAGCACTCAGGTTCGGATACTCCTTGAGCGGCCTGGTCAATAGCCGGCCCCAGCGGAGCATCGGAATCGCGTACGCATCGACGATGCTGCGGCGGTTGCCGGCGATGAACTCGCGGCCGTCGAGGTGCTTCTCGAGATGATCGAAGTATTTCGCGACGAGTGCCTGTCCCGCGTCCTTTGCGTCATCGATGCCATCCGGTTCCACCGTGTAGCGTTGCGGATTGAAGAACGGGAAGAACGCCGGATGCAGATCGCCGGTCAGGAACGCCATCCAGTTGTTGATCTCGTACTCAGAGTCAGGAGTGCCGTCGCCCGCCAGGTTCGCGTCCGGATTCGACGCGGCGAGCCAGTGCAGGATCGCATCCGCCTGGGTATACAGCTTGCCGCCCTGTTCTATCGCAGGCACGACGCCGAGCGGATTGACCTTCAGGTACTCGGGATCGCCCTTGACGATACGCACCGGTTCGAACTCCGCACCTAGCCACTCGAGCACGATGTGCGGCGCCAGCGCGCAGGATCCGGGAAAGTAGTACAGCTTCATCGCTAGTCCTTATTTCGAGAAGAGTCGAAGAACGCCGCTGACGGAATCGGCGGCGTCCACCCGTCGTGTTCAGCCCATGTCGAACAACAGCACTTCTGCGTCGCTTTCACCTGCTACCTCTATGGTGGCGGGACCCGCGACTGCAACGCCGTCGCCGGCGGCGAGAGTCTTGCCATTCAGGTCGGCGGTACCGGTGGCAACCTGCACCCAGCCCTTGCGGCCGTCGGCCAGCTCGTGCGCCACCTGATCGCCCTCGCTCAGTAGCGTCGCGTACAGATCAACGTCCTGATGGATGGTTACCGATCCGTCGCGGCCGTCGCGCGAGCCTACCAGACGCAGCTTGCCGCGTTTGTCGTCGGCAGAGAATGCTTTCTGCTCATAGCTCGGCTCGAGCCCGTCGCGCTCCGGCAGAATCCAGATCTGCAGAAAGTGGACTTCGTCGATATCTGACGCATTGAACTCGCTGTGCCGAACGCCGTTGCCGGCCGACATGCGCTGCACGTCACCCGGACGCATTATCGAGCCGTTGCCCATGCTGTCCTTGTGCTCGAGCGCCCCGTCCAACACGTAGGAGATGATCTGGCCCGAAGCCCATGAAGCTCGGGTCGTAGTAGCGCCCGAACGAGAACGTGTGGCGGCTGTTCAGCCAGCCGAAGTTGGCGCGGCCGCGGTCTTCCGATCGGCGAATATCCAGCATGATGACCTCCGTCAGCAAAATCGTTTCGTGAAGACCAACAATAATGGTAGCTTTCTTTTTTGTAGACAATCCTTCTATCTAGCGACATATTGTCGCTTAATTAGCGACAATTGGGGACGAATGGACCGATTCGAAGGAATGCGAGCCTTCACACGCGTCGTCGACGAGGGCGGCTTCGCGGCGGCTGCGCGCCGAATGGGGCTTTCGCGCTCGGCCGTCAACCGCGTCGTCATTGCGTTGGAAGACGATCTCGGGACCCAGCTTCTGCTGCGGAGCACGCGCAAGGTCACGCCAACCGAGACCGGCCTCGCTTTCTATGACCGCGCCGTCGCGATTCTCTCCGAGCTCGACGAGGCCGTTTCTTCGGTCACCGAACTTCAGGAGCACCCCAAAGGCAATCTGCGAATCAACGCACCGATGTCTTTCGGCACGATGCACCTGTCCGCGCTGGTCGCCGACTTCATGCGCGCCTACCCCGACGTTCACGTCGAACTCGTCCTCAACGACCGTTTCGTCGACCCCATCGAGGAAGGCTTCGATGTCACCCTGCGCATCGCCGAGGACGCGCCGTCGACAAGCCTGATCGTTCGCAACATCGCTCCTGCGCGACGCGTGCTATGTGCCTCGCCCAAATACCTGGAGGAAGCCGGCGAACCGAAAGAGCCGCGCGAGCTTCGTCAACATCGCTGTCTGCATTACGGCTATCTCGACTCCGGTAGCCAGTGGCGTCTCACGGGCCCGGGCGGTGACCGCACGTGGCCGATCAACTGCGTGATGTGGTCGAACAACGGCGAGACATTGCGCGACGCAGCGGTCCGCCACTTGGGAATCGCGCTGTCACCGACCTTCATCGTCGGCCAAGCGCTGCAGGACGGACAGTTGATTACCGTGCTACCGGAGTATTCTCCGCCGGACATCGGGCTCTCGGCTGTGTACCCAAGGCACCGGCACCTGTCGGCCAAGGTCACGCTGTTCGTCGACTTGCTTATCGAGCGCTTCGGAGGTCGCCCGTATTGGGACCTGGTGCAATAGGCTCCGAGTCAACAAAAAAGCGCCCGCGGTTTCCCGCGGGCGCCTGTTGCCTGAATCGCGTAGCCGGCTAGTTGCAGTTGACCGCGTAGCCCGCGTCACCATCCGCCGGATTCGACGGGAACGCATTCAGCGCGGCAGCGTTATACACGCAGTTCGCTGACGTGCCTGACAGGATCGGCCCAGCCATTCCCGGACTCGTGGTGTAACCCCAGGAATTGACCGAGATGATCGGCCCACCCCCATTCGTCAGGGGCTGTATCCACGGACCGCCCGAGGAACCGCCCGAAAGTCCGCAGCTCGGCAGCCACCAGTTGTCGGTGCCTTCGGTCGTCATGTCCTCGGCGCAATACATGAAGTTTGGATCATCGCTGTAGGAGTATCCGAGTGCATGCGTGAAGTCCGGTGTCGCGGCACCCACCGTACCGTCATCCACGGTTGGCGGCGTGAAGTCGATGTTGAACGCCGTTACAGCCTGATCGAGCGTATCGGAGCTCGAGTTGTAACCCGGCTGATGCGAACTCGGATTGTCATCGACGACATAGAAGCCGTAATCCCAGGGGATGTTGTCCGGGAATGTCGATGTGGTCCAGTTCACGTCGACGACACCGAAGGCCGCAACCCAGCAGCCGATCGGGTCGTTGCTGCAATTACTGTCGGTACCGCTGCCGTTCGTGCCGGCCTGGTTCGGAATGAACAACACGTTGCGTGCGAAGGCATTGTTGGCATCGTCATAGACGCAGTGCGAGGCCGTCAGGATTACCGACCGACCCGTCGCGCCGTCCGTGACGACGGTGCCGGAGCAAACATAGCCCGCCCAGCGCTTGCGACGCGGATTGCTCGGCATCTCGTAGAACAAGCGACCCGCCGTCATCTGGATATCGCCGCCGTCGGTCCACTGAGCGTTGGTGATGGTGTCCCCACCACCGCCACCGCCACCGCCGGTGGAAACGGTGAACGACGTATCATCAGAGACAGACGAGTTCCCGCCTCGCTTCGCCGTATCGGTGGCCTCCACACGCCAACTCCAGTCGCCATCGGTGAAGCCCTGGAGCGTTGACGACCAGGTATCGCCGCCGGCGTTGGACGCCGAGAAGTCCTGAGTCGTGACGCCGTCGGGATAGGTGATCACGAAGGTCACCGACTTGACGCCGACATTGTCCGTGACGATCGCCGAGAACGTGTAGGAGCCGCCGATCGTCGAGCCCGCGGCAGGATCGAGGTTCGAAATCTGCGGCGGCTCACTATCGTTGTTGCCTCCGCCACCGCCACCGCTGCCGGGGGGACGCGCGTTCGGGCTCGGTGCACCCTGGGCCTGGATCTGATGCCCGTATGGTGCCAGCGAGCCGTCGGCGCGACGCATGTAGCCCAGACCGCGATGATCTATCCGCATGTCCCTCGGAACTGCGGCGGCGCGACGCTCGGGGGTCCAGTGATCGATGACCTGCTGCGCTCTCGCGCTTCGGTCGTTCTGTGCGAATGCCGACGTACTGAGAAGACCCGTTGCAATGAACGCAACGGCGCTCAGAACGAAAGTGATTGCTCGCTTGCTCATTCCTGACCCCCAAAATCAGTTGACCTTCGCCGGGGCTCCGCCCCCGACAGCAGCGGCAAAGTTACCACATACGTCTTTGGTACTGATAAGCAGCCGAAGCGCTACGTACGCGTTGAGTGACAGGAATGTGTCCCATCCCGCACGGAAACGCGACTTTGAGACTAAAGAAGTCGCGGTAATACCGCCGCGGTGCCGGAGGATTCTGTTATTTGAGAGAGCTTATGTTCACAACAGGAAGTCGAGTTTTGCCATCAAAAAAACGGGCGGCCACAGAGCGTGGCCGCCTGAAACATTCGACGCCAGATGTCAGAGTTCAAGCTCGAACTCGACTTCGGTCGCGGTAATTGTCGTATCGGCAGATTCAGTGCCTTCCGCCTTCACGAGATCGTTGGCGGCGAGCCGATTGAAAAACTCGGTCGAGGAAATCACCACGTCGTTCTCGTCACGGAAGATCGTCAGCGACGGGTCGGATATGGTTTCCACAAAACCCTGCAGAATGGTGTCGGGATCCGGATCCTCGCGCTCGAAGATCGATGCGAGGATCGAGCCGCTCCCGGCCGGGAATTCGTCGCCGCGAACCTCGACGTAATCGCCTGCGACGATGTCGTTGATCGTTAGTGGTTCGAGCCCGACATTGCTCTTGTCTTCGAGGCGGGTAATTTCGTCTGTGGTGACGGTAATACCCAGCAGCACCACCGAACCGGCCGCTGCATCCACCGAATCGATCGTCGCCGTGGCTCGTACTGCCTTGGCTCGGCGGATATCCACTTCCTCCGCAACGAGTACGCCGCTGGCGTTCAGATCGCCCTCGACCTCGACTTTCACGTTTAGACCGAGATCCGTCGCATCGCCGCCTACGTAGGTCGTACTACCGGTCGTGGTGACCGGAAAGCCCGATACGTCGAAGTCCGTAGCCGATATGAAGCGTGTGATAAAGCCTTCGATCTCGATGCGGTCGCCGTCCTGTCCGCCGGCGAGAGCGTTCTCGAGTTCGACGCTGGTCGCGACGAGTTCGCCGGCCGCGCCGAGAGTTGCGCCCTTCGCCTCGACGAAGTCGTCATTATTGATCTGACCGCCCGGGAAGTTGTCCAGAGTGGCGCCACTGTAGTCCACCACCAATCCGTTGATGTTGAATCGGAAGTTGGCGGAGTCGAGGCCGCTGACGATTCCGTGTACCTCGAACGGTGTGCCCGCCGGCTTGTCCTCTATCCGCGTCGCCACGATATTGCCATTGGCGTCCGGCAGGCCGCTGACCTCGACGATGTCTCCAACGGTGAGCCCTTCCAGTGATGCCGGGCTAATGCCGTCATCGAATGAAGTGTCTGCGGTTACGAGGACGGTCTGTCCAAGAACCACAAGCGAGCTGCCGGGAATATCGATCGACTCGACAGGGCCTTTGACACTGTCGTCGAAAATGACTTCGTCGGCGGTCCCCGTCGTGCCGTTCGCGTCCATTGTGCCTTGGACCACCACGACCTGACCAACGCTCAGATCCGACTCGATGCCTGCGGCGTCGTTGATCGTGAAGTTCGCGGACGTCGTTTCGTAGCGCACACCGTTGACGACGACGCTGCCGAACGTGGAGATCGGCCCGATTGCTATGCCGGTACGTCCGATCCCGCCGGTCGGAGGTGGTGGTGGCGGTGGCGGTGACACACCACTGTCGCCTCCACCACTGCTGCAAGCGGACATTGTTACTGCTGCGAGAACGCACAGAATTCGGGTGAAATATTTCATGATTGTGTCCCCTCCGGAAGCGACCCGTCGATGGCATAGATGCCAAGCCCGAGCCGAACCGGCGTTACTGAAGAATCGGATTCATCGACGCGGTGCTCGGTGAGCCAGTCGTCGATCTCCTCGAGAATTTGTTGCCCGCGGCTGTCCAGAAACGCACGGAACTCCTCGACGGCGTCGGGATGAACTCGATCGTCCACCGCGAAGCCCTCGAGCAGGCGTTGAGCGGATGCCTCGGTCAGGTTGTTGCAGAGCGTCCGTGCGTGGTCGTGCAGATTCGTGCCGAAGAAACGCACGTTGCCTTCGTCCATCTCGGCCGGCATGTGATAGCGCCGCAAGGCAACTAAGTGGCCTGCATCGTCGTGGCCGATGGAGCCGGCGTTGCTGAGCTCCCGGACCAGGGTTTGTTCTGGCGTGTCGCCGCCGTAAGCTTGGAAAAGACTCTCGAAACTCGGCGCCGGTCCGGACGACTTCAATGGCAGAGGAGCGCCGCCCTTGTCGAGATAGGCTGAATCCTGATGCCACCCAGACAAGAGACGGGTGGCGTCCGTGGTCTTCGATGAAGTCGGCGGCTGATCGGCCGCCAGAAGATCCCGCTGTCTCTTCACTTCCTTTCTCGAGATTCCGGTAAGGATCGATACTCTTGACACGTTCGTAGGCCGCCCACGGATCCCAAATTCATCAGTGGCGACCGCTACAAAGACCGATTTCGAGATTTCCGCGAACTCCTTCCACGTCATCCCGCCCTTCATCAGCAGGAGGGCGATCGGGCGCAGCAGCGTCCGGCAGGCATTCAGTAGCGCGTTTTTGATCTTCTCAGTCATTGTTGGGGTACTTTACCCCAATATTGGACGATGTCAAGCACAATTGCGACGGAATGCTCAATCCTGGCCACTCAGGGTCGCTTCGGGCCCGTGGCCGTGGAATGATTGCGCCATGTCCGGAATGATCCGACTGATAATCCTCGCTCTGCTGATCCCGGTTGGCCTGAGCGGCTGTAGCTGCTCCGACCAGTCGAATTCGGCCGACGGCGAAGGCGCGCAGCAGGTATTGCGGCGCGGAAACGGTGCCGAACCGCAGACCCTCGACCCGGCACGGGCCGACGACTTTCACTCCTTCCACATACTCGCCGACGTCTACGAGGGCCTGATTGCGTCCGCGGCGGACGGCAGCCTGATACCAGGCGTGGCTGAAGACTGGGACATCAGCGACGACGGCAGGACTATGCGATTCACGCTGCGCGAAGATGCGCGCTGGTCGAACGGCGACGCGGTCGTTGCAGGCGACTTCGTTCGCGCCATTCGCCGGGTCGTCGATCCGGCCACAGGGGCCCCCTATGGAACGCTGCTGGAGCCCATCGAGAACTTCGGCGCCGTTCGGTCCGGAGGCGCCGAGAATTCGGAGCTTGGTGTGCAGGCTATTGACGAGCGTACGCTCGAGATCAGACTCGATCAGCCGACCGGCCATTTCATGTCGATACTGGCGATGGCGGTCGCCTACCCGATCCACTCGTCAGTGACAGCGGACACATTGGGTGACCCGGACACCTTTGTCGGTAATGGCGCCTATGTACTGGTGGCGCGGCAGACACTCGGCTCGATTCGTCTGCGGCGCAATGAATTCTACTGGGACGCTGAAAACGTATCGATCCCGGAGATCGAATTCCTGCCGATAGAAGATGAGACGTCGGAGATGAACATGTATCTCGCCGGCGAACTGGACATCACGTATACGATTCCGCCGGCGAGCTTCGGCACGCTGAGGCAGACAATCTCCGACGAGGTTCGCGTAGCTCCGAGACTCGCCTTCTATTACATGGCGTTCGACCTGACTCAACCGCCGCTGGACAATCCTGCGCTGCGCCGCGCGCTGTCGATGGCCGCCGACCGGCGCCAGCTCGTCGAAGTGATCGGTCGAGGAGAACCACCCGCATACGGATTCGTGCCGACCGGCGTTGCCAATCACGTAGCCGCGCCCTACGAATGGCAGTCGCTGAGCGACGACGACCGGATTGCGCGCGCCAGAGAAGCGTATGCGCAAGCCGGATACAGCGATGAGAATCCTCTGACCCTCAAGCTCACCTACGACGCCGGCAGTATTCACGAGACCATCGCTGTCGCCGTGAGCGGCATGTGGCAAGACGCGCTGGGCGTCGAGATCGAACTCGATAAGCGGGAGTTCCGCTGGATGCTGGACATCCGTGACCAGCGCGACGAATGGGACATCATGCGATTCGCGTGGCTCGGCGATTACAACGACCCGATGACCTTCCTCGAGATCTTCCGCTCCGACAGCCCGCAGAACCTCTCCCGGTACGCCAACAACGACTTTGACGAATTGCTCGACCAAGCGCTCGTCGAACTCGATTCGGCTCGCCGGCTCGAGTTGCTGACGGAAGCCGAGCAGCTGGTTTTGAGCGGCTACCCGGTCGCGCCGATGTACTATTTCGTTTCCAAGCACCTTGTCAGCCCGAATGTCGGCGGTTTCGAAGACAACTCGCTCGATCGTCATCCGAGCCGCTTCCTTACGCTCGACGCCCGCGACTGAGCCGCGATTGCCCTCTCAGCCTTGCCAATCGGCGAGACTGTACTAACGTCTTGATAGACACTTGATTCCTGTATCTCCGGCGTCTGTAAGCCGACAAGGACCTATCACGATGGCGCATCGAATATTCACAGAAGAGTACGACGCGATTCGCAAGATCCTGAAGACCGAGAGCTTCTCGTCCGACGCCGCCGCGCAGCGGCTCATCGCCAGCCTTCGCAGCGTGGTCGCGACCGACGGCCCGAACAAATCTCAGGGCCGGGCGCTCGATGACCTGCGGGATCAATGCGAGCGTGGCCTGTTGAACAAGGTATTCGGCTCTCGGAAAGAAAAAGAGGCCGAGGGCATACTCGCGCTGGCCGGCGACGACACCCGTCTGGCGAAGAAGGCCGCCGCATTGAAGGCACTTCGGCACTTCTATCTGATGACGAAATTCGGCGGCCACAGCCTGTGGGTCAATTCGCTGCCCGCGCACTACCGTAAGTGGACGACCGAGCAGTTGGGCGGAATCTCGAACAAGGACCAGCTCAAGACCGAACTCAAGAAGATCGAAGGCCGATTCTCTTCGCAGCAGATGCGTGATCTGGTCAGCTGCAGTCAAACTGCGGCCGCCTGGGCGAATCGCACCCACGGAATGTGCAGCAAGACGTCCGGGCTCGGAGCCCTCCGGGTGGATCGACTCATCCGTCGCTGGTTCGCCGACGAAGACACGACCGACGCCGACATCAAATCGATGCGTGCAACGTTGCGCGAGGGATTCAAGAAGATCGCGACCGCAGCGTTGTCGGGCAAGATGGTGTTCACGGACAACCCGATCGACCGCGGTACGGCAGACGAGAACAACTTCGCGTACGTCTGGTACGACCGGCTCAACGTGGTCTACATCGAGGGCCAGTTCTTCAAGCCCGGCCTGTTCAGTGGTCCCCGGCACTGGGCGCTGATCGTGGTTCACGAGCTTTCGCATTCCCAGTGCAACACAGTGGACGTGCCGGGCCACTACGATTTCGACGGCATCAAGCCGAAACGAGGCACGTTCCCGTCGTCCAAGGCCATCACCAACGCCGACAACTGGGCGTGGTTTTCGGCTGACTGCAACTTCGCGTTGACGCAGAAGAATCGTGACGACGCGCTCAAGTAGATCGAGAACGACGCCTGCGGCGACAGGGACGAAGTGTCTGTTGCCATTAACTCTGGCCGCGCTAAGCTTGGCGGCCTGCGAGATGACCGGGCCGGCTGCCCTGGAAGACGACGGGCCGCTGGCCGAGGAGACGAATGACATGACCGAGGAATTTCCGCCGCCCAGATCTTCGAAACGTCCTGCCCCGCCCGAGATCGAACCGGTCGTTATCGGCGACGTTCGATACGAGCAGGTCCGCAACGCGCTGGACCTGGGCTTCGATCAGCTGACCGGCTACCTCCGTGCACGCGATGCCGGCACCGGCGAGGATCTGTGGGTACGCCAGGTCTATGCCGTCGTCATCGACGAATCCAAGGAACGCGACGTCCAGGAAGTGTACTTCGCCAGCATGACTGCAGGTGGCGATGGCGCGTCGCTGATCATCGAGAACGAACGCGGCGAGCGGTTCTCGGTCGACGCCGGAACCGGCGAATCCACGCCACTGAGCGAGTAACCGCTGGCACCTTGGCGCCGATTGTCGGCGCCAGGATGATTGCATATCATCGGCGGCCGTTGTTCAGGTGAGGCTGTCATGACCCAAACTGCCCAAGGCATCGAACTCGTCATCGAACCGCGCGAGCGGGACCTCGGTGAGTTCACGGTCCGGCGAGTACTGCCCGCCGCCCGGCGGCGCATGGTCGGGCCGTTCATCTTCTTCGATCACATAGGACCGGCCGAGTTTCCTCCCGGCCTCGGCATCGCCGTCCGCCCGCATCCGCACATCGGACTCGCGACCATCACGTTCCTCTTCGAAGGCGAAATCATGCACCGAGACAGCCTTGGCTTCGAGCAGGCCATCCAACCCGGCGCCGTAAATCTGATGACTGCCGGCCGTGGCATCGTGCATTCAGAACGCGCGGGTGACGATCTCGACGAGACCTCGACGCTGCACGGCATCCAGTCGTGGATCGCGCTGCCCGACGAAGAGGAAGAGTGCGAGCCGGCGTTCCGTCACTTTCCAGCGGCGGCCCTGCCGGAACTCGAGATCGACGGTAGTACCGTGCGCGTGATCATGGGGTCCTGCTTTGGCGAGGCGTCCCCGGTCACCACCTACTCGGAAACGCTGTACCTCGAATGCGTGATGCCGTCGGGCCGAAGCATTTCGATACCGCGGGAGGCGGAAGAACTGGCCGCCTATGTCGTCTCAGGCGAAGTCGTCTCGGGCGGGCACAGCTACGTAGACGGCGTGATGCTCGTCGCCGAAGCCGGTCAGACACTGGAGATCGAGGCCTCGGCGGACAGCCGGGTCATGGTCATCGGCGGCTCATCCGTCGGTGAGCGCCACATCTGGTGGAACTTCGTCTCGAGTTCGCTCGAACGAATCGATCGGGCTGGGCGCGACTGGCGCGAAGGCCGCTTCGACAAAGTGCCGGGCGACGACGAGTTCATTCCGCTACCGGAGAAATGATCTGGCCGCCCAGGTGGCCGAACTTGACGTACAGCAGCGCACCGTCAGACTTCGAGTAGGGAGCATGTTCGCTGCCGTCGGGATTGCGTACCCAACTGCCGGCCGGATACTCCCCTTCCTCATCCCATAGCGTGCCATCGAGCACGAGAATCTCTTCGCCGCCCTCGTGCGCGTGCATCGGGAATTGTGTATCGGCCGCGATTCGAACCAGTTCCACACGCTCCGACCCGAACTCGTGCAGGACGATCATTTCGACGCCGGGAATGCTGCCAGGCTCCCACGTGACGGAATTCGTGTCGACGGCGAACTGTCTCCTATCCTCGGCATCGAACTGGTGCAGCTTGACGAAGATCGTGCAGCCTTGCTCGCCGACGCGCGGCGAATGCGACGTGCCGATCGGATTGCGAACATAGGTACCAGCCGGATAGAGCTCATGCTCGTCGCCGAACTCGCCGTCGAGCACTAAGAATTCCTCACCACCACCGTGCGTGTGCGGAGAGAACGTGCTGTTGGGCGCGTACCGAACCAGCGACGTAGCGCGCGCGACCTCATCGCCGATCCGATCGAGCATCATGCGCTCGACACCCGGCATCGGCGACGGCACCCACTGGTAGTCGTCGGGCCGAATCACGGCACGCTGATCGAAATCGGCGTTCAGGCGCATCGCGTCAGTCTCTCTCATTCGCACAGGTATCTCATCAGACCCCGGCCTTTGCGGCCCTGGTTGGCCTGATGTCGTTCCAGCCGCTGCACGACTACATATAGCTGAAGTTACAGGCCGCGCATAGATTCCAGTGCTCTTCCCGCTCAATCAGTGCATTCGAAAAACGCCTCGCAACTCGAGCGAATACCGCTTCCTGGATGGCGAACTCGCGCGGCGCGGCCGTATCCAGTCTTTTCTCGATCAGGTTCGCCACGTCCTGCGCGGTAATCGCATTGCAGCGCTGGTAACCGCAACGAAGACGGCCAATTTCCTCGGCATCTCGCAAGCGACGCTGTATCGCAAGCTGAAGGCCGAAGAAACAACGTTCGGCGCGCTGCTCGATGAGGTTCACTTCGAACTCGCGAAGAACTGTCTTGCGGAGTCCGCGCTGTCGATAACGCAGGTCGCGCATATCGTCGGCTTCGCCGAATCCGCCAGCTTCACGCGAGCGTTCGCCCGTTGGACAAAAGGCACGACACCGCCCCAGTATCGAAAGTCAGCGGGCGTCGACGCGGCAGCGGGGCTGAATCAGGTCGCTGGAATAAGATTTCGGCGGTTGTAATCAAACGGCCGGACAATGATGATGGTCTGAACGCTGTGCAGAGGGCTTTGCAATGTCTGGAATCATTCGACTCGCCGCTTCAATCCTGATCCTGCTGGTTGCAGGGCTCGCGACCGCGCTGATCTTCGACGTCATTCCAGCTGACGTTTTCGGCGAAGCGCTCAAGAAGATACTTCTCACGACGGCGGTTGCCGGACTGGCGATCGCGGCCCTGGCGTTCGTCGCTCGCGCGGGAAAGTAGTAGACCGAGCCCCGCAGGCAGCGACCTGCGCTACCTCGCTTGCCGGGCTGCGTCAGCGACCGGCCTCGACAGTGCACCGGCTACATGGCGCCCATCCAGGCGGTGGCCCGCGCCACCCGGCGGAAGCCGGCACGGTCGGCGCCGCGGCACAGGTCGATCCGGCCACCTGAGTCGCCCTCGGCTTTCGAACGCTGGAATATGCCCTTCATGATCTTGCGTAACGCATCGTCGGCGTGTTCGGCAGTCCAAATGTCGCCCGACTGATTCTGCAACATTTCGAAGCCCGACACGGCGACGCCACCGGCGTTCGCCGCTTTGCCGGGCGCGATCGTGACGCCCGATTCCCACAACAGTTCAGCGGCATCGTGGGTCACGGGCATGTTGGCGCCCTCGACGACGATTTTGCAGCCGTTGTCGACCAGCGCCCGCGCATCTTCGATGTCGATCTCGTTCTGAGTGGCGCTCGGGATAGCGATGTCGCAGGCTACGGTCCAGGGTTTGCCGCCTTCGACAAAGCGTGCGCCGACCGGCTCGCCGGCTTCGCCGAGATCGTGGCAGCGCGTATAGGCCCCCTCGACCGCGCGCACGTCCTGGACACTGAAGCCGTCCTCCTTGATCAGGCAGCCCTTGCGATTCGAGAGCGTTACGACGATAGCCCCGAGCTCGGCGGCTTTCTCCGCTGCATGGATGGCGACGTTGCCCGCACCGGAGACGGTCACGCGCTTGCCATCGAGTTCGTCGCCCGCATCGGCGAGCATCTCGCCGAGGAAGTACACGGCGCCGTAGCCTGTCGCTTCCTCGCGAAGCTCACTGCCTCCGGCTCCAACTGCCTTGCCGGTGATCGCACCGGAGAACTGGTTCTCGAGCCGCTTGTACTGGCCCCACAAGTAGCCTATCTCGCGGCTGCCGACGCCGATATCGCCGGCAGGCACGTCAGTTCGCGGGCCGATGTGGCGATGGAGCTCCGTCATGAACGCGTAGCAGAAGCGCATCACCTCATTGTCGGATCTGCCTTTGGTGGTGAAATCGGCTCCGCCCTTACCGCCCCCTAAGTTCAGCCCGGTCAGGCTATTCTTGAACACCTGCTCGAAGGACAGGAAATTGAGGATGCTCGGATTGACAGTCGGGTCGAAGCGCAGACCGCCTTTGTAAGGTCCGAGGGCGTTGCTGTGCTGCACGCGGTAGCCGCGATTGATGTGAATCTCACCCTCATCGTCAACCCACGTGACGCGGAACCGGATCGAGCGGTCGGGCTCGGCCAGCCGCTGCAGGACGGCCGTCTTTCTGAATTCCGGGACATCGCGGGCGATGTCGATAACGTTCCCTACAACGCTGCGCACCGCCTGATGAAACTCGATCTCACCGGGGTGTCTGAGTTTTACCCACGTAACGAAAGCTTCTACGCTATCAAGCGCATCGTCGAGGACAGGCATGGCGATTCCTTTGCTCGATTCGTCGAGCGTTTGGCGTGGGCGAGCAAGGCCTATAGACTGGGCCAATGAGACTAGCAAGAGCATATCTCGCCACACTTGTCGTGTTTATAGTGGTTGACCTCATTTGGATTGCGTTTGTCGTGATAGGTATGTACGAACGCGAGATCGGCCAGATGCTTCTGGACTCACCAAACGGGGCGACGGCCGCCGTCTTCTACCTTGGTTACATCGCAGGCGTGTTGCTGCTGGCGAGCGTCCCGGCAATCGACAAGCGCTCGTGGAAGACCGCCGCCATCAACGGAGCGGTCCTCGGCGCTATCGCCTACGGCACCTACACCGTCACCAACTACACGGTGCTGACAGGCTGGACGATGACGCTGGTCGTCACCGATATTGTCTGGGGCGCGTTCATCACCGCGCTTTGCGGTGTCGTGGGTTACGTCGCGGCGCGGCCTGCCATGTGATCGTTGATCAGGTTCTCGACGAGTTCCTGCTTGCCACTTAGCTGCGTGGGCTCGGCCGACGCAGCGGCGATGTCGCGCAGCTCGGCGAGACCCAGCTCCCCATCCTCGAAGCGCTTGCCGTCGCCGGAGTCGAAGCTCGCATAGCGATTCTTCAACATGTCGCTCAACCGCGGGTCCGAACGAATGCTGTCGGCGATCACCAGGCCTCTGGCGAAGGAATCCATGCCGCCGATGTGGGCGATGAACATGTCCTCCAGGTCCGTCGACTCTCGGCGTACTTTCGCATCGAAATTCAGCCCCCCGGGCTGCAGACCGCCGGCTTCTAGTATGACCATCATGCCGTGCACGCAGTCGTAGAGATGTAGCGGGAACTGGTCCGTGTCCCAGCCGTTCTGAGGGTCGCCTCGATTGGCGTCGACCGATCCGAGTAAGCCGGCGTCGGCCGCCATTCGCAGATCGTGCGCGAAGCTGTGGCCTGCGAGGGTCGCGTGGTTGGCCTCGATGTTGAGCTTGAAGTCGCCGGCGAGACCGTGGTGACGCAGGAAGCCGATAACGGTCTGCGCGTCGAAGTCGTACTGATGCTTCATCGGCTCCATCGGCTTCGGCTCGATCAGGAACGTGCCCTCGAAGCCGATCGAGCGTCCGTAGTCGCGAGCCTTCTCGAGGAACGTCGCCATATGCTCGAGTTCGCGGCGGGTATCGGTGTTCTGCAGGCAGACGTAGCCCTCGCGACCGCCCCAGAACACGTAGCTCTCGCCGCCAAGCTCGACCGTTGCGTCGAGTGCCGCCTTGACCTGTGCGGCCGCCCAGGTGACGACCTCGAAGTTGGGATTGGTCGACGCGCCGTTCATGAATCGTGGATTCGAAAACATATTGGCGGTGCCCCAGAGCAGACGCATTCCCGTTTCCGCCTGGCGCTCCTTCGCGAGATCCACCATCGCTTTGAGATTGTTCTCCGATTCCGCGACGGAGGCGCCTTCGCTCGCCAGATCGAAGTCGTGGAAACACCAGAACGGGACATTGAGCTTGGTGAAGAACTCGAATGCCGCGTCTGCCCGATCTCGCGAACGATCCATCGCATCCGCGGCCCGGGCCCAGGCATGATTCCGGGTGCCCGGACCGAACGGGTCGGCACCGCTTGCACAGAACGTGTGCCAGTAACAGACGGCGAATCGAAGATGCTCTTCCATCGTCTTTCCCGCCACGACTCGATTAGGGTCGTAGCTCTTGAATGCGAGCGGGTTATCGGACTCCGGACCTTCGTACTCAATCTGGCTGATGCCGGGGAAGTACTCGGTGTCACCGATGAAGACTTTGCGACTCATGTTCTTGCCTCGAACGTTCTGAATCTAATAATAAAGAGAAGTGACGGCGGCGACAGCCTGCTGGTAGCGCTCATAATGATCGGCGTAATTCGTGACCGCCGTGGAGCGGGGTTCGCAGCAGCGCTCATCGTCACGGGTGAGAACGGCGTCCGTGATTTCTGATATCTCGGAAGCCGGCTCCAGAATCTGCAGCGCCTGCATCGCGGCGCCGAGTGCTGCGCCCTCGTCCTGTTCGTAGACGGTAACCGGCGAGTTACAGATGTCGGCCACGAGTTGCCGCCATTTGTCGCTCTTCACCCCGCCGCCGGTCAATACGATCTCGCTTGCCTCAACCCCTAATCCGGCAAGCTCGTCGATGCCGAACTTCAGTGCGTAGGTCGCGCCTTCGACGGCAGACCGCAGAAAGTTTTCCGGCTGCATGTTCCGGCCGTTCAGACCCAGGATACAGCCACGCGCGTTCGGCAGATTCGGCGTTCGCTCTCCATTGAAGAACGGCAGCGTCAGTACACCGTCCGCGCCTCGTGGCGCATTACTGATCTGCGTCTCGAAGCTCGCGAGGTCGGTGCCGAGCAGACCGCGCATCAACTCTGTCGTCACCGTGCAATTCATCGTGCAGAGAAGTGGCAGCCATCCATCGGTCGACGCGCAGAAAGCCGCGATATTGCCTTTCGGGTCGATGATCGGCTCGTCCGAATAGGCGTATACCGTCCCGGACGTTCCGAGGCTCATGGTCATATTACCGGGCCGAACGTTGCCGGTGCCGATGGCGCCCATCATGTTGTCACCGCCACCGATCGCGACCGGTATGCCCACCGGCAGGCCCAGTTCCTCTGCGACCTCTGCTCTTACCTTGCCAATCGCCTCGTTGCGAACGCGCAACGCCGGCAGGCACTCAGCAAGGTCGCGATCCGGGTCCACGGCCCGAAGCATCTTTCCTGACCAACATCGCTCGCGCACGTCGAGCAGGCCAGTGCCGGAGGCATCACCGGCCTCCATGCAGCGCTCACCCGTTATATAGAGATTGAGAAAATCGTGCGGCAGGAGAATGCAGTCGAGCTTCTCGTACAGGCGAGGATGCGCCGACTTCAGCCACCGGATCTTGGGCGCCGTGTAGCCCGGCAGAATCGGATTGCCGGCTGCTCGAATGCAGGCATCGAAGCCGCCAACGGCCTGCATGATCTCGTCGCATTCCTTGCCGGTCGAGGTATCGCACCAGAGCTTGACCGGCGCGAGGACTTCGCCGGCGTCATCGAGCGCAACGAATCCGTGCTGCTGACCGGAAATAGAGAGCGCTTTCGCGTCCCTTCGCACATCCGGATCGACCTTCGCGAGCGCTTCTTTCAGTGCCGTAAGCCACCAGTGATGCTGCTGTTCCGCTACGCCGCCGTCATCCTGATACAGATCCAGCGGCGCTGACTCGGAGGCAAGGATTCCGCCGCCGGCGGCGTCGAGAAACACGACCTTCAGTCCCTGTGTGCCCAGATCGATGCCGACCACGCTGTTCATTTGTGCGCCTCACTTTGCATAAGGATTCACTTCGCTGGCCGAACGGCGAGACAATCGAAGTCGGCACAGGCCCGCCGACCGCTCACGTCATGCGCGCAGACGCCGATGAAGGTCCCGGTGAACTGCTCGCCACCCTCGACTCCCGCCTGGTCGGTCAGAAACCGAACGTCCAATTCCGCCGGAATCGAGTTCCATTCACCGGCGTCACCGAGCGCCCATGAACAGCGCAGCACGTCGCAATCGACGTCGAAGCGCAACCGCAGACGCTGGCCCTTCGGAACCGGTACGCGAGCGTCGTCGATCGGATAACGCGTCTTCAAGCTGAAGTCGGCCTCGCAGCTCATGATGCTGATGTGCTTACCGATCTCGTCGTCCGTGGATGCGTACAAGTAGTGGAATTTGCTGGAGTTGTAGTAAAGGATCAGGCCCGCCATCTGCTGGAAGCTGACCGGGTCGAACTCCAGCGAAGTCTCCGCATGAAAGACCGCTTCCGTCTGACGGCGCGCGATCAATGCCTGCGTGTACCGGCTGCCCGGCGACTCCATGCCGTACAGACGCAGGAACCCCGGTCTTTCGCTGAGTGTGTAGAAGCGTTCCGGCGACGGCGTTCGGAGCCACTGATACACCGCATTGAGTTCGGCAGCATCGAAGTCGTCGTGCTCGATCTCTGGCTCGACGTCGAAGGCCGGCAGGTCCGGCGCGTCGATCTCCACTCGAGGCAGCGCATCGCCCCACGGCAATCGCAGCCAGCCATCCGAGGTCAGTTCGACGGGCTGGATCGCCGTCTCCCTGCCCATCGGGCTGTGCCGTGACTCGCCAAAGTGACGGCTGACCAGAAGAACGATATACAGGCTGCCATCCTCGAGCTGCACGATGTCGCCATGACCCGCTCGCTGCAGCGGCCAGTCGGGGTCGTCTCGTGCCGTTACCAGCGGTCCGTTGGGATCGGCTTGGTACGGTCCGTGCAGTGACTCCGATCGAGCGACGGTGACCGCGTGACCGTAGCCCGTGCCGCCTTCGGCCGTGATCAGATAGTAGTAATCGCCGAGCCGATGTATGTGCGGACCTTCGGTGTAATCGAGCTCGGTCCCTGAAAATATTCTCTCCGGCTCGCCGATGAGACGCTGCCTGTCCGCGTCATACTCCTGCATGACAATGCCGTTGAAGAAGCTTCTATCCGGACGATGGTCCCAGACCATGCTGAGAAACCACTTGCGTCCATCGTCAGCGTGGAAGATCGACGGGTCGAAGCCGGCCGAATTCAGATACACCGGATCCGTCCACGGACCGTCGATACTCGGCGCGGTCGTCACGTAGTTGTGGGTGTCCTTGAAGTTGCCGTCGAATCGCCGGACGTCGGTGAATACCAGCCAGAACCGACCGTCTGACCAGGTGAGACACGGCGCCCACACGCCGCAGGAGTCGGGTTCGCCTTCCATGTTCAACAGGCGCGCCTCATTGAGCGGCCTCCCAATAAGCCGCCAGTTCTTCAAGTCCCGGGAGTGATGGATCTGGACGCCCGGATACCATTCGAACGTCGACGTCGCGATGTAGAAATCGTCGCCGACACGACAGATCGACGGGTCGGGATTGAATCCGCGCAGTATCGGATTGACTATCTTGCCGTCTGTCATACGCGAGTCGCTATGTGCTTTCTTTTCTATCCGCCAGAGGCGATCTTATACGCCTGATGAGCGGACCGCGCGATGCGAGTCGGGAAACGAGCCTTTCGTCCTCGAACGCTACACCGAACAGGCGCGACTGTGTAACCATTACGCGAGTCTGACCGCGAGTACCAGCGATACGCCTATGAACACCTCTGACCTGGCACGACAATTCTGGCGAGACGGCTATCTCGTCCTCGAGGACTTCTTCGAGAACAATGTGATGGACGAACTCGACGGTCTTATCCAGACGCACTTCGGGGCGAACCCGGATTTCCAGCATACCGACGAGTTCCTGACCGAGTCGCAAACGGATGTCATCCCCTGGTTTCCGCAGAACGAGGGCCCTTGTGCGTTCGACACACTCGACGAGCACGACGGCCTGAAGGCGCTGACCACCAAGGTGCTGGGCGACGGCTGGAAACGCGATTACTGCATGGTCATGTTCTCGAAGCAGGGTACGTCGGGGCAAGCGTGGCATCAGGACTGCCCGCCAGACGACCCCTCGCAGCACAATCTCAATCGACTCGTTTACACGAGCGACATTACGGACGAAATTGGCGGCCAGACGGTTGTGGTTCCCGGGTCCTTTCGGAGAGGCGTTCTGCCGGCAGGCGATCCAACCGGCCACTTCCCCGGCGAGGTCGTTTTGAAACCGACGAAGGGCACATTGGTGCTGTTACACGGCCACACCTGGCACCGGGTTCTGCCGATCACCGGCGCCTTCCGCTTCTCGACGAACTATCGGGCGGCACCGAAGGACACGCGCGAAGGAATTACCGACGTGTGCGTCTACCGGAACATGCGCTATCGGTTTTCGACCTCGAGCGTTATCGAGAAGCGCGTCTGATCAGAACTCGGCGCGTATCGACTCCATCGTGCGCTGAAACTCGATGCTGTCGTTCAACGATACGATCGACGACTCGGTCTTACCGGCCAGCAGATCGTCGACCACCGCCTGGGTTTCGAAATTCAGTCCGATCGATTCGCGACCGTCCTCGAACTTGTCCTTCAGCGTATCGAGCTCATAGAGCCGGCACTCTGGGGCGCGCCAGAAATCGGGAATGGCAATGTAGCCATCTTCGCCGATGAGGTAGGCCCAGTTCTGCAGCTTGCAGCGGAACGAAGTGCCTATGGTCGCGACGACGTCTCCATAATCCAGAATCGCGTTGACGTCGTCCTCGACGCCGTTCGGCGCGTGGCGCGAAACCACGTGCAAAGCCTCTGGCTGCCGCCGCATCAGGAGCCAAGACAGCGCAACCGGATAAATGCCCATCTCGAGCAGGACACCGCCGCCGAGACGCGCGTCGTAGACACGCATGTCTGGCGAGTACGGCCGCTTTGGGAAGCCAAAATCCACCTTGATCTGCTCGAGCCGCCCGATTCGGCCGGCTTCGATCCACTCCAACGCGGTGCGGATCGCCGGCAGAAACCAGGTCCACATCGCCTCCATGACGTACACGGAGGAATCCCTCGCGGCCTGCGCAATCCGCTCGGCATCTGCCGTACAGGTCGTAATAGGCTTCTCGCACAGCACGGCCTTGCCCGCTGCCACCGCGGCCAGTGAGTTCTCGAGGTGAACGGTATGTGGAGTGGCGACGTATACCGCGTCGATGTCCCCGTCCGCCAGCAGCGCCTCGACGGTCGCATAGACGGTCTCGACCTTGTGTTCTTCCGCGAAAGCCTGTGCGTTCGTCACAGTGCGCGAGGTTGCGGCGACGATCCTGCCGCCCTCTACGTGCGCCATATCCTGTGCGAACTGGTGCGCGATTCGACCCGTACTGATGACGCCCCAGCGAATCCCGCTCATCTCGCGAGTACCGTTTCGAGTTCTTCGAGCGTCTTGCCCTTGGTCTCCGGAAGCATCCAGTTGAGGGCGATCAGCCCGACGACCCCTAACCCTGCGTATATGAAAAACGTCATCGCATTGCCGAGATTGGCCAGCTCCCATGGCAGCAGAAACTGGACGACCCAACTCGAGCCGCTATTGAAGATGCCGGTCACACCGAGCGCGACGCCGCGAATGCGATTCGGGAAGATCTCCGACAGGAGCACCCACACTACGGGGCCGAGTGACATCGCGAACGACGCGACGAAACCGAGAATTCCGATCAGGACGATCGTCGGATTGACTTCGATCGCCGCTTTGACGAGGTCCGCCTGATGGTCTCGTGCCTCTTGCGGTCCGAGCACGCGCTCCAGTTCCCGCTTGAATTGCAGATCGTTGTCGAAGCGAACGTCAACGAGAGACTCGAGGCTCTCCCTGTCGATCGACTCGTCAAACTGTTCGACCGAAGCCGCGTCCAGCCGATAGGTAGCCTGCTGAAAGCCGTAGCCAGTGATACTCATACTCACGATGATGCCGAGCAGGCCCACGATCAGGAGCGGCCGTCGCCCGATCCTGTCGATCAGGAGCATGGCGACGATCGTGAAGACGACATTGACGATGCCGACCATTGTCGCCTGCGCGAATGCGGCGTCGGTGCCGACACCGCTCTGCTCGAAAATCGTTGGCGCATAGAACAGAACTGCGTTGATCCCGGTGACCTGCTGCACGATACCGATGACGATAGCGATCAGAATTGCCAAACGGACCTTGGGTGACAAGACCTCGCGCAGGCGGTAGATAAGCGACCTCCCTGCGTCGCTGCCGCTGGCGAGGATCTCGTTGAGCGTCGCCTCAACGCGATCCGCGGGACGGAAGCGGGCGAGCACGGACTTCGCCTGCTCGGTCCGCCCGTTCATCGCCAGCCAGCGGGGCGTCTCGGGAATCGCCAGCATCATCATCAGCCAGAGGCCGGCCGGCAGAATCTCGATGCCGAGCATCCAGCGCCAGGCGTATTCATCGATGCCGAGCGACTGCACCCATGCGGCGCCGCTGCCACTCAACTGCAGCACGTAGTAGTTCGCGAAATAGGCGGCCGAAAAGCCGATCACGATGTTGAACTGATTGAACGAGACGAGGAATCCGCGCCGCTCGTGCGGCGCGATCTCCGCGATATACATCGGCGCAATACCCAGCGACGCGAACGCGAATCCGCCGAGGGCTCGCGCGATCATGAGGGTCTCGTAATTCGGCGCGAACGCGGAGCCGATGGCCGAGATCGTGTACAGCGCGGCGAGGATCGTCAGTACTTTCTTACGTCCGATGTAGTCCGCGATCGGCCCGGCACTAATTCCCGCGACGATGCCCGCGAGAGTCGGCGCGCCGACGAGAAACCCGAGGTCTATTTCGCTCAGCGAGAATTCGGGAACGATGAATGTCTGGATGCCTGAAATTACCGACGCGTCGAAACCGAAGATGAAGCCGCCGAGCGCAACGAAAGCCGCGACATAAACGGTGCTTACCGGGTTATATGAATTACTCATTGCCTGAACGCCATTCGCTTATCGCACCAGCAAGGCTGGCAAGCAGTGTATTCGTTGGCTTCCACGCGTATCCCCCAGGACCCCGATGCGTAAGCTGAGCCTCACAGCGACTGATCCTCCCAGCGATTGTCGATGTAAGCAAGGCCGCGAACGCCATCGGCATTCCCAATCATGCAGCCGAGCAATGGCTGGCGCTATGGCGTTAGACTGCGGTTTTCGGTTATTACTCTATATTCGAATTTTATCGAGGCGACACCCGACATGGCCCTATCCGTCAACGACACGCTGCGAAAAGCCGAGCGCCATGCCAAGAAGGGTGAGGTCGAGCTTGCTGCAGAGATATATCGCAGCGTTCTCGAGGAATTCCCGGAAAACAAGCGCGCCGCCGACGGACTGAAGGCGCTTGCCGCAACGGGCGGCGAACCGCCGCAGGATCAGGTCGACGGATTGCTCGCGCTCTACAACCAGAAGATATTCAAGGATGTACTGAGCCACGGCGCGCCGCTGGTGAAGCAGTTCCCGGAGGCGGCTGTATTGCAGACGCTGATGGGGGCCGCGCATGCGGGACTCGGCGAAGCGGATCAGGCTGTCCCCTACTACACCAGAGCTCTGGAGATCAGCCCCGATTCGGCGGATGTACACAACAATCTCGCCGCGGCTCTGCTGGACCTCGGCAGTTACGAAGAAGCGGTAGGCAGTCTCCGTCGTGCACTTGAGATCCAACCCGACTTCCCAGTTGCCCACAACAATCTGGGCAACGCGCTACGGCGTCTGGGCCGCTCCGAGGAAGCTCTCGCGAGCTTCGAGACCGCCCTGCAACTGGCACCCGATTATGCGGAGGCCCACAATAACCAGGGAATTGCCTTCAGAGGTCTCGGGAGGCTCAAACAGGCTACCAAGTGTTTTGGCAATGCTCTCGCGATTGCGCCGGGCTTCGCTATCGCACACAACAATCTCGGCAATACGCTCCGCGAGCTCGGCAAAGTAGAAGAGGCCGTGACGTGCTTCGAGAGTGCCGTTCAGATCGCGCCGCAGTTCGTTGAGGCGCACAACAATCTGGGCAATGCGCTCAGCGATCTCGGACGACGTGATGAGGCAGTAGCGAGTTTTCGCAAGGCGCTGGAACTGAAGCCAGACTTCGCCGGAGCACATCGAAACCTGAGCCTGATCACAGAGTACGAGCCGGGCGACGCGCAGATCGAGCTCATGCTTGGCCTTGTCGAGCGAGACGGCCTGCCGGATGAAGATCGGATGCAGCTCTGCTTCGCTCTGGGGAAGGCTCACGAAGATCTGGGCGAGTGGGACAAGGCCTTCGAGTTCCTGGCCCACGCCAATCGAATCGCGAAGGAGGCAAGTGAATACTCGATAGCCGATGACGCGGACGCATTCTCGCAAATCCTGTCATGGTTCCCGCCGCAAGTTCCCGCTATCGACGTACCGGCGGATGTGACAACCACGCCGGTATTCATCGTCGGGATGCCCCGCTCCGGCACGACTCTCGTTGAACAGATCCTTGCCAGCCACTCCCTTGTCCACGGAGCCGGCGAGCTGAGCCTGCTCGAAAGATCGATAAGGGTCGGCGCAGATGTAGATCTTGAGAGTCCGGTATCGAGGTTGGCAGTGATCCGCGAGACATACCTCAATGCACTCGCGGAGATCGGTGCAGCGGCACCGCATGTCACGGACAAGATGCCGCTGAATTTCCGGTGGATCGGTTTCATCTGCACGGCAATGCCCGAGGCGCGCATCGTGCATATCGAGCGTGACCCTCGCGCCACCTGCTGGTCGATCTTCAAGCACCACTTTCCGCTTGGAGGCCACGGCTTCGCGAATGACCTCCACGACCTCGCCGAATACTACAAGCTGTACCGGAATATGATGGCCTTCTGGCGCAAGCGGTTTCCCGGCCGTATCTACGACCTCAAGTACGAGGCTCTTACGGAGAATCAGGAAGACGAGACACGCCGACTACTCGAGTACGTCGGCCTTCCCTGGGAAGACGGCTGCCTGGAGTTCCACACGACCCGGCGCGTCGTTCAGACGTCTTCGGCGAGTCAGGTTCGAGAGGGCATGTATCAGGGTAGCTCGGAGGCGTGGCGGAAGTACGAGGAGTACCTGGGGCCTCTGCACCAGGCATTCGAGGACGCTGAGGGCTAGAGGTCGGCCTCAGAGCTTCAGGCCACAACCCTCGAAGGCCTCTCGGATCGCGGCCTTCTCCGCATCGGTGAGCTCCAGCATTGGCGGCCTGACCCGGCCTCCAACCTGGCCGAGCAACTCTTGCCAGTACTTGCCGAATGCCTGCGGTTTGTCGGCCGGCTTCGATCGCCTCATCGCGTCGCGCACTGGTTCGAGACTGTCGCGTACGCGCCGCGCCTCTTCGAAGCTGCCTTCGAAGGCGAGGCGCGTGTACTCGTCCATGCGCTTGTCGTTCTTCGTCTGCAGATGGTACGGCGGTGACGAACACAGATAGAGCTGCCAGCCGAGTTCCTCGATGTTGTCCAGCCAGTCGTCTTCCAGCGATGTCGATACCTGAATCTTGTCCCCGACCATGCGCGTGAGCTGCACATACATCTCGCGAGGAACCGAGTACTTGATAGCGACGATATTGGGCAGCTCGGCGATTCGAGCGCACTCGTCAGGCTGCATCAGATAGCCCGAGTCCGGATGGCTCCACATGGCAATACCGATGTCGAGTTTGTCGCAGAGTCCCTTGTAGTACTGATACAGGACTTCGCCGCGATCATGCACGAAGCTTAGAACCGGCGCGTGCACGACGATGTAGTCGGCGCCGCAATTCTGAGCGTGCTGCGAGAGCTCCAGCACGGTGTCGTAGTTCTGATCCGACACCGAAACGATGACGCCCGCTTTGCCGTCGCACTCCTCGACCGCGATCTCGAAGTTACGCTTGCGCTCCGCGAGGCTCATCGAGAAGAACTCGCCCTGCTTGCCGGCGATGAACAGCCCCTGGATATCGAGATCGTCGATCCAGTGGCGGATGTTCGAGCGAAGACCGGCTTCGTTCAGCGACAGATCGTCATTGAACGGGTTCAGCGCGGCCGCCCAGATTCCACGCATGTTCTCGCGCGCATAGTCCTTCGCGTCTTGCTTCGAGTACTTGATGGCGTTACATCCCGATGTGCATTGATGATTGACGACATGTCGGTGTAGCGCTCAATGATACCCGGACAGTGTGACCCTGCGATAATGGAGCGCGAAAGGGAGGGCTGCATGAAGATCGGGATAATCGGCGAGGGCGCCATCGGCCGATACGTGCGCGAAGGGCTGCATGAACGAGGCCATGTGATAGGGGCGATCCTCGTTCGCGCGGAGCGCCTGCAGGAACGCGCCGCGGAATCGGGCAAAACGCATTACGTATCCTCAGTAGCGGACTTGCCGCAAAACATCGACCACATGATCGACTGTGCCGGCCACCAGGCGCTGAAATCCTACGGGCCCGGCATCCTGCAGCGCGGCATCGACCTGACGACCGTATCGATCGGCGCGCTGGCGGACCCCGACGTTTACCGGAGCCTCGAACACGCCGCGGCCGAAGGCAATTCGAGGCTGTACCTGGCCAGCGGCGCCATCGGTGCGCTGGACTGTTTACGCGCAGCTCGCGTCGGCAAACTGCTGAGCGTCACCTATATCGGTCGAAAACCGCCGAAAGGCTGGAAGGGATCGCCCGCGGAAGCGAGGCTGGACCTCGACCAGCTTGAATCGAGCGCGGTGCATTTCGAGGGCACGGCCCGAATTGCCGCCACCGAGTACCCGAAGAACGCGAACGTCGCCGCCGCTGTCGCTTTGGCGGGGCTCGGCTTCGATGAGACGACCGTCCAACTAATCGCCGATCCCGACATCGACCAGAACATCCACGAGGTTCAGGCGACCGGCGACTTCGGCCGCTTCTCGTTCGAGATCCGCGGACAGTCCCTGCCGGACAACCCGCGCAGCTCGGCGCTGGCCGCCATGAGCGTTGTCAGCAAGCTCGAAGACGCAACGCAGAGCATCTGCTTCTAAAGGTCTGTATTGGCTGAATCCGCTTGATCGTATTGCAGCCTGCTGTAACCTGATCGTGCACGAGCGCGAGAGATAACACGAATGAGCACCTACCCTGACCTGCATCTTTATATCGACGGGGAATGGCGCAGGACCGCCAGCGACCTTCCTGTACTGAATCCGGCGACGGAGGAGGAGATCGGGCGCCTGCCGCATGCTGAGGCCAGCGATCTGGACGACGCGCTCGACGCGGCGGAGCGGGGCTTCAAGGTTTGGAAGCAGGCGGCACCGGCTGAGCGAGCCAATGTCCTCTTCAAAGCGTCGGCGTTGATGCGCGAGCGGCAGGAAGAGATCGCCACCGCGATCACGGCGGAACACGGCAAACCGCTCACGCAGGCCCGCCTCGAGGTCATCCGTGGCTGCGAGTTCTTCGAATGGGACGCCGGCGAGGCCACTCGTACGTATGGGCGGGTCATCCCGAGCGCGCCCGGCATTCGGTACATCGTGCATCACCAGCCGATCGGTATCGTCGCCGCATTTTCGCCGTGGAACTTTCCGATGAGCCAGCCGTGCCGCAAAGTTGCCGGGGCCATCGCGTCGGGTTGCTCCATCATTCTCAAGGCGGCGGAAGAAACCCCGGCTGGCGCGCTGCACATCGCGAAGGCGCTGCACGATGCCGGGCTGCCGCCCGGCGTGCTGAATCTCGTGTTTGGCACTCCGGCTAATATTTCCGCTCGCCTGATCAGTGACGATCGGGTCCGGCTTGTGGCGTTTACCGGCTCGACGACCGTCGGCAGACATCTCACCACGCTGGCGACGCAGCACATGACACCGGTTCTCATGGAACTCGGTGGCCACGCTCCGGTGATCGTCTGCGAGGACACCGATGTCGAAGCAGCCGCGCTTACTGGCGCGGTACGAAAAATGCGCAATGCCGGACAGGTCTGCACGTCGCCGACACGCTTCTTCGTGCACGAAAGCATCTTCGAGGAGTACGCGGAGATTTTCGTACGCCGGGCGGCCGAGACAAAGGTGGGTAACGGCGTGGACCCGGACGTCGAGATGGGGCCGCTCGCCAATCCGCGCAGAATCGACGCGCTCACGGCCATGGTCGAGGACGCGGTAGCCAAGGGCGCGGAGCTCAGAACCGGCGGCAGCCGGCGCGGCAACGAAGGCTACTTCTTCGAGCCGACGGTACTGACAAACGTGCCGTATAACGCGGACGTGATGCACGAGGAGCCTTTCGGCCCACTGGCAATCATCAATCCTGTCGCATCACTGGACGAAGGCATCGAGAGAGCCAATGGCGTGCCTTACGGTCTCGCAGCCTACGGATTCACGAACCGCGCTGATTACGCGGACCGACTGGTGGAGGAGCTGGAGGCCGGCAATGTCTCGATCAATACACTCGAGGCATCACTTCCGGAGACGCCGTTCGGCGGCGTGAAGTCCAGCGGATACGGCCGTGAGGGCGGGACCGAAGGTCTGCACAATTACATGATCACCAAGAACGTGTCGCACAGTCTGAAGATCGTCTAGACAGATCTGACAAGCCGTGTCCGAGTTAGCCGCGAGCTCCGAAAGCCGCGTCTGCCAGTTCATGAAGCTGATCCATGACGTACGGCTTGTCCCAGTCTTCCTCGATGCCGGGCAGCGCCATGATTGTCTGCATCACCGCGTTCTGTTCGTCGCCGACGCGTAGGGCTTCCGAGTAGGGAATCTCCGGCGAGAACGTGACCATGGAATAGAGCGGCGTCCATAGCTCCGGATACCGTTCGCTGAACTTCGCTTCGATCTTCTTCTGCAGCTGAAAGCTCGGGTCGCCTGAGAGGTCGCTCATCTCCCTGAAGTTGCGCACGGCCAGCTCCGCGATCGCATCGCCGTTGGGTTTGCGCGCATTCTCGTAGGCTGGGAAGATCCGATCCCAGTCGTGATCGAGCTTGGAGATAAGCGAGTTCAACTCGGCACAGTCTTCGAAACCGCAGTTCATGCCCTGACCGTAATACGGCACGATCGCATGCGCCGCATCGCCGATGAGACCTACCTTGTTATTGAAAGACCACGGGAACACGTGAACGAGGTACAGCGGAGCGGCCGTCCTGTCCATGAAGGTTTCGATCGGATCTTCGAGGTAGCCCATCGCATCGGCGAAGTTCGCCTCGAAGAACGCCTCGACCGCTGAACGCTCTTTGAGCGATTCAAACGACAGTTCGCCTGAATACGCAAGAAACAGCGTGCAAGTGAACGTCCCATCGGGATTCGGCAGCGCGATCAGCATGAAGTCCTTGCGCGGCCATATGTGCAGCGCGTTCTTGTCCAGCTTGTGCGAGCCGTCCTGGTTGGCCGGGATGTTCAGCTCGATGTAGCACTCCGGCATGTACGTCTGACTGTAGCTGAACCTGGGAAAGCTGTGTGCCGAGCGGCGAACCTTCGAGTTCGCTCCGTCCGCACCGAAGGCGAAGTCCGCTTTGACCACCAGTTCGCGGTCGTCCTTGACGCTGAACATCGTCGTCGCCGATTCGAAATCGATGTCTGTTAGGCGGTGCTGGAAGTGCGTCGTGATGTTCGGCTCGTCGTCGCCTATATCCAGCAACTGCTCGTTGATACCGCCTCTGGACACCGACCAGATGGCATTGCCCTCCTGCCCGTAGGGAATCTCACTCAGTTCGCCGTCGACATCGTGGATTGCACGGCAGTACATCGGAATGGCCCGGGCTTTCGCCTCGGCGCTGATGCCGATCTTCTCCAGCGACGTCCAGCCACGATCGGACAAGGCGATGTTGATCGACTTGCCCTGGTAGATGTTGGTCGTCCGCGAGTCAGGACGGCCTTCGTACAGTCCGACCTTGTAGCCGTGTCGCGCTAGCAAGATGGCGAGCAGCGAGCCTACGGGGCCACCGCCGACAATCGTAAACGTCTTCTGCGTCACTTGTCCCCTCCGTCAGCCAACAATCTACGCATCACTTTGCCGAACGTGAATACATCCTCGAAGGTGTTGTACAGCGGTACTGGCGCCATCCGAATGATGCAGGGCTCGCGAAAATCGGCGATGACGCCGGCCGCGATCATGTCGTCGAACAGCTTTCTCTCGCGCCCAGCAACGTCCATCGAAATCTGACAACCGCGTTTCGCGGGATCGCGTGGCGTAATGATGCTGATGTCGGCATCGGGAAACTCTTCGGCCAGGAGATCGACGGTGTATTCGAGATAGCCCGTCAGCTTCTCGCTCTTCTCGCGCAGCGTCTTCATTCCGGCTTCAGCGAAGACGTCGAGGGACGCCTTCATCGCCGCCATCCCGAGTATGGGTACGTTGCTGAGCTGCCAGCCCTCGGCGCCCTCCATGGGCTGGAAGCCCGGCTTCATCTGGAATCGCGTGTCCTTGTCGTGCCCCCACCAACCACCGAAACGCGGCAGATCGAAGCTCCGGCCATGGCGCTCGTGCACGAATATCCCGCCGACGTTGCCGGGGCTCGAGTTCAGGTACTTGTAGGAGCACCAGGCGGCGAAATCCACGTCCCAGTCGTGCAGGGACAAAGGCACGTTGCCGGCCGCGTGAGCGAGGTCGAAACCGGCAACGGCGCCCACCGCATGAGCTGCATCGGTCAGCGCCGGCATATCGAACAGCTGACCGGTGAAATAGTTGACGCCACCAAAAAACACCAGCGCGAGCTCATCGGCATTCGCCTCGATGGCGCTCAGAATGTCTTCGTCACGAATGAACCTCTCGCCTTCGCGTGGCGCCACTTCGATTATGGCGTCGTCCGGATCGAAGCCGTGAAACTGCGCCTGAGTCTCCAACAGGTAGCGATCCGACGGGAACATCTTTGCTTCGCTGATGATCTTGTAGCGATCCTTCGTTGGACGATAGAAGGACACGAACAGCAAGTGGATATTGGTCGTCAGCGAGTTCATGCAGACGACTTCGGACTCTTTCGCGCCAACGATCTCGGCCATGGGCGGCGTCAGCAACTCATGGTAGCTATACCACGGGTTCGTCGAGTGGAAATGCCCCTCGACGCCGTACCTCGCCCATTCATCGAGTTCCAGCTCAACCGCCGCCCTGACCGTCTTCGGCTGCAGGCCGAGCGAGTGCCCGGTGAAATAGGCGAGCTCACTCGTGCCGAGTGATGGAAAGTGAAAGCGGTCGCGGTAGCTTCGAAGAGGATCGGCCTCGTCCTGCGCCCTCGCGAACTCGAGAGTGGGCTCGTAATTCATAACGGTTTCAAGCTCGCGCGGGAAGCTGGACCCACCCTTCGGGTGGTTCCTTGCCCGGATGCAATGCGCCGCAGTCCGGACAGGTTCGCGCTTCCTCGTCGGCGTAGAACGCCTGATACAGGGGCGGCAGATCGTGCACGATCGACTTTAGAATCACCTCGACGCGATGCACGAGGCAGCCGCAGTCGAAGCAGTACCACTCGAATGCGTCTTTCTCGCCGGGCGGGCGTTTGGGCTCGATCACAAGGCCAACACTGCCGGCCATCGGCCGTTGCGGTGAGTGACGGACATGCTTGGGCAGGAAGAATACATCGCCTTCGCGAATGACGACGTCGTAGAACTCCCCGTCATCGAAGATCTTCAGCACCATGTCGCCCTCGAGCTGGTAGAAGAACTCCTCAACCGGGTCGTCGTGATAGTCGGTACGCTGATTCGGACCGCCGACGACGAACGCCATCATGTCGGCATCTTCCCAAATCTGCTTGTTGCCGACCGGCGGCTTCAGAAGGTGCCGGTGCTCTTCGATCCAGCCCTGAAAGTTGAATGCGGCTAGTCTGCTCATCGGGTGATGCTCTTTTCTTGTATCGCGGGCCGCCAGTGTAGCCTTCGATCCGGGATTTGTAACTCGTGTGGTGGGGCGGTTATGCGCCCACCAGGATTATTCGCCTGCTACGCAGGCTCGCTCCCAGTCCGCCTATCCACGAATGATCCATTGACGTCGGTGATCGCGGACCGACCACCAGGGTGATGGTCGCAGGAACGAGGCAATGCGAGGCACCGCCCGCTTGCTGCGTAAGCGCCGCATAGGTCGTCGCATCAGGCGCTCCTTGGCTGACTCGGGCGTGCGTCCGCTACCCTTTAGGCGCTACTACCTGCCACACATCAATGACGTTGCTCGGTCCCGAGCGATACGCGTCCTTACTCGCTTCTTCCGAATTTTCGAACGGAAACTCGCCATCCGAAGAACAGGCATAGCAACAGTAATTCGCTCAAACCGAACGCGCCGGTGCCACCACGCTCTTTCGCCGTCACCGTTTGTGTCGCTGTGCCGACGTTGCCGGCCGCGTCCGTCGCCGTCCAAGTGATCGTGGTCTTGCCGACCGGAAAATAGGCGATCGTCGGGTTTCTGGATATGTCCACGACGCCTAATGCATCGGTCGCGCTTGCATATCCGATTCCCGAGGAAATAGTAGCGTTCGCGACGACGTTGATGTCACGTGGTGGC